>DAIDHC010000146.1 GCA_027452065.1 Bryobacterales bacterium
TCCGATGCTCACCATGGTGAAGCCGGGAGAGCCGCGCAGGCGGCGCACGGTATATCGCAGGTCCTGGAACAGACCGTCCACGGCGTTTTCCCAGCCATAAGACCGCACCTGTTCGCGGGCCGACGTCGTGCTTCCGAGCGCTAGGCGGGCCGCGCGGGCAGCTTCGTGCGCCGACAATCCACGGGCTTCGAAATCGGCTTTCGCCTCGGCAAAGAAATGATCGACCTCGCCGGCAATGTCTTCATCAGCGCGTTCCCGATGAAGCAGATTCCGGAACCCACGCATCAGTTGCCGCGCGATCGACATGAACCTAGGCCTGCGCCTTGAGCAAACGTGAAATGGCCTCCGACCGCCGCTGCCAATCCTCGGCCTCGTTTTGCAGTTGCTTTCTCCCTGTCCTGGTCAGCCGATAGACCTTCGCCCGGCGCGAGTTCCCGGTCACCTCCCATTGGGCGTCCAGCCAGCCGTTTCGCTCCAGCCGCTGCAGCGCGGTCAGCAGCGAGCCGGCGTTCACCTTAAAGACGTCTTGCGTGATCTGCTCGATCCGCCGGGCGATGCCGAAACCGTGCATCGGTTCGAGGCTCAAGGTCTTCAGGATCAGCATGTCCAGGGTGCCCTGAATCACGTCGGTATTCGTGGTGTTCATCGATGCAAGCCCATGGTAGCGCCGCTCCTCTTGATTGTCAAGACATGATCGTCATGGGGGGGGCTGGTGCGGTTGCGGGCCCGGCTGGCGTTCTTTGTTCGAACGAACGCCGATGCGCGTTCGTCAGCGGCAAGGCGCGGCGCTCACCACTTTTTGTAAGGCAGGAATTTCCCGTTCATGGTGATGACGACGCGGTCGCCCTTGGGGTCCTCGCGGCGCTGGATGTCCATTTCAAAATCGATGGCGCTCACAATCCCGTCGCCGAACATCTCGTTCACCACCGCCTTGATGGCCGTCCCATACACCTGCACGATCTCCTGAAAGCGGTAGATCAGCGGGTCCAGGGGATCTTCGGGGCGGACGCTTCCGCGCATCGGAATCTCTTGCAGCGCCTCGCCCACCTCCGGCGCAACGCCCAGCAACTCCACCACCACGGCCGCCTCGGCCGCCGACATCGTCGCCTGCCCCATCAAGGCCGCCGCCACCCACACCTTGTCCCGCCCCAGCCGCGCCCCGATCGCGTCGAAGGTCAATCGCTTGCCCCGCTTGGCCTCTAACAAATGCTGTGTCGCATCGGTCCGATTCATCGCCTCCTCCTCAACCCGGCCCGGGAACCGTCCGGGATTATCGAAGGTACCATAAAGTCTGTGAGTCTCGACATCGCTTCGCCGGTCAGCCGCACGCTGCTTTTTGTTCTGCTGGTTTCCAATTCAATTTCAGCCGCGCCGCCCCCCGCCAACGAGCCCCTGCCCGCTCTGCCGCTCCCCACCTATCTCTCCAAGACGCGCACTCTGTTCGCACTCGATGATCCATCCGTCCCTTCCGCCCTGGTCTCGCAGGCGTTCTCGGCGATTCCCGTCGTCTCCGACTCCCGCGGCGCCGTCTGGATGGCAACCTCCGGCGGCCTCAAACGATACGATCCGGCCTCCCGCACCCGTGACCGCTGGCAGTTCTTCGCCGGCCGCCGCTGGCTCGCCGACAACTCCGTCCAGGCGATCCTTCCCGATGCCACCGGCGGCGTCTGGGTCCGCACCGCTACCGGCGTTTCTCACATCGAGTTCCGCCCGTTCACCCTCGAGCAGAAAACCATCTCCTTTGAGGAACGCATCCGCCTGCGCCACAACCGCCACGGCCTGGTTGCGGATTCCCGTCTCGAGCGCCCCGGCGATCTGTCCTCCAGCCGGCCCGAGCCCAGCGACAACGACGGCCTCTGGACCGCCATCTACGGCGCCGCCGAGTGCTTCCGCTACGCGGTGACCGAATCCTCCGATGCCCTCGCCCTCGCCCGCCAGTCCCTCGACGCCGTCCTGTTCCTCGAACAGGTCACCGGCCGCCCCGGCTACCCGGCGCGTTCTTACGTCGTCAAGGGCGAAGACCACCCCTCCGACGGCGTCTGGAGCGACACCCCCGACGGCCGCTTCACCTGGAAAGGCGACACCAGCTCGGACGAAATTGCCGGCCACTTCTTCCTCTACTCCGTCGCCTTCGACCGGCTCCCCGGAGCCGCGGAAAAACAGAAGATCTCCGCCGCCGCCGCCCGCATCGCCGACCATATCCTCGAGCACGGCTACAATCTCACCGGGCCCGACGGCAAGCCGACCACCTGGGGCCGCTGGTCTCTCGACTATTTCGCCACTCCCGCCGGCCGCCCCGACAGCCCGCTCAACGCCGTTGAGCTGCTCAGCTTCCTCAAAACCGCCGCCCACATCACCGGCGACAGCCGCTACGAAACCGAATACCGCAAGGCCGCCCTGGATCTGGGCTACGCCAAAATCGCCACCCGCTATCTCGAGCTCCGCCAGGAGATCAACTACTCCGACGAGGAGCTCGCCATGCTCTCCTTTTATCCCCTCTTCCGCTACGAAACCGACCCCCAGCTTCTCGCCCTCTACCGCAACGCGCTCGCCCAATGGTGGCGCAACATGCGGCGCGAACAGAACCCGCTCTGGACGTTCATCTACCTCACCGCCATCCCCGCCGCGCGCGCGGACCTCAACGGCCCGGTCTGGGTGCTCCAGCGAATTCCGATGGACCTGATCGACTGGACTGTGCTCAACTCCACCCGCTCCGACGTCACCCTCGACGCCGGCCCGGACCGCTTCGAGCATCCCCAATCCTCCGTCCTGCTGCCGCCCGATGAACGCCCGGTCATGAAGTGGAACGGCAACCCGTTTATTGTCGACGGCGGCGACGGCGCCCTCTCCGAAGACGACGGCGCCTTCTTCCTTCTCCCGTACTGGATGGGCCGCTACCACCGCATCATCGAGGAAGCCGCCGCCCGCTGAAAGCCGCTCCCGGAGCTCCCGTTTCACCCCTCCGGCACCCGCCGGCCGGTGTGGTACACTCCCTGATTTGACGCTAGCCCCCGTCGACTACCTCATCCTCGTTCTGTACTTTGCCTTCGTGCTCGGCATCGGCTGGCTCGTCAAGCGGCGTGTCACCACCAGCGCCGACTTCCTCACCTCCAACCGCTCCGTACCCGTCTGGATCACCTCCCTCGCCTTCATCGCCGCCAATCTCGGCGCCCAGGAAGTGATCGGCATGTGCGCCTCCGGCGCCAAGTACGGCATCATGACGGCGCACTTCTACTGGCTCGGCGCCGTCCCCGCCATGCTCTTCGTCGGCGTCTTCATGATGCCGTTTTATTACGGCAGCCGCGCCCGCAGCGTTCCGGAATATCTCAAGCTCCGCTTCGATGAAAAGACCCGCGGCCTCAACGCCATCACCTTCGCCGTGATGACCGTGTTTTCCTCCGGCATCTCGATGTATGCCCTCGGTCTTCTGTTCCACCTGGTGCTCGGCTGGAGCTTCACGCGCTCGGTGCTGCTGTCGGCCGCCATCGTCCTGGTGTACACCTTCCTCGGCGGCCTCACCAGCGCCATCTACAACGAAGTCCTCCAGTTCTTTCTCATCGTTCTCGGCTTCTCGCCGCTCGCCATTCTCGGCATGCAAAAGGCCGGCGGATGGTCCGGCATGATGTCCCGCCTGCCGCAGGTGATGACCCACTCCTGGCGTTACACCACCAGCAGCGCCGCCAATCCCATGGGCGTCGAGGTCTTCGGCCTCGTCGCCGGCCTCGGCTTCGTGCTTTCCTTCGGCTACTGGTGTACCGACTTCCTGGTCATCCAGCGCGCCATGGCCGCCAATTCGCTCTCCGCCGCGCGCCGCACCCCGCTTCTGGCCGCCTTCCCCAAAATGTGCATGCCCTTCGTCGTTATCCTGCCGGGCATCGCCGCTCTCGCCCTGTCCCGCATGGCGGTCGGCTACTCGATTCCGCTCAAAGACACCGGCGGCCCGGATTACGATCAGGTTCTCACCACGCTGATGGCCCAGTTCTACCCCTCGGGCCTGCTCGGCGTCGGCCTTACCGCGCTGATGGCTTCGTTCATGTCCGGCATGGCCGGCAACGTAACCGCGTTCAACACCGTTTTCACTTTCGATATCTACCAGGGCTACATCCGCCGCCACGCCTCCGACTACCACTATCTGAAGGTGGGCCGCCTCACCACCATCGCCGGTGTCGCCCTTTCCATCGGCACCGCTTACCTGGCGCGCCACTTCAACAACATCATGGATTTTCTCCAGCTCGTTTTCGGCTTCGTCAACGCCCCGCTGTTCGCGACGTTTCTGCTGGGGATGTTCTGGAAGCGCGCCACCGGGCATGGAGCCTTCTTCGGCCTGCTGGCCGGCACCACCGCTGCCGCCGCCACCCACGGCCTCACCGTCGCCGAAAATAAGGGCGGCTGGATCGCTCCGCTCCACTCCTTCCCCTCCACCATGGCCCAGAATTTCTGGATCGCCATCTTCGCCTGGTGCACCTGTCTGCTGGTCACAGCCGGCGTCAGCCTGGTCACCCGGGCGAAACCCGAAAGCGCGCTCGCCGGCCTTGTCTACGGCCTCACCGACGTCCCCCACGACGCCGGCGAGCCCTGGTACAAACGCCCCGTTCCGCTGGCCGTCCTCGTTCTCGGTATCCTGATTGTTCTGAACCTCCTGTTCTGGTAGCGCCCCATGACCGACCTGAGAAGCCCCATCGGATACTTCTTCCTCCTGCTCGGCGCCATTCTCTGCGGGGTCGCCTTGTTCGATCCCGGCGCCCGCGCTCCGCTCACCCAGGCCGACGTGAATCTGTATGCCGGCCTCACCATGCTCGCCTTCGGTGGCGTCATGCTTTGGCTGGCCCGGCGCGCCGAGTGACCTTCTTCGCCCCCGGCCGCGTCAACCTGATCGGCGAACACACCGACTACAACCTCGGTTTCGTTCTGCCTATCGCCATCGATCTCGGCTGCCGCGCCACCGCCGAGCCCCTCGATTCGCCCCGCCTCGAGGTTCATTCCGTCAACCGCCATGAAGTCCGTCACTGGGACCTGGCCGCGCTGCCGGACCTCGTTCCTTCCGGCGACTGGACCGACTACGTGCTCGGCGTCGCCCGCCTCCTGCCCGGCCTCGCTCCCACGCGCCTTACAGTAGAAAGCAACGTCCCCACCGGCTCCGGCCTCAGTTCCTCGGCCGCCCTCGAGGTCTCCTCCGCTCTCGCCCTTGGCGCCGCCGAGCGCGGCATCGATCTCGCCCGCCTGTGCCGCCGCGCCGAAAACGAGTTTGTGGGCGTCCCCTGCGGCATTATGGACCAGTACGCCTCCGTCGCCGGTGTCGAGGGCGCCGCGCTTCTCATCGACTGCCGCTCGCTCGAGATCCGCCCCGTCCCGCTGCCCTCCGGCCTCTCCATCCTCGCCGTCAACTCGATGGTCAAGCACGAACTCGGCGCCTCGGCCTACAGCGACCGCGTCCGCGAGTGCAACGAGGCCGCCTTATCCCTCGGCCTCTCCAGTCTCCGCGACGCCACCGCGGCCCAGGTCGAATCCCTCGACGACCCCCTCATCCGCCGCCGCGCCCGCCACATCGTCGCCGAAAACCAGCGTGTTCTCGACTTCGCCGAAGCCTCCGCGGCCGGCGATCGCCAACGCCTGGGGCGCCTGTTCGCCGAGTCTCACCTCAGCATGCGCGACGACTACGAAATCAGTTGCCCGGAGATCGATTTCCTGGTCGAGGCGGCCGGCCGTGCCCCCGGCGCCGCCGGCTCCCGAATGACCGGCGGCGGTTTCGGCGGCTGCACCGTCAATCTTGTCCAGGCCGGCTTCGAGGAGGCCTTCGAGGCCTCCGTCCGCCAAGCCTACCGGGACCGTTTCGGCATTCGCTGCGACGTCTACCGGGTGCGGCCCTCAGCCGGCGCTCGTCAGATCGACAAGAAAACTTAAGAAAATTCCGTCCCTCAACTGACTAGTCAAATAGCGTAAGGAAAGTCCTCCTCCGAGGCATCGAGCGGGCGGTTCTAGCCACCGCCCGCTCCCCCTTCTCACTTCCCCTCCCAGCGCGAAATGGCCCCGAAAAGCTCGTCCGGCCGGTAGGGCTTGCTCAGATATCCGTCAAAGCCCGCGCCCAGGCATCGCTCCCGATCCTCCGCCATCGCGTGCGCTGTAACTGCAACAATCGGCAAGTGCTTACCTGTCTGGCGCTCGCGGTTCCGAATGCTGGCCAGTGCCTCCGTGCCCGAGATTTCCGGCATCTGTTCATCCATCAGCACCAGGTCGAACTCGCCTTCTTCGAGCGCCTCCAGCGCCTCCTTGCCATTCGCCGCCACGTGCACCCGGTGGCCCCTGCGCTCCAGCAGCCTCACCGCCAGCCGCTGGTTCACCATGTTGTCCTCTGCCAGCAGGATCCGGATGGGCTCGGCCGGAGCGTTTGCCGCGGCGCGGCTCATCGCCTCCAGGCTCCGGGCATATTCCTCGGCCGGCGCCCGCTCGCAATTGCACGTGAAGTGAAATTCGCTTCCCATCCCCGGTTGACTCTCGACCGCGATCCGCCCGCCCATCATCTCCACCAGATGCGCGCAGATCGTCAGCCCGAGCCCCGTCCCCCCGAAGCGCCGCGAAATGGAACTGTCGCCCTGGGCGAATGCCTCGAAGATCCGTTGCCGCTGTTCGGGCAGAATTCCAATCCCGGTGTCCTTCACCCGGCAATGCAGACGCACGCCCCCGTCGCCGGGGCCCGCTTCGACCTCGATCGTCAACTCCACCGAGCCGGCCGGCGTGAACTTGATCGCGTTCCCCAGCAGGTTCAGCAGCACCTGCCGCAGTCTTCCCGGATCGCCCACCACCACCGCGGGCACCTCCGGCGCCACCGCCCAGTCCAGAGCCAGCCCTTTTCTCTGCGCGCTCGCCCGGAACGTGCGCACCGCCTCCCCGGCCACGCGCCGCGGAGCGAACGGCGTCCGGTCCAGGTGCATCCTCCCCGCCTCGATCTTCGACAGGTCCAGGACATCGTTCAGGATCTGCATCAGCGCCTCGGCCGACGCCTTCACCGTTTCCAGGTTGTCCCGCTGCTCGATCGTGAGCGGCGTCGCCAGCGTCAACTCCGTCATCCCCAGCACGCCGTTCATCGGCGTCCGGATCTCATGGCTCATGTTCGCCAGGAACTTGCTCTTGGCCTCGCTGGCGACCTCCGCCGCCCGCCGCGCCTGCTCCATCTCGGAGATCCGCTCCTTCTCGAGCACCGAGTCCACCAACAGCTTCCAGTACACGGCGCTCAGCCGCGTGCCCTGGGCCAGCAGATAGAAGGCCAGGATTCCCGTCGCCATCGCGAACCAGCCTCCCTGGCTCGATCCCAGCGCCACTCCGGTCACCAGCGGCGGCCCGAGCACCGCCAGCACGTGCATCCGCAGCAGAGTCTGGTTCGGCGTGAACGACACCAGCGACCCCGAAACGATGCCCACCGACCACATCAACATTACGATGAACGGCCAACTGGTGAACCCGTAGTGGACCAGGATGAACGCGTACAAGGCCCCGCAGCTCACCGGCGCGATCAGTTGAGCGGCGGCGAACATCAACGTCCACCGGTTCCGCGCCCGGAGGAACATCCGCGGCCTGGCCGCCGCCACGAACACGCGCCCGATCAGCGACAGCGGCACCAACAGATTCACGCTCCCCGCCAGCACCGGGTACTGCCGTCCGAAATCGGTCCCCGCCGCCAGCACCAGCAGCAGCGTGCTGTAGGCGTAGATTCCGTGCATCGTGGTCCGGGTAATGTCCGTCCACGCCTTGTCGTCGAGTTCGCTCCACCTCGCCCGCGGCGCCGCCTCCACCGTCTTGGGCAACGGAAAGAGGGTCCAGTTTGCCATTCCGCGCATTTCCGCTCCGGTCCTGATAGACCTTATCGGCCGGCTTAGTGTAAATGCTGAGCCCGTCCGCTCACACCCGCCTGCCCCGCTCCCGGCAGATCCCCCGCTTGCTCGCCCGTACGAATTCCACCAGGTGCCGCGTGTGCTCGTTCGCCGGACCGGCCTCGATCCGGCTCAGCGCTTCCTCCAGCTTCAACCCCGAGCGGTACAGCGTCTGGTAAGCCTTCTTCAGCCCGGACACTTCGGCCGCCGTGAACCCGGCGCGCCGCAGCCCCACCAGGTTCAGCCCCATTGGCTCGATGTCGAAACCCGAATAGAGAAAATACGGCGGCGCGTCGCTGTTCACTCTCGTGTTGCCCCCGATCATCGCCAGCCGTCCGATCTTGGAATACTGGTGAATCACCACCCCGCCCGAAATGAACGCCTGGCTCTCCACCTCGACATAGCCGGCCACCAGCGCGCAACTGGCGATGACGCACTGGTTCCCGATCCGGCAGTTGTGCGCAATGTGGCCCGAGGTCATGATGTAGTTGTCATCGCCGATCTCGGTCACGCTCTCCGGCTGCGTTCCCCGCGAGATGGTGTAGTGCTCCCGGATCTTATTCCGGTTCCCGATTCTCAGATAGCTTCTCTGTCCGGTGAACGCCTTGTCCAGTGGATCGGTGCCCAATACGGTGCCGGCCGAGATCTCGTTGTGTTCGCCCAGCTTCGTCCAGCGCTTCACGTACACATAGGGCTCCAGCCGGCAAAACGCTCCGATTTCGACGTCCTGCTCCACTACGCAGAACTCGCCGATCACCACGCCCGGGCCCACGCTCGAGTCCGGGTGAATGCGCGCCGTCGGCGCCACCGCCGCCGATCGATCGATAGGCATAAGCTTGTATCATACCCACTCCACGCGGAAGGAAAACCACTTGAAAGCTTCGGAAATCGCCGCCCTGCTCGGCTTGCCGTTCGAGGGCCCGGACAGGGAAATCGGCGCCGCGGCGCCGCTCGATTCAGCCGGCCCCGGCGAGATCTCCTTCGCCTCCGGCCGTCACGCTCTCGATGCCGCCGCCTCGCGCGCCGGCTGCCTCATCCTCCCGCCCGGTGCTCCCGCGCCTTCCGCGGCCATCCGCGCCGCCGACCCCAGAGCCGCCTTTGCCCGCGCCGTCGCCGTTCTCCATCCCCGTCCCATTGCGCCGCCGGGCGTCCATCCCACGGCCTGGGTCGCGCCCGGAGCCGTCCTCGGCGAAGCTTCGAGCGTCGGCCCCCACTGCTCCATCGCCGCCGGCGTGCGCATCGGCCGCGGCTGCGTTCTCCATTCGAACGTCACCCTCTACGACGGCGTCACGCTGGGCGATCGCGTGGTGCTCCACGCCGGCTGCGTCCTCGGCGCCGACGGCTTCGGCTATGCCTTCTCCGGCGGCCGCTACGAAAAGTTTCCCCAGATCGGCGGCGTCGAAATCGGCGATGACGTCGAGATCGGCGCCAACTCCTGCGTCGACCGCGCCGCCCTCGGCCTCACTTCCATCGGCGAAGGCACCAAGATCGACAACCTCGTCCACATCGGGCACAACTGCTCCATCGGCCGCCACGTCGTCATCGCGGCCCAGACCGGCCTGTCCGGCGGGGTTGTCATCGGAGATCACGCCATTGTCGGCGGTCAGGTGGGCATCGGCGACAAGGCACGCATCGAGTCCGGCGTCGTTCTCGGCTCCCGCAGCGGCGTGCTCACTTCGAAAATTGTCCGCAAAGGCGACCAGCCCCTGTGGGGCGTTCCCGCGCAACCCCTCAGCCGCCACCTTGCCCAGCTTGCGGCCCTCGCCCGCCTTCCCCGCCTGATCGAGGAATTCGCCGCGCTGAAGCGCCGCGTGGAGGAACTGAGCTCCTGATCCCGCCCCCTTGCCCCTGTCCCTTTCGGGAAGCCCCGTCCGGCGGCCTCCCGTCCCGCGCGCGGATCGCCGCCGCGCGCGGCTCATCTTGAGTTTCCTTGCCTACCCCGCCTGACCCGCCTCCACCACCTTGATCTCCCGCTCCGCCCTGCGCAGTACCTGGTTGGCCAAATCCACCAATCCCCGGATCCTTTCCAGTTTTTCTTTTGCTTGTACCACGCCCGGAGTGCTAGCCATCTCCAGGTAATAGGCAATCGCCTCTATTTCGCTCAACGGCTGCCTCAGCTCGTGAGCCAGATCGTGCACCAATGCTTCGGTGACGCTCCAATTGGCCGCCATGGTGTCCGTTCTTCCTTCCACTGGCAACAATACCGGCATCGTTTTTAGTGCCTTCCCACGACTTGCTCCGCCGCGCCCGAAGGCTCTCTCCCGGCGGATGCTCCTGTGTTATACCCCCAAATCCAACGGCGGGTCAAGCAGTCTTGGTACGCTACAGCCGTACTGCACGATTCCCTTGCGGGATTCGTCCTAATATTTTCCGGCAGGACTCGCCGCCTCATGCAGCGCCGCTCGCCCCACGCCATTCTCTTCGCCGCCCTCCTGCTTCCTCCCGCCGCGCGGGCTCAGGATATTCCTGCCCCGCCGCAGGGCGCCGATGCCGGCTCCTCCCAACCGGTGGCCGTCGGCGGCATCGTCCTCAGCGCCCGCGACGGCAAGCCTCTCAATCGCGCCTCCGTCGCGCTCAAACCAGCCGACGCCCATGTCACCGCCCGCAGCGACACCACCGACGACAAGGGCCGCTTCCTGTTCCCCGCCGTCTCCCCGGGCCGATACTCGATCGAGGCCGCCCGCGACGGCTTTCTCAATTCCAACACCGCCTGGCTTTCCGGCTACCATTTCCCGCCGTCCTTCGTCGTGCGCTCGGGCCAGGATCTCACCGAACTCACCTTCAAGCTCTTCCCCTGGTGTATTCTCGCCGGCCACATCGCCTTCAACGACGCCGAGCCCGCGGTCGGCGCCGAGGTCACCCTCTACCGCGACACCTGGTGGCGCGGCCGCCATGTCTACGCCGTCGCCGGCCGCGCTGTCACCGATGACCGCGGCGAGTACCGCATCCACGGCCTCGACCCCGGCTCTTATCTGGTTTCCGCCGCCTGGAACAAGCCCGCTCTCGTCTCCGGCGCCCGCGAGGAGCCCCGCCGCGACGACCAGGGCCGTCCGCTGCCCGATGAAGCCTACGCCGTTACGTTCTATCCCGACGCTCAGCGCCTCCTCGATGCCGTGCCCCTTCGCCTCGGCTTCGGCGAGGAAGCCAGCGGCGTCGATATCTTCCTCTCCACCGCCCGCACCATCCGCATCAACGGCCACGTCACCAGCGGCGTTGGCGGCGGTCCCGTCGAATCCCCCACCATCACCCTCCGCCGCACCGGCGCCGACAACACCGCCTCCATCGCCGTTCCGGCCGCCATCGACGCCGGCAAGAACGGCAATTTTCAGATCTCCGGCGTCGTCCCCGGCACCTACTACATTGTCGCCGAGGCCGACGTCGAGGGAAATCGCCTCATGGCCCGCCGCCTGGTCACAACGGGCGACGAGAACATCGCCAACATCGAGCTGCTCGCCGCCCCCGTCGAGCGCTGGCGCGGCTCGGTCGCCTTCGTCGACGGCTCCGCCGGGCAGCGCTTCGACACGCTCGCCGTCACCCTCGATCCGCGCGATGAAACCGCCACGCCCGTCGAAGCCCCGGTCCGCGAGGACGGAACATTTTCCTTCGAGTTCGTTCCCGACGCCGTCTACGACATTTACGTCAAGAACCTCCCCAACGGCGCCTATCTCAAGGCGGCCCACTCCGGCACCGCCGACCTGCTCACCGCCGGTCTCTCGGCCGCCCCCGGCGCCGCTCCTCCTCCCATTCAGATCCAGGTCAGCTTCAACGCCGCCACGATTTCCGGCGCCGCGATGAATGCCGACCGCAGCGTCGCCCCCGGCGTCAACGTCGATCTCATCCCCGATCCTCCGGCCGGCCGCTACCAGGACTTCGTCTCCACCAACGCCGACGAGTACGGCAGCGTCCACCTCACCGGCATCGCGCCCGGCCGCTACGTCATCCTCGCCTGGGCCGGCGATGCGCCCTGCGATCTCTACGATCCCAACGACCTCAATACCTGCCGCGCCGCCGGAGCCACCGTCACTCTTCCGGCCGGAGCCGACACCTCCGTCTCCCTCCTGGTGGCCAACCCGCAGGCGCCCTGACCCGCGCGCCGCTACAATCGTCCTCATGCGCCCGCTCGTTCCCGTCCTTGCCGCCGCCCTCGCCCTCGCGCCCTGCCGCGCCGCCGCCCTCGACCGCAATGACGTCCCCTTCGCCAGCCCCGGCGGCAGGCAACTCCTGCTCGATCTCCACGTCCCCGACGGCCCCGGCCCCTTCGCCGCCGCCATCATCGTCCACGGCGGCGGCTTCGACATGGGCGACAAGCGCACCTTCGTCGGCCCGCTGTTCCCGCTGCTCACCGATGCCGGCTTCGCCTGGTTCACGGTCAACTACCGCCTCGCCCCCGATTACAAAATCGGCGACGCCATCGACGACGTCCGCTCCGCCGTCGCCTGGGTCAGAGCCCACGCCGCCGGTTACCACGTCGATCCCGCCCGCCTCGCCCTCATCGGCGAGTCCGCCGGCGGCTACCTGGCCGGCTACGTGGGCGCCAATGAAACTCCCGATACCCGCGTCGCCGCCGTGGTCGATTTCTACGGCCCCTCCGATCTTGTCTCCATCCGCGTCACCCGCGCCCTCTATCCCCAGCGCTTCGACACCGCCAAGGCCGCCCTGCACGCCTCCCGCACCGGAGGCCTCAAATATTTCGGCGTCGATCAGCTCGACGCCGCCGGCCGCGCCCGCCTCGAGAGCCTCTCGCCCATCGGCCATGTCCACGCCGGCATGCCCGCTTTCCTGCTCATCCACGGCGACGCCGACGAGCAGGTTCCCTATGAGCAGTCGCCCGCCTTCTGCGACGCCATTGTCCGGGCCGGCGCTTCCTGCCGCCTGCTGACGATTCCCGCCGGCCGCCACGGCATGACGAGCTGGGAAAACGATCCGGCGAAGTCTCTCTGGAAGCCGGAAATGATCGCCTGGCTGAAATCCACGCTCGGCGCTCAGTAACGTCCGTGTTTGAAAGGAAGGAACCGATGCTTCGATTCGTATTCGCCGCGGTACTGGCCGCGGGCGCGCTCCACGCTCAGCCCGAGGGCATCTGGCAGGGCTACGACGGCGAGTGGGCTCACGTCTCGCGGCAGTTAATCGACCTGGCCGAAGCCATGCCGCCCGCGACATTCGAGTGGAGACCCGCGCCCGGCGTCCGCTCCACCAGCGAAATTTTCATGCACATCGCCCTCGCGAATTTCTATCTGTTGAGCGTCACCGGCCCCAAGATGCCCGCCGGAATCAAGTCGCCCGATATGGAGAAAACAGTGACCTCGAAGCCCGAAGTCATCGCCTGGCTCAAGCGGTCCCTCGAAGCCGTGAAATCCGCGCGCGCTTCTCTGAAGCCCGGCGATCTGGAGCGCAAGGTCAAAATCGAAGGCCGCGACGCCAACGTTGACGGCATGTATCTCCGCATCATCATCCACGACAACGAGCACATGGGCCAGTTGGTCGCCTATGCGCGAATGAACGGCATCGTCCCGCCCTGGTCCAGGCCGGGGGCGAATTAGCCGCGGGACTCCCTTGCCCGCTCGTCCGGTCCTCGCCGTCCGCTAATTCCCGGCCACCGGCGAGGCGCTGCTCCCCGTTGCCGCCGCCACCTTCCGCGGCCCGTGACGCATCCCGATCGCAAAGCCTGCCGCAATCACCAGCAGCACCAGCGCCGCGATGGCCGCGAACCGCCATTCGCGCCCCGCCGCGAACACGCACATCATCAGCCCCACTCTCAGCACCGGCAGCAGAATCATCAGCCCGATTCCGGCCGCCATCCACGCCCGCCCGCTCCCGCCAGCCGCCTCCACCGCCAGCCCCACGCCCAGCAGCACCGACGCCGCCCGCGCCCCGTACCGCAGCAGTCCCGCCAGCATCCGCTCCAGGCGCCGGCCGCTCCCGCTCACCGCGCCGCTCCGGCCAGCCCGCCCACTCCCCATGCCGCCAGCAGCATTTCCACGCCCAGCCCCACCAGCACAATCACGAACAGAGCCCGAATCCAGTTTCCCGATATCTTCATCAGCGCCCGCGAGCCCAGGAACGCCCCGCACACCGCACCCAGCGCCACCGGCGCGGCGATCTCCGGCACAATGTCACCCCGAAAAAAATAGATGCCCGCGCTTGCCGCCGCCGTCACGCCAATCATGAAGTTCGACGTCGCCGAAGAGACCCGGATCGGAAGCCGCAGCGCCGAGTCCATCGCCGGCACCTTCAACACACCGCTGCCGATCCCCAACAGCGCCGACACCGTCCCAGCGCCGTACATCAATACCATCCCCAGCCACACCCGCGCTACCCGGTAGGGCGTCTCCTCTGCCGGTCCCGGTCCCGGAAAGCTCGAGTTCAGTCCCCACTTCTCCGCCCACCGGTCGGGCTTCAGCGCGGCGGGTCCGCCCGCCCGCTCGGCCCGCCGCTTCCGCAGCATCTGTTCGGCCGACACGAATAGGATCGCCGCGAAAAGGAAATACAGAACCGGCGTGGGGAACACACCGCTCAGAAATACTCCGGTCAACGCCCCCAGCGTCGTCCCCACTTCCAGCAGAATCGCCAGCCGCACGTTCGTCAGCCGGTGGTCCAGAAAATGCGCCGCGCTGCCGCTGGAACAGGCGATCACCGACACTAGGCTCGCCCCCACCGCGTGACGCATTCCCGTGCCGAACAACAGCACCAGCGCCGGCACGACGAATATTCCGCCCGCCATTCCCAGCATTCCTCCAAAGCCCGCCGCGGCGAGCGAAACCAGAAAAAGCGCCAACTCGTAAGTGAATGGATGCATGCTCGCTTTCGTCGCCCGGCCGCGGTTTCCCGCCGCGCCGCGCAAGTAGAATTCCCAGTCTATCGTTAAGTCTTCGAATTTCCCCTCCGCGCGTGGTTTCCGTTGCGCTAAAGCGATATAATTCGCCTGGAGCATTTATTCCTGGAGGTTCCACGTGGGTCATAACATTACCAGACGGCATTTCTTTTTCGGCTCTCTGCTCGCGGGCGCAGTTCCGGCCGCCGGTTTCGGCACGTCGCCATCGCTGAAGGCACTCGGCTACAAGTCTCCCAATGAGAAGCTGAACATCGGCTCCATCGGCGCCGGAGGAAAGGCCGCCAGCGACATCCGCGCCTGCTCGGAAACCGAGAATATCGTCGCCCTCTGCGATGTCGACAGCCAGCGCGCCGCGCGCATCTTCGACCATTTCTCCGCCGCGCCCAAATACCAGGACTTCCGCGTCATGCTCGACAAGGAAGAGAAGAATATCGACGCCGTCATCGTCACCGTCCCCGACTTCATGCACGCCACCGCGGCCAACTGGGCCATGGAGCGCGGCAAGCACGTCTACGTTCAGAAACCGCTCGCCCATACCATCTGGGAGTGCCGCCAGCTTGCCGACGCCGCCAAGCGCTACAACGTTGCCACGCAAATGGGCAACCAGGGCTATTCGAACGAAGGCTCGCGCCAGTGCGCCGAAATGATCTGGTCCGGCGCCATCGGCGACGTCACCGAAGTACACGCCTGGACCAACCGCCCCGTCTGGCCGCAGGGCCTGCCCGATCTGCCTCCCACCGGGCCCGTTCCCTCCACCTTCAACTGGGATCTCTGGCTCGGCATCCAGTCCGACCGCCCCTACTCCGACAAGTACGCTCCCTTCGCCTGGCGCGGCTTCTACGACTTCGGCTGCGGCGCTCTTGGCGACATGGCCTGCCACATTCTCGGCGCGCCCAACATGGCTCTCCGCCTCGGCTCGCCCACCAGCGTCGAATGCGTCAGCCAGGAAGGCAAGAGCAAGTATTACTATCCGTCGAAATCCGTCATTCGCTTCGATTTTCCGGCCCGCGCCGGCATGCCGCCCGTCAAAATTTTCTGGTACGACGGCCTCAAGCAGCAGCCCGACATTCCGGGCGTTCCCGCGGGCGAAATTCTCGGCGATCCGCCCCGCACCATGCGCACCGCGTTCAAGTCCACCGTCCAGCCCCGCGAGAGCCAGATCCAGGGCGGAGTCTTCACTTCCGATTTCTTCAACGCTCCTCCGCCCGAGCAGCCCAAGCAGGACTCGCAGCCTCTGCCGTCCGACCCCAACGCACGCCTCGACCGCCAGGTCGGCCGTCTCATCGAACAGGGCAGCAACGGCAGCCTCTTCGTCGGCAGCAAAGGCATGATCACCACCGGCACCTACGGCGAATGGACGCGCCTCATCCCGGTAGAAAAGATGCGCGACTACCAGTTCCCGCCCGAAGTTCTCACCCGTTCGCCCGGCCACTACCGCGACTGGATCCGCGCCTGCAAAGGCGGCGATCCGGCCTGCTCGAACTTCTCCGTCGCCTCGCCCTTCGCCGAGTGGATCACGCTCGGTTCGCTCTCCATGCGCTTTGAGGGCAAGCTCGACTGGGACGCCGAGAACATGAAGATCACCAACAACGCCGAAGCCGACGCGCTCATCCGTCCCAGCTTCCGCAAGGGCTGGAGCTTCGCCTAAAGCTCCGCCCGCCGAGGTTCGCACCGTGTCGCAGGCCGCCGCTTCCTTGCTGATCGCTCTGTCGATGGCCGCATCGGCCGCCGCCCCGCCGGCGCCCGACCCCTGGGCCAAAGTCGCCGCTCTCGCCACCGGCTCCGAGCTTCACATCTTCAAGAAAGGCTCGTCCAAGCCCGTCACCGGCACCTTCGCCGAAGCCAACGACGACAACCTCATCGTATTCCTGAAGAAGGAGGAGGTCGCGATCCCGCGCGAGGCGATCGACCGCATTGACGCCCGGCCGCCCGCCAAATCCGGCGGCCGCGCAACCAGCGAAACGCGCACCACCGTCGACCCCAACCCCACTCCCTCCGCGCCCATCGACGCCCCCACCCAGGGCGCTGGTGGACCCACAACCTCCACCTCCACCACCTTCGGTTCGCCCTCGCGCCCCGGCTTTCTCACCGTCTACCGCCGCCCTACGCCGGCTCCGGTGAAGTAAGCCCGGCGCCCTCGGTCACACCGACCGCCGGATAACGCGGCAGCGCCAGCACCAGCAGCGCCGCCAGCGCCGCGGCCCCGGCCAGCGCCGCCACCAGCGTCGCATACGACCCCGTCAGGTCGTAGCCTCGTCCCAGGACTACCGGCCCCAGTGCCCCGGCCACCGCGTACGCCGACCACGTGAATCCGTAGATGGTGGAAAACGAATCCAGCGCGAAGTACCGCGTCAGAAGGTACGGCGTGATGTCGGCTTCCGCTCCCAGCCCCAACCCGATCAGCGCCGCCGCCGCCATCCCGCCCGCCGCGCCCGTCGCCCCCGCCAGCACGTAGATCCCCGCCGCCGTGCCCGCGAACATCCCGAAGGCCACCCACGGCCCAAAGAACCGGTCCAGCAGCCATCCGGTCACAAACCGCCCCAGCAGGCTCGCCCCGCCCAGCAGCGACAACGCCTCCGCCGCCGCCCGCGCGCTCACGCCCCGGTCCGTCAGCAGCGCCGCCATATGCGTGATCGCGCCGTTTACGCTGATCGAAGAAAGAAACAGCACCGCCACCAGCGTCCAGAACACCCGCGACTTCAAAGCCCCGCCCGCGCCCGCGCTATGTTCCTTTCGCGCCTCCACCGGCACCGGCCGCTCCCGCACAAACATCGCCGTCAAAGGGATCCCGCAGACCAGCACCACAGCTCCCAGCGCCACATACGCCGCCCGCCATCCCCATCCGCTGATCAGCGCCTGCGCCGCCGGCGGCAGCACGATCGAGCCCACTCCCGAACCCGCCATGACAACAGCCAGCGCCATCCCCCGCCGCCGGTCAAACCAAGTCGTCACCGCCCGCGAATAGCCAAGCTGCGTGGTTCCGTTGCCCACAATTCCTGCCGCGATCGCCACCACGTAGAACTGCGCCAGGCTTCCCTTCAGCAGCGCCAGCGACGCGATCGCCAGCCCGAACACCGCCATGCACGGCAGAATTACCCTCCGCGGGCCGTACCGGTCGAGCAGCCGTCCCAGCAGGGGCGAGCACACGGCCACCGAAATCGCCGCCGCCCCAAATGCCCCCGACACTGCCTCCCGGCTCCAGCCGAACTCGTTTCCCAGCGGCTTCAGGAACAGTCCAAACGTGAAGACGAACAGCGAGCCAAAGCCCGCGAAGACGCCGAAGAACGCGGCCACCAGCAGCGCCCCGCCGCCGGCCGCCTCCCGCAGCCTACTTGCGGACGTAGCCATGGGCCGCGGTTCTCTTGCCTCCTATGCGGTGCCCCTCCTCCGACAGCGCGTGCACCCCCGATGCATCGATCCAGCGATTATAAAAATTGAACAGCGCGCACACCGTGATCGCGTAGTAAATCGCTTCGTCGTCCCACCCGGCCTCGTGGAGCGGCTCCATGTCCGCCGCCGTGATCGACGGCGACTGCTTGTTCACTTTGCTCACGAACCGGAACAGCACCTTCTCCTTCTCCGGCAGCGCCGAGCCCTCCAGATCCCGCAGCACGCTCCACACCAGCTTTTCATCGCCCAACAGTTCCGCCGCGACCGCGGCATGCGACTTCAGTCAAAACGGACAATCGTTCTGATACGACGTGAACGCCGCGATCAACTCCCTCTGCCCCGGGCTCAACGGCGACGGCCCCCGCAGCATCTCCTGCGTGAACCGCGCCAGATGTTCGGTCGCCTGTGGACGAAACGCGAACAAATGCCAGATCTGCGGGTATTCCGGCCCGGCCGCCTTCATCCCCTCAATCGCCGCCTGAAACGGACCCGGCTGCGGATTCTGCTCGACTCCCGGAAGAAACATTGGCTCCATAAGTGTTCCATCCACCATAAGCGAGCCCGCCTCAACCGGCAATAGTAGAAACAAATTATCCGCCCGTCGCCTCCGCCTCCGTCACCGAGCCGTACTCTTTCAGCTTATTGAAAAGCGTCTTCAGGCTGATGCCCAGAATCTCGGCCGCGCGCGTCTTGTTGTTCTTCGTATGCCGCAGCGTCGCCAGAATCAGCGCCTTCTCGGCCTCATCCACGGTAGTGCCTACGCTCAGCCGCACGGTCATCGGATCGTCGGGCGGCGCGGCCGGCGCCCCGTTGGTTGCGCCGCCAAACGACGGCGGCAGGTGCTGGCGCTGGATCGCTCCCTCCCCGGCCAGAATCACCGCCCGCTCCAACACGTTCCTCAGCTCGCGAACGTTCCCCGGCCATCCATACCGGTCAAAGCTCGCCATCACGTCCGCGGAAACCTCCGTCACCCGCGCCGAATGCCTGCGGTTTAACATCCCGATCAACGCCTCGATCAACGACGGCAAGTCCCCCCGGCGCTCCCTCAGCGGCGGCAGCGCGATCTCGAACACGTTGAGCCGGTAATACAGGTCCTCCCGCAGACGCCCGTCGCGGATCGCATCTGCCAGCGTCCGGTTTGTCGCCGCCAGCACCCGCACATCGACTTCGGTCTCCGTCTTGCCCCCCAACCGCCGCACACGCGAATCCTCCAGCACCCGCAGCAGCTTCGCCTGCGTCCCGATCGGCATCTCCGCCAACTCGTCCAGCAGCAGCGTCCCCCGGTGCGCCAGCTCGAAGCATCCCGCTCTCCGTTCCACCGCTCCCGTGAAGGCGCCCTTCTCGTGCCCGAATAACTCCGACTCCATCAGCGCCTCCGGCAGCGCCGCGCAGTTGATCGCCACAAACGGCCCCGATGCCCGCGGGCTGAGGCTGTGGATCGCCCGCGCCACCAGTTCCTTCCCCGTCCCGCTCTCGCCCGTGATCAGCGCCGCCGCCTTCGAAGGAGCGATCTGGCGGATCAGGCTGAACACCGCCTGCATCGCCGGGCACACCCCCACCAGCTCTCCCAGAGCGCCCTTGTACTGCAGTTCCCTTTGCAGCCGCTCGGCCTCTTCCCGCAGCTTGCCCTGCGCCGCCGCCCGCGACAAAAGCAGCTTCAGCGCCGCCGACTGGATCGGCTTCTCCAGAAACCAGAACGCCCCCAGCTCGTGGATCGTCTCCAGCGCCGTCTCCAGGTTTCCGAACGCCGTCAGCACAATCGCCGGCGGCGCCGGCTGGGGCATCCTCCGCAGCAGCTCCATCCCGTCCATCCGGGGCATCATCAGGTCGGTGATCAGGACGTCGTAGGTCCCCTCCGCCAGCTTCTCGAGCGCCTCCTGCCCGTCCGCTGCCGTCTCCACCCGGTAGCCCCAGGTCCGGATCATCGCCGCCAGCCCCGAGCGCTGGCTTTCTTCGTCGTCGGCCACCAGCACGCTGGCCTGGGCGGTTTGAGCTTGGCTCGCCATGGTCTTCTCGATTGTAACGGGACTCGCCCGGCGCTGTGTCACTCATTTCCCAATCCCCCGGCCAAGCGCCCATTCCCCCGCCGAACCCCCGCTGTCGAAGGAGTACACTCGTCCCATGACCAACCTGTATCAAGCAGCCGCGGTCAGCGATCTGAAAGCCCGCCTCGCGCTCCTCCGCCCCGACAGCCAACGCCAATGGGGCAAGATGAACCCCGCCCAGGCGCTCGCCCACTGCTCAGCCGGTCTCGAAATGGCCGTGGACGAAATCCGCCTCCCCCGGGTATTCATTGGCCGCATCCTCGGCCCGCTTATCAAGCCCTTCGTCGTCCGCAAGCCCGATCCCTTGCGCCGGAACTCCCCGACTGCCGAACGCCTCATCGTCAGCGGCGACCGCGATTTCAACGCCGAGCGCGATCGCCTCGGCGCGATGATCGACCGCTTCGCCGCCGCTGGTCCGGCCGGCTGCACCAGGCACCCCCACCCCTTTTTCGGCCGCCTCACCCCGGAGGAATGGGCTACCCTTATGCACAAACACCTCGACCATCACCTGCGCCAGTTCGGCGTCTAAGCCGGCGCCTCTACTGAATCCCCAGCTTCCGCTGCATTTCTTCGAGCGGCACTCCCTTCGTCTCCGGGTAAAGAAACAGCACCACGAAGAACTGCAGCACCATCATCGCCGCGAAAAACACAAACGGATACGCCCCCGAGGACGCCGCCATCAGCGGAAACAGGCTCGAAATCACGGCATTCATGAACCAGTGCGAAAAACTCCCCAGGCTCTGCCCCTGCGCCCGCACCCGGTTCGGAAACACCTCGCTGATGTAAACCCAGATCACCGCCCCCTGCGACAGCGCGAAGGAGGC
>DAIDHC010000147.1 GCA_027452065.1 Bryobacterales bacterium
CGCGCCAAACTCGAACGCTTCTTGGTTACACTGTGTCATAGCGAAAGCCGCTGCCTCCCTGGCTCTAACTGCTGTGTGGAAACTCAGTTATGCCAGAAGCAGCGGCTTTTTGCTAGTCCCTGTGTGAGAAATCGCGGCTAGCTTTCCGGCAGCGCTCTCCGACGGCGCGCCTGAAACCGAAGAGTGTCCGCCGGTGACTTCATGGACCTTGCATCTGGACGCCTGGATTGCCGCCAGTCTCGCGCCCCTCGCGGTCGTCATCCTGGTCAGCGGCGCCGACGACCTATTCCTCATCCTTGTTTGGGCCTGGACGCGCCTCCGCGCCGCGCGCCGCCCTGAGCCTCCGCCCTCGAGCACCCCCGCCCCGGACGCGGCCAGCCTCCGCATCGCCGTCTTCGTCCCCCTCTGGCACGAGCACGAGGTCATCGGCGGCATGCTCGATCACAACATCCACGCCATCCGCCATCCCAACGTCGATTTCTTCGTCGGCGCCTACCCCAACGACACGCCCACCGTCGCCGCCATCCGCAGCGCCGAGAGCCGCCATCGCAGCGTCCACCTCGCGCTCTGCCCGCACGACGGCCCCACCTCCAAGGCCGACTGCCTGAACTGGATCTACCAGCGAATGCTCCTCCACGAGGAGGAGTTCGGCTCCCGATTCGACATCATCGTCACGCACGACGCCGAGGACCTCATCCACCCCGAGGCCTTCGGCGTGATTGCCCGCGAATCGGCGCGTTACGCCATGGTGCAGATCCCCGTGCTCCCCCTGGCGACGCCGCTTTCCGACATCGTCCACGGCGTCTACATCGACGAGTTCTCCGAATACCAGATCAAGGACATGCCGGCGCGCGAAGCCCTCGGCGCGTTCGTTCCCTCCAACGGCGTCGGCACCGGCTTCCGCCGGGACGCGCTCGAGAAGCTCGCCGCCTCCAGCCAGAACCGCATCTTCGAGCCCGTCTGCCTCACCGAAGATTACGAAAACGGCCTCCGCCTGCGCCTGCTCGGCTGCTCGCAGCGCTTCGTCCCTCTCGAGCGGATCAACGGCTCCCTCGTCGCCACGCGCGAGTTTTTTCCCCGCGCCTGGAGCGCCGCCATACGCCAGCGCACCCGCTGGGTGACGGGCATTTCGCTTCAGTGCTGGGAGCGCAACGGATGGCGCGGCGGCCTGCGCATCGCCTACTGGTTCTGGCGCGACCGCAAGGGCCTCATCGGCAACCCCGCCAGCCTTCTCACCAACCTCATCCTGGTCTACGGCGCCGTCACCTGGGCGCTCGCTCGCGCCGAACACCATCCCTGGGGCCTCGCCCAGCACGCGCCTCACCTCTGGTTCCTCCCGCTCACCTGGATCCCGGCGGCCGCCGGCCTCGTCTTCCGCGCCGGCTGCGTCGCCCATCTCTACCACTGGCGTCTCGCCCTCGGCGTGCCCTTCCGCGTCCCCGTCGCCAACGCCATCAACACCCTTGCGTCGCTGAGCGCCATGCGCCGCTACCTCTGGGCCCGCCTCCGCGGCGAGCCGCTGCGCTGGATCAAAACCTCGCACGCCTATCCCACCCTCGCCGCCCTCCGCGAGCACAAACGCAAGCTCGGCGAAATCCTTGTCACCTCGTCCTGGATCTCGCAGTCCGACCTCGACGCCGCCCTCGCTTCCCAACCCGCCGGGGTCCGTCTCGGCGAGCACCTCGTGACGGGCGGCCTGATCAGTGAAGACGACCTCTACGACGCCCTCAGCCTGCAGCAGGGCCTTCCGGCAGGCAAGCTTCTGCCGCGCGAGGTCCGCCGCAACGCCGTTCGCGCCCTGCCCCGCGGCCTCACCTCCCGTTACCGCGTCCTCCCGTTCAAAATCGACAGCGGCGCTCTCTTCCTCGCCAGCCCCGAAATCCCCACGCAGGACCTCACCGACCAGCTCCGCGGCTTCACCCGCCTCGAGCTCCGCTTCCACCTCGTCACGCCCACCAACTTCGAGGAACTGGAAGAGAGCGCCGTCTGAGTCGGAAGCCGGCTTTGCCTCCGGGTCAGCGCCCTTCCGACGCCACATCCCGCGCCAATACGTCGTCCATCGCGTTCAGCACCACGCGTCTTGGCTTCCGCGCGAGCTCGATTTTAAATTCCCGGGACGAGTTGCCCTGAATCCCCATGCTCCCCAGCCGCGCCAGCTTCCCGTCGTATTCGAGATAGGTGGGCACGCGCATCTTGAAGTTGTCCGGCACGCCCGACTGGGTGAGCGTTCCCGACAGAATCGTCTTGCCGTCCGGCGCGGGCTCGAGACTGTACTTCAGCCGGTAGCTCGGGATGTCGGTGCCGTACAGCCATTGTTTGAAAAACCACGCGATCCTCCCGTTGCCGTCCAGGTCAATGCCGGGCTTCATGTGCCTTTCCACCGTGCGCATGAAATCGTCGGTGGAGGCGCTTCTTCCGCCGTACGTCTTGACAAAGTCGTGCATCATCGCGATGAAGTCCCGGTCGCCGCTCTGCTGGTCCCACATCAGCCCGCGCAGCATGTAGAGCGCGTAACCGCCCTTGGAGTAGACAAGCTGGTTGTAGGCTCCCGCGGTCCTCGGCGTAGCCAGGCGAAGCCCCATCCATACCGGACCCGCATCGTTGGCCGCAATGCCGAACTGGTTCTTGCCGAGGATGGTCTTCCGGGCGCGGTCCCAATAGCGGAGAACTTCGTCGCGCTTGTTGTCCACCTGATCGAGATACAGTCCGGCCGAGAAGTCCGCGAAACCCTCCGACAGCCACTGGTCGTGCAACGACGACCAACCCACCATGTGCCCCCACCATTGATGCGAGACCTCGTGCGGAATCACTTCCTGGATGAACTCGGCGAAGCGGAAGGCGTTGTTCCCGAGGAGCTCCCAGCGCTGCGTGTCGTCCAGGAAAGCGCTCACCGGCAGATACACGAGCGTCGGCCAGGACTGTCCGAAATTGAACTCCGGCTGCTGCGTGATCGCGATACGTCCAAACGGCGCCTCGCCGAACCATGCGCTGAAGCATCGCACCGCGTTCATCGCCTCCGTAATGGCGCTGTCGGCGAGCGCCGACGGGCTCATGCCCTCGGTGGCGGGCGCGTGCGCGGCGCCCAGTATGTGCGTGGGCATCTCGTGATTCCGCATGTAGGACGGCAGCTCGCGCGTGGCGTAGGCTTCCACGTCGTAGTGCGTTGTGTCGTCGAACTTTTCTTTCTTGTTGTAGTAGCCGAAATTAAAACCGGCCGTCGCGAAGGGGATGTCGGTGGCCCATTCGCTCGCGGCGTACCCGTTCTCTTTCCATTCCTTAACCAGCTTCCCGACGCCGGCCAGCCGGTATTGGTGCGGAATCTTGAACACAAGGTCGTAGATGGCGCGGTCGCGAAACGCATTCACGCTCGGATACCAGCTCGTACGCGCGCCGACTGAAAAGCTGCCGCCGCCTTGATCCTCGATGACTTTGTCGCCTTCGTAGTCGATGCGTACGCGATACTTTGAGCCCTTTTTCATCGGCTCGGGCATCACGACGTAAAAGGAACTGTCCTGCTGGCGTCCTTCCTGAATGAAGCCGATCTCCCTGTTGTTCATCGTGACGCGCTGAACGCGGAGATCCGGCAGCAGGCCGAAGGCGATCACCCGGTCGCCGTCCACCCGATCCTCGAATTCGAACTCCGCCGTCGCGCCCAGATGCAGCCGCGGCCCGATCGTGGTCTCGATCCGGTAGCGCGAGGCGGCAATGGCGCGCTTGTCCTCGTCGTTGTCGGCCGTTCCATTCCTCCACTCGGCCGCGCGATGCGTCAAATACCAGACGCCGTCCTCCGGGCTGAGCGGATCGTAATTGATCACCGCGACTTCCTCGGGCGACCACGCCGGAATCGCCCCGTCGGGGCGTATCAGAAAGCGCAGGTCGTCGCGATGCGCTCCGTGCATGTAGGCGCGAAACGATGCGCCGCGCCCGGGGTTGTAAAGCTCGCCCAACAGCTCCGCCTCCAGGTTCGGAATGTTGGCGCCTCTTACGGCGAACTCGGCGATACTGCGCACCTGTTCGAAGCGGTGCCGCATGCGGTTCCGGAAGCTGGCGAGAATGGAGTCGAGCGAAGCGCCCCGCGCCGGGCGCGCCTGCTTTGTGATCTCGGCATACGTGCCGTCGGTGAATACCAGCACCGCGAAGTCGAACTCCTCGTCGATGGCCGGCTTGCCGGTGAGCTTCGTCAGATAGTTGACCTCCGGGCGTATCGCGGGGTCGAGATGAAAGCTTCCGCGTCCCCGGAAGACGCCGATCGAAGTGCGGCCCAGCACGGGAGCCAGAAACCCGACCACGCCGGACTTAAGCGTCACAACACCCGCGTCACGGCGAAGCACCACGTTCTCTACCGAGAACTCCTCTGTAATCGCCCCTTCGCGCAGGGCCCGGTAGTTCGGATCCGCGTTCGCCAGCGCCGAGCGCTTGCCGCTTACCTCGATCTCGGTTTCCACCGGCGCCGGGTTGAGCGTAATCGCCAACGGTGCGGGCGCCTCCGGGCCGATCTCCACCGGCTCCACGACGTCCTCAAACCCCTCCCGGCGAACCAGCAGCTTGTAGGAACCCGGGGCCAGGTTATCGAACAGGAACGCGCCGTCGATGGAAGTGGCACCCTCCCGCTTCTCACCCGTGCTTTGGTTCTCGATCGCGACGCCGGCATTGGGAACGGCCGCCCCGCTGGAATCCTTGACGGTTCCCCTCAGCGAAGCCGCCTGGCACAAGGCGGCGAAAAGAGCGCAGACGGCAAGGAGTCGGACAAGAGGCCGTTTCGACATCAGCATCCAGTGTAGTGCGCCGGCGCCGGCCCGCATCTCACCGCCGCCAGGGGATCCGCGCTCAATCCGTCGCGTTCTCCCCTGCCGTACTACACCGGCCTCAGCTCTTCTTGCGCTTGCCCTTCGCCGGAGCCTTCGCCGGCGCCGCCGACGCCTCCACCATCTCTTCCACCGCCGCGATCTCGGGCACCATCATCTCGGCCCGCTTCTTCTTCATCGCCTCCAGCGCTTCGGTCTTCTCCTTCACCCAGGCCGCGGTCCGCCCCTTGCGCGTCTCAATCGCCCGCAGCGCCTCCAGCCCGATGCCGGCCACCTCGGCCAGTTGCTTGGACAGCGCCGCGTTGTCCTGTGCCAGGAACGACGCCTTCATCACCGGATCCAGCTTGGCGTCGTTGTCCTTCCACTCCTCCATCCGCTTCCGCAGCTCCGTCATCTCCGCATCGTTCCGATTCGCCAGCACCTTCTTTACCAGCGCCGCGAACTCGCGTGCCTGCCCGCTTTCCGGCCGCGCCGCGTCCACCAGCCGGTTCAACGGCGTCTGCTGCACGTAGTGCTTCTCCTCGCGCGAATATCCCTTCGACGGCTCGGTCGCATCCGCCAGCACTTTCACCGGCTCCCACGGCCCCGGCCCCGCGATCCTCCGCAGCATCTCCGCGTAGTTGGACCGGTGCCGCAGCCCCAGCCCATCCAGCCTCAGGCTCATCACCGCCATCCGCGCGTACATCGAATCCACGTCCTTCACATCGGCCGGTGACCAGAGCCGTTCGGCAATCGCAGCCAGCCGCGGCCACGTCCGCGAGTCGATCGTCTCCGGCGACACGAACTCGCTCCATATCGCCGCCTCTCCGCCCAGGATCAGCTCCTGCTCGGCCGCCGTCAGCCCCGCCGTCTCGTTCTCCAGCGGATCCACCATGTAGTGCTTGGCCGCCGGATACTCCAGGTCCAGGTAGTAGCCCGACGAGAGAATCCCCTGAAAACCCAGCTTCGCCGCCTCGGCCAGCGACTTCTGGCCCCGCCAGCTCTGGATCACGATGTTGCGCGGCAGGTCCGGATTCAGAATCTCGTCCCAGCCTTCCACGTGCTTTCCATAGCGCGCCAGCATCGGCTGCACGCGCTTGTTGAAGTACGCCTGCAGCCCGCGGCTCCCGTCCAGATGGTTGGTCTGGATGAACTGCTGGATCTGCGGGTTCTCCCGCCACTGTTTATCGTTCACTTCATCGCCGCCGATGTGAAAATACTCGTCCGGAAACAGCCCCGACATCTCGCCCAGAAACGAATCGATGAACTGATAGGTCGAATCCTTCGTCGGGTCGATCAGCGCTTCGAAGCCTCCGAAATGCCGGCCGATCTCGAACGGCCCCGGGCTCGTCGCCAGCTCCGGATAGCCCACCAGCCACGACAATGAATGCCCCGGCATGTCGAATTCCGGCACCACCCGGATCCCGCGCATCCGCGCATATTCCACCACGTGCCGGATCTGCGCCTGCGTGTAATACATCCCGTCAGAGCCCATCTCCTGAAGCCGCGGAAACCGGTGGCTCTCCACCCGGAAACCCTGATCGTCGGACAGGTGCCAGTGCAGCACGTTCAGCTTCACCGCCGACATCCCGTCGATGTTGCGCAGGATGACATCGAGCGGCATGAAGTGCCGCGAGACATCGATCAGCAGCCCGCGCCACGGGAACCGCGGCCGGTCCTCGATCGCCACGCCATTCACCGCGAAGCCCTGCCCGTCGGTCTCCACAAGCTGCAGGAAAGTCTGCATGCCCCAGATCGCGCCCAGCGGCGTTTTCGCGTGCAGCCGCGCCTGCTTGCCGTCCACCGTCAGTTCGTAGCTCTCGTCCTCGCCCAGCTTCTGCACCGGCAGCCCGTCATCGCTCCACTCCACCACCAGCGTCGCCGCCGCCGCGCTCTTGGCCAGCGCCCGCTCCAGCGGAATGCCGGTCTGCGCCGACAATCGGTCGATCAGCCGCATCGCCGCGCCGTGCACCCGCGGCTCGTCGCTCGGCCCGGCCAGCGCCACATGGAAATTTCCGTCTATCGCCAGCCGCCCCGAACCGGGCGTCATCCTCGCCGGCAGCGGCATCAACGACGGCGCCGCTTGCCCGATTCCCGCCGACACCAGCGCCGCTATCGCAACGCTCACTCCCCATCGCACCCGATCATTCACCATTCTGTTTCTGCTCATCTTTTTGTTATCCTTTTCGCGGCCTTTCCACCCGCTTTATTCCGTCCTCTTTCCCGCGCTCTCTACATGAATCCAACCCGTGAAGTCCACCGGCGCGAAAAATTTCACCGGCTGCAACGACACCACCTTCCAACCCTTCTTCTGCTTTTCCACGCGGCACCTGATCACTTCCCGCCGCCGCACCAGCGGCCCCGCCGCCTGCGCCGTCTTGATCTCCAGGTACCAGTCCAGCTCCACCACGCGCTTCTGCCCGTCGCCTTCGTCCTTCACAAACTCAATCGACGAGGCCACGTCGCCCTGCGCCAGCAGCGCCCGGATCGAGCGCGCCAATGTGTCGTATTCCGGAGCATCCTTATCGATCGCCGCCAGAAATCCCTCCGGGTTTAGCACGCTCAGCGACGCGCTCATCCCGGCGAACAGATCCACCACGTCGGCCGGCGGCGTCACCTGGGCGCCCGCCGCCACCGCGAGCGCCGCGGCGCACGCCAGCCGCAGCACGCCCCTCCCGCGCCTATGTCCGGTAGCTCGCATTGATCTCGATGTACTTCTCCGTCAGGTCGCAGCTCCAGAACCGCGCCTGCCCCGTTCCCCCGCCCCGGATCGTAAACCGGATCCGGCATTCCTCCGCGTCCAGCTTCTTCTTCATCTCGGCTTCGGAGAACTCGGCCGCCACGCCGCCCCGGCACACCGCCACCCTTTGCAGATCGATGTCCACCTTGCGCGGATCGAACTCCACGCCGCTCGCCCCGGCCGCCGAAAGTATCCGTCCCCAGTTCGGATCCGATCCCGCCACCGCCGTCTTCACCAGCGGCGAATTGCCGATCGCCCGCGCGATCCTCACCGCCGCCGCCTCGTCCCGCGCCCCCAACACCCGCACTACGATCAGCTTCCGCGCCCCCTCGCCGTCCCGCGCGATCTGTTCGGCCAGATCCTCCATCACCCAACCCACCAGCTCCGCCACCACATCGCGCTCCGCCCTGGACGGCGTCACCCCCGAGGCTCCGTTCGCCATCAGCACCATCGTATCGTTGGTCGACATGTCCCCGTCCACCGTCAGACGGTTGTAACTCCGCTCCACGCCCGCCCGCAGCATCGGCCGCAAGTGCTTCGCCTCGATCGAGGCGTCCGTCATCACGAACCCCAGCGTTGTCGCCATGTTCGGATGAATCATCCCCGACCCCTTCGTCATCCCCGCCACTCTCACCACGCCGCCCGCCAGCTCCACCTCCTGGCTTGCCGTTTTTATGACCGTATCGGTGGTCATCATCGCCCGCGCCACGTCTTCGAACCGGTCCGGCGACAGCCCCTTCGCCAGCTCCGGCAGGATCTTCACGATCCGCGCCGCCTCCATCTCGACGCCGATCACTCCGGTCGAGGCCGGCAGCACGCGCGAGGCCGGAATTCCCAGCGCCTTCGCCGCCGCCTTCACCGTCTCCCGCGCCGCCGCCGCCCCGGTCCTGGTGGCGCAGTTGGCGTTGCCCGCGTTCACCACGATGGCCTGCGCCTTCCCGCCCGTCTGCTCCAGGTGCTTCCGCGCCAGCTTCACCGGCGCCGCCTGCACCACGTTCGTCGTGAATGCTCCGGCCGCCTCCGCCGCCCGCTCGCTCACAATCAGCCCCACATCGTCGCGCTCAACCTTCCGAATTCCCGCGTATCCGGCCGCGTACCGGTATCCCTTTGGCAGCGTCAACAATCCATCACCCCAGAATCTCGTTCTCCGCCACGTGAACTCCGTTGGCGAACGCGGCCGCGGCCATTCGCTTTCGCCCCTCCATCTGCACTTCCTCGATCTCCAGCGCCGTCCCCGCCCCGCATCCCGCCAGCAGCCGCCGCCCCCGCCACACCATGCGCCCCGGCTCCAGAGGCTCGTCCACCGGGTGCGCTCGCCAGATCTGCAGATGCTGCCCGCGGAACACCGTGTATGCCCCCGGCCAGGGCTGAAACCCGCGCAGCCGGTTGTGAATCTTCCCCGCCTCCCAGCTCCAGTCGATCCGCCCGTCCTCTTTGCGCAGAATCGGCGCCAGCGTCGCCTCCGCCCCGTTCTGCGCCTCGCCCTTCAACGTCCCCTTTTCGATTCCCTCCAGCGTCTCCACCAGCAGCTCCGCCCCCATCCCCGCCAGCCGCGCCCCCAGCTCCACCGCCGTCTCCTCCGGCCCGATTCCGGTCTCCCTCTTCATCAGCATCTCCCCCGTATCGAGCCCGGCGTCGATCCGCATCGTCGTCACGCCCGTCACCCGCTCCCCGTTGGCGATCGCCCACTGGATCGGCGCCGCGCCCCGGTATTTCGGCAGCAGCGACGCGTGCACGTTGATGATCCCCAGCCGCGGCAGGTCCAGAATCGTCTGCGGGATGATCTGCCCGTAGCCCACCACCACCATCGCCTCCGCCCCCTCGGCTCTCAGCTCCTCCACCACCTCCGGCTTCTTCACCCGCGCCGGCTGCCGCACTTCCAGCCCCATCCGCAGCGCCGCTTCCTTCACCGGTGGCGCCGCCAGCGCTCCTCCGCGCCCCTTCGGCCGGTCCGGCTGCGTGTACACCGCCCTCACTTCATGCCCGGCCCGGGCCACCGCTTCGAGCGACGGCACCGCAAATTCCGGCGTCCCCAGAAACACCAGCCTCATCGCCCTCCGCCCGCTTCGCCTACCATTCCCCGGCCTTCTGCAGCTTCCTCACCTTCCGCCGGATCAGGTCCCGCTTCAGCGCGCTCACGTGCGTAATATACAGCTTCCCGTTCAGATGATCCGTCTCGTGCATCAACGCCCGCGCCAGCAGATCCTCGCCCGTCACCTCAATCGTCTCCCCCTTGGCGTTCCGCGCCCGCACCGTCACTTTGTTCGGCCGCGACACCGCCTCGCGAAACCCCGGTATGCTCAGGCATCCCTCTTCGCCCGTCTGCCTCCCCGACGTCGACACGATCTCCGGATTGATCAGCACCAGCTTCTGCCCCGCATCCTCGCCCACCGATGTGTCGATCACCGCGATCCGCTTGGCAATGCCGATCTGCGGCGCCGCCAGGCCCACGCCCCGCGCCGCGTACATCGACTCGAACATGTCCTCGATCAGTTGATCGAGCTCCGCGTTGCCGAACTCGGCAACGTCTTCGGCCGGCGTTTCCAGCACCGGGTCCCCCAGCTTCACGATCGGATACGTCATCGGCTTCTTCTGTGTTTGGTCCGTCAAAAATTCTTCACCTGCTCGAGGTAGCCGCAGTAGTTGCGCCGCGTTTCCGTCAGCGAATCGCCGCCGAATTTTTCCAGAAACGCCTGCGCCAGCACCAGCGCCACCATCGCCTCTCCAATTACTCCCGCCGCCGGCACCACGCACACATCGCTTCTCTCGTAGGCCGCCTTGGCGGGTTCCCTCGTCTCCAGGTCCACCGACTCCAGCGGCCGCCGCAGCGTCGAGATCGGCTTCAACATCCCCCGTACCAGAATGTCCTGCCCGTTCGTAATCCCGCCCTCCAGGCCGCCCGCCCGGTTGGCTCCCCGCGTGAACCGCCGCTCTTCCCGGTCGTAGTGGATCGTGTCCTGCACCTTCGAGCCGTACGCCGCCGCCCCTTCCTCGGCGAACCCGATCTCCACCCCCTTCACCGCCTGCATCGACACGATCGCCTGCGCCAGCCGCCCGTCCAGCCGCGTGTCCCACGTAATGTGCGAGCCCAGCCCCGGCGGCACATTGTGCGCCACCACCTCGAACACCCCGCCCACCGTGTCCCCCGTCCGGTATGCCACGTCCACCACCGCCTTCATCCTCTGCTCGGCCTCGGCGTCCACGCATCCCAGCAGCACCTCGTCGCGCCCGCTCAACTCCACCAGCTCTTCCCACGCCGCCGCCCGCCCCAGTTTCTCCGTCCCCACCTGAATCACGTGGCTCAGCACGCCCACCCCGAACTGGCCCAGGAACGCCTTCGCCACCGCCCCAGCCGCCACCCGCGCCGTCGTCTCCCGCGCGCTCGCCCGCTCGAGAATGTAGCGCGCGTCCCCGAAGTTGTACTTGATCGCTCCCGCCAGGTCCGCATGCCCCGGCCTCGGCCGCGTCACCGGTTTCATCTTATCCTCGGCCCCGTCGATGTCCTCCACCGGCAGCGCCTCGGTCCAGTTCTTCCAGTCCTTGTTCTCGATGATGATCGCCACCGGCGACCCGATCGTCTTCGAATGCCGCACTCCCGAAACAATCCGTGCCCGGTCTGTTTCGATCTTCATCCGCCCGCCCCGCCCGTAGCCCTGCTGCCGCCGCCACAGCTCCCGGTCCACCGCTTCCAGCGACACCGGAACCCCCGCCGGCAGCCCCGTCAGCGTAGCCACCAGACACTCACCATGCGATTCTCCGGCCGTCTCAAAGCGCAACATATTCAGGGAAAACTTCTATCCTATCGCACCCCGCGCGCCGCCCTCCCGTTTCGCCTTCTCTCCGGGCGGGCCCTTGCCCTCCCGCCCTCGCCCGGCCAAGCCCCCCCTTGCTCCCCGCCGCGCATGTCTTACACTGGTTCCGTGCTCCCGCGCGGCCCCCGTTTCCTGTCCTTCTCCCGCCGCTTCTGGCTCGCCGCCTTCCTCTACCTCACCGCCACCGGCTTCCTCCTGTTCGGCTACAAGTACCTCGATTTCGTCGCCCGCGGCCACGCCATTCCGCCTCTGGTGCCCTTCATCGAGGAGATGACCGGCGCTTACTCCGCCTTCCTTCTGCTCGCCCCCGGCATTCTCCTGGCCCGCCGCTTCCCCCTCAGCCGCCGCCGCTGGCTCGCCCCGCTCGCCGCCCACTGGGCCATCGCCACCGCCCTCGCCGCCGCTCAAACCACGCTCATGGCCGTCTCCCGCGCCGTCGTCTTCCCTCTGGCCGGCCTCGGCCCCTACTACTACGGCCGCATGCCCGCCCGCTACCTCATGGAGTACTGCAACCAGCTCATCGTCTACTCCGGCCTCGTCAGCCTCCTCTTTCTCTTCGATAACTACCGCGCCGCCCGCGACCGCGAGCTCAACTCCGCCCAGCTCGAACGCCAGCTCGCCCTCGCCCAGCTTCAGAACCTCCGCCTCCAGCTCCAGCCCCACTTCCTCTTCAACGCCCTCAACACCATCTCCGCCGTCATGTACGAGGACCTCGCCGCCGCCGACGCCATGCTCGCCCGCCTCAGCGATCTCCTCCGCCTCACCCTCGCCGCTTCCACCCGCCAGGAAGTCCCCCTCGAAGACGAAGTCCGCATCCTCGACCTCTACCTCCATCTCATGCGCGCCCGCCTCGAGGACCGCCTCTCCGTCTCCCTCGATATCGAACCCGGCCTCGCCTCCGCCCTCGTGCCCCAGCTCATCCTCCAGCCGCTGGTGGAAAACTCCATCCGCCACGGCGCCGACCCCCTCACCTCCACCGTCGCCGTCGCCGTCTCCGCCCGCCGCCGCAACGGCTCCCTCCGCCTCGAAGTCCGCGACCGTGGCCCCGGCATCGACGCCGCCCCCGCCTCCTTCCTCGGCAAAGGCATCGGCCTCACCAACACCGCCGAGCGCCTCCAGCGCCTCTACGGCCCCCGCCAGAGCTTCGACATCGCCAACGCCCCCGGCGGCGGCCTCCTCGTCGCCCTCGAGCTCCCCTTCCACACCGCGCCCGCCCCATGACGCCCCTCCGCGTTCTCATCGTCGATGACGAAGCCCCCGCCCGCCGCAAGCTCCTCCGCCTCCTCGCCGCCGAGCCCGCCATCGAAATCGCCGGCCAGGCCGCCTCCGCCGCCGATGCCCTCCACGCCATCCTCACCCTCCGCCCCGGCCTTCTCTTCCTCGACATCCAACTCCCCGACGGCACCGGCTTCGACGTCCTCAACGCCCTCCCCGATCCTTCTTCCGTCCCCACCATCTTCGTCACCGCCTTCGATCAGTTCGCCCTCAAGGCCTTCGAAGTCCACGCCCTCGACTACCTCCTCAAGCCCATCGACCCCGCCCGCTTCTCCTCCGTCCTCGCCCGCGCCCGCCGCCTCGCCTCCGCCCCCCACCCCGGCCTCGCCGCCCTCCTCGCCGAGCCCCCGCGCCCCTTCCCCCAGCGCCTCCTGCTCCACCTCGGCGACCGCTCCCTCTTCGTCCCCGCCTCCTCCATCGAGTACCTCGAAGCCGCCCGCAACTACGTCACCGTCCACGCCGCCGCCCACTCCCACACCATCCGCTCCACGCTCGACCGCTTCTCTTCCCAACTCGACCCCCGCCACTTCGTCCGCATCAACCGCTCCCAAATCGTCAACCTCAACCACGTCCGCGAGCTCCAGCCCTGGTTCCACGGCGAGTACCGCGTCGTGCTCCACTCCGGCCTCGCCCTCCACTGGTCCCGCCGCTTCTCCCCCGGCCGCGCCCCCGCCCTCGCCCTCCCCTGAGCCCGCCCGTCCCCGCTCCCGTCCCGCTCGTCCCTCCGCCCTTGCCCGCGCCCCGATTTCGCCGCACACTTTTCTCATGATCTCGCGCCTCTCCGCCTTCTTCCTCCTTACGGCAGCGCTCCTCCCGGCCGCCTCCCAACCCTCCACCTCCGATCCCTCCTGGCCCGTCTACGGCCACGACCCCGGCGGCTCCAAGTTCAGCCCCCTCAAATCCATCACCCCCGCCAACGTCGCCCAACTCAAGCCCGCCTGGACCTTCCACACCGGCGACATGTTCGACCCCCACGGCAAAGGCGGCAGAAAATCCGCCTTCGAAACCACGCCCCTCTTCATCGATGGCACGCTCTACCTCACCACCCCCTTCGGCCGTTTGATCGCCCTCAATCCCACAACCGGCGAGCAGCTCTGGGCCTTCGATCCCCACGCCAACTACTCCGCCGGCTTCGGCGACTTAGCCAACCGCGGCGCCGCCGCCTGGCGCGACCCCTCTTCCCATCGCCTCCGCCTCTTCGTCGCCACCATCGACGCCCGCCTCTTCGCCGTCGACGCCGCATCCGGCAAAGCCATCGACAGCTTCGGCCAGGGCGGCTCCCTCGACCTCCGCAAAGGCCTCCGCAACGCGCCCCACTACTTTTCCGAGTACGAGGAAACCAGCCCGCCCGCCGTCATCGGCGATCTCGTCATCGTCGGCTCCGGCATCGCCGACAACGGCTACGTCGACGCCGCCAGCGGCGAAGTCCGCGCCTTCAACGCCCGCACCGGCGCCCTCGCCTGGACCTTCGATCCCCTCCCGGGCTCCAAAACCGGCGGCGCCAACACCTGGTCCATCATCTCCACCGACCCCGCCCGCAAACTCGTCTTCCTCCCCACCACCAGCCCCAGCCCCGACTACTACGGCGGCCTCCGCCCCGGCGACGACCGCGACGCCGACTCCCTCATCGCCCTCCACGCCGAGACCGGCAAAGTCGCCTGGCGCTTCCAAACCGTCCACCACGACCTCTGGGACTACGACATCGCCAGCCAGCCCACCCTCTTTACCCTTCGCCGCCACGGCAAGGAAATTCCCGCCATCGCCGTCGGCTCCAAAACCGGCAATCTCTTCCTGCTGAACCGCGAAACCGGCGAGCCCCTCTTCGGCGTCGAAGAGCGTCCCGTCCCCCAGTCCGACATCCCCGGCGAAAAAACCTCGCCCACTCAGCCCTTCCCCATCCTCCCCAAGCCCGTCGCCCCGCAGTCCATCACCGCCGCCGGCATCTGGGGCCCGACGCCCGAAGACCGCAAATGGTGCGAAGACCTGTTCGCCGGCAAGCGCTCCGACGGCATCTTCACTCCCCCCAGCCTCCAGGGCTCCATCATCTTCCCCGGCAACATCGGCGGCATGGCCTGGGGCGGCGCCGCTTTCGATCCCCAGCGCGGCCTCCTCATTCTCCCCACCAACCGCCTCGCCGCTCTCGTCTACCTCATCCCCAGCGACAAGTTCGACGCCGAAGCGGGCAAAATGCCCGGCTTCGAATACGCCCGCCAGCGCGGCGCTCCCTACGGCATGGCCCGCACTTTCATCCGCTCGCCCAAAGGCCTGCCCTGCAACGCTCCTCCCTGGGGCACTCTCACTGCCATCGACGTCTCCACCGGCCTCGTCAAATGGGAAGTCCCCTTCGGCAGCATGCCCTGGCTCGCCTCTCTGCCCGGCGTCGATAAACTCGGCTCGCCCAGCCTCGGCGGCCCCATCGCAACAGCCGGCGGCCTCGTCTTCATCGGCGCCGCCTTCGATCCTTTCCTCCGCGCCTTCAGCACCGCCACCGGTGCCGAGCTCTGGAAAGCCCAACTCCCCGCCGGCGCCCGCGCCACGCCCATGACCTACCGCGCCGCCGGTAAACAATACGTCGTCATCGCCGCCGGCGGCTTCGACATCCCCGGCTCTTCTCAATCCGATACCGTCGTCGCCTATACCCTCCCCGATTCCACGCCGTAACCGCCCCGGGCCGGTCCTCCTCCGCAACCGGGCCGGCCCTCCTTCCGTCTCTGTCATAATCGTGTCAGGAAGCGCATTGCATCTGACTACGCCTCCGCCTACTTTGCGGTCCGAACTTTCTCAACTCATCCGCCGCGCCCGCCGGCGCCAGTTCCTCCTGCTCGCTTTCCGGTCCCTGGCCTCCGCCGCCGCCTTCTTCCTGGCCGGCCTCGCTCTCCTGCTCGTCTCCGGCATTCCTTCCCCCGCCGCCGCCTGGCTCGCCGCCCTCGCCCTCGCCTCCGCCGCTTTCGGCTTCTGGCGCTCCCGCCCCGCGCTCCCCAGCCCCTATCTCACCGCCCAACTCCTCGACCACCGCCTCCATCTCCACGACGCCCTCTCCACCGCCGTTCACTTCGCCCAATCCTCCGATACTTCCGCCTCGCCCGCCGCCATCGCCCATCAACGCCGCTCCGCCGAGGACGCCGCCCGCGCCGCCGACCTTCGCTACGCCATCCCTGTCGCCGCGCCCCGCGCCCTCGCCGCCTCCGCCGCGCTCGCCCTCCTCGTCGCCGCTCTTCTCTTCATCCGCTACGGCCCCGCCCGCCTCTCCGATCTCCACGCGCCTCTGTTCCAAATCGCCTTCGATGGCGTCCCCCTCCTCGGCGGTCCTTCCACCCGCGCCGCCCGCAAGCCCGCGCGCTCCTCCCACCCCGCCACCGCCCTCCCCGGCGACGTCCCCGCGCCCCTCGAATCCGCCGCCGCCAATTACGACTCCGCTCCCGAAAACGCCCTCAAAACCGTCGACGAGCCCGACGTCGACAACTCCTCCGCCGCCCCCGGCAAGCCAACTCCCGGCGCCCCCAACAGCCCCTCCGCCGATTCCCACAACGGCCGCGGCGACGCCTCCGACGCCGAGCAGGGCCCCGCCCCCGGCCGCGACGGCGCCCAGCCTTCTTCCGCCCCCTCCACGCCCGACTCCTCCGCCAACCCCAACGCCCGCAAGCCCGGCTCCAGCCCCTCCCAGTCCTCCAGCCCCAGCCTCATGGAGCGCGCCCGCGACGCCATGGCCGATCTCCTCAACAAGCTCAAGCCCGCCTCCACCAGCGCCCGCCAGTCCCCCTCCCAGAACAGTTCCAACCAGGCCCGCGCCCAGCGCCAGGCCGGCGCCAACAACTCCAAATCCGCCTCCGAAAACCAGCAGGGCGCCCCCGATCCCAACGCCCAGGGCGAATCCGCCGCCCAGCCCGCCCCGCAGCAACAGGCTTCCTCCCAGGCCCGCGCCTCCGGCCAGAACTCCACCCGCTCCGATTCCCCCGACGCCCAGAGCGGCGTCGGCAGCGAGGACGGCGCCAAGCAGGCCCGCCTCGCCGAACAACTCGCCGCCATGGGCAAAATCAGCCAGCTCATCGGCAAGCGCTCCGCCAACGTCTCCGGCGACATGATGGTCGAGGTCTCCTCTTCCACCCAGCAGTTGAAAACCCAGTACTCCAACAAACAGGCCGCCCACACCGCCGCCGGCGGCGACATCGACCGCGACGAAGTCCCCCTCGCCTACCAGCAATACGTCCAGCAGTACTTCGAACAGATCCGCAAACAGCCCCCGCCCAAACCCGCCCCCTCCGGCGCCGCCCAGTAACCACCTCCTCGCGCCCACCCCGACCGCCGCCCGCCTCCGGCCTCGCACGCAAACGCCGCGCCACACCCATCCCAGCCACGCCGCCCGCACAACCCTCGACCAGCGCACCCTTCGCGCCGCCCGCGCCGCCTCGCCTGCGCCACCCGCGCCCGCCGCAAGCACCCGCAACCCCGCCTGCGCCGCTCGCCCCGCCTCGCCTCGCCCGGCCCGCCTCGCCGCCGCGCCGCCCGCCGCCGAGCCCGCCGCCCTCCCTCTTGACAACCTTCGATATTTCCGTAATCATGGAATTATCGAAGGATACCCATGCCCCCCGAGCCCGACATCGCCCGCTTCGCCGATATGTTCTCCGCCATCGGCGCCGAACCCCGCCTCCGCATCCTCCGCCTCCTGCTCGCCGCCCACCCCGACGGCCTCATCCCCAGCGATATCTCGGCCGAGCTCGCCATCCCTCCTTCCACCCTCTCCCACCACCTCGACAAACTCAAAAGCGAAGACCTCGTCCAGGCCCGCCGCGACTCCACTTTCTTCTGGTACACCGCCAACACCGCCGCCCTCCAGGACCTGCTCGGCTTCCTCTACGCCGAATGTTGCACCCGCAACAAGGCCGTCCGCCCCCGTTCCGTAACCGCCATCTGCAAGGAGTAAATCCACCATGAGTACCGAACCCGAAGTAAAAGATATCGTCCGCCAGCGCTACGGCGCGGCCGCTCTCCGCGTCTCGCAAGGCTCCGGCTGCTGCTCCGGCGCCGCCGCGTCCTGCGATCCCATCACCTCCCATCTCTACTCCTCCGCCGAAGCCGCACAAATTCCCGCCGAAGCCCTCCAAGCCTCGCTCGGCTGCGGCAATCCCACCGCCCTCGCCGATCTCCGCCCCGGGGAAATCGTCCTCGACCTCGGCTCCGGCGGCGGCATCGACGTCCTTCTCTCCGCCCGCCGCGTCGGCCCCGCCGGCCTCGCCTACGGCCTCGACATGACCGATGAGATGCTCGCCCTGGCCCGCGAAAACCAGCGCAAAGCCGGCGTCGAAAACGTCCGCTTCCTCAAGGGCGAGATCGAAAACATCCCCCTGCCCGGCAACTCCGTCGACGTCGTCGTCTCCAACTGCGTCATCAATCTCTCCGCCGACAAGGACCGCGTCTTCGCCGAAATCTTCCGCGTCCTCAAGCCCGGCGGCCGCCTCGCCGTCTCCGATGTCGTTGTCCGCGGCGAAGTGCCTCCCTCCATCCGCCGCAGCGTCGAGCTCTGGATCGGCTGCGTCGCCGGCGCCCTCTCCGAAACCGATTACAACGCCCGCCTCGCCCGCGCCGGCTTCGCCTCCATTTCCCTCGAGCCCTTCCGCGTCTACTCCGCCGCCGACGCCCGCGAATTCCTGGCCGCCGAAGGCATCGACGCCGCAGCCATCGCTCCCCTGGTCGACAACAAATTCCTCAGCGCCTTCATCCGCGCCGTCAAGCCCGCCCTCTGACCCCGATGCCCAAACCCTGCGTCCTCATCCTCTGCACCGCCAACTCCGCCCGCAGCCAGATGGCGGAGGGTCTTCTGCGCCAAATCGCCGGCGATCGCCTCGACGTCTTCAGCGCCGGCGCGGAACCCTCCTCCGTCCGCCCCGAAGCCATCCAGGCCCTCGCCGAAATCGGCATCGACATCTCCGGCCACCGCTCCAAGTCCGTCGGCGAATTCACCGCTCGCTCCTTCGACTACGTCATCACCGTCTGCGACAACGCCCGCGACCGCTGCCCCGTCTTCCCCGGCCCCGCCGAGCGCATCCACTGGAGCATCCCCGACCCCGCCGCCGTCCCCGGCCCTTCTGAGGCCCGTCTCGACGCTTTCCGCTCCGCCCGCGACCAGCTCCGCACCCTCCTCGCCGCCCGCTTCGCCTGAGAAAGCCGCGCCGGAGCCCGGATCCCCACCCGCGGAAAAAAGGTCTTACAATTCCAGCAGGAGGTGCACCATGCGGCTTGCCTGCGCCTTACTCGCCTCAGCCATCCCGGACCGCTGCGGCCCGTTGAGGAGTGCACTCCCATGATTCGCATCCTGATCGCCGCCTCTCTGCTCACGCCCTTCGCCGGCTCCGCCCTCGCTCAGTGGATGCCCGTCGTCGCCGATCAACACAAGGCCGTGTACCGCCTGAATCCGGACGGTGCCCGGATCGTCGTCTCCGGCGAGCGCGGCGTCTACTACCGCTCCTCGAACGGCTCGACCTATTCCCTCCTCACCAAATACAGCGCCGACGGCCGTCCCGCCGGCCCCGGCTACGCCATTCTTCAGGACCGCCAGGCCCTCAAAGTCCTGCGCTTGAGTTACGCCTCCCAAACTGCCTACGATCTCCATCAGCCGCTCATCCCCGCGCCGCGTCGCCGTTCCCCGGATTCGATTCCCGGCCTCCGCGGCATGCTCGTCATCGAAGGAATTCTCTGCCACGGCCTGCCCGTTTCCTTCAACGGCGCCACCGTCGGCACAAGCTGGGTCGATCTCAAAGACGATCTGGAACTTCAGTCGGAGTTCGATCTCCCCGGCAATGGCGTCACCACTCACGTGCTCATGGAAAAAACCAATGTCAGGATAGGCCAGGAGCCGCCCCCCGGTCCGTTCCAAATCCCGGCCGGCTGGACCGTCCGCTCTCCCGGCGCCGCGGCCAACTGAATTTCCTCCGCGCATCCTCGCCGAACCTCGCGGTGCCATTTGCCCGCCCGCGCTACAATCGCCCCATGCGCCTTCGCGTCCCGGCCTTCTTCCTCTGCCTCGCCGCCTTCCCGGCCGAGCCGCCGCCCACCCCGAAGCACCCCGTCACCGATATCTATAACGGCGTCTCCGTCACCGACGATTACCGCTGGCTCGAGGACTGGTCCGACCCCGCCGTCCGCGCCTGGAGCGACGCCCAGAATCGCTTCGCCCGCCGCTACCTCGACTCGCTTCCCACCCGCGCCGCCCTCTCCACCCGCATCCGCTCCCTCCTCGTCCACCGCTCCCCCCGCTTCTTCGATCTCACCCGCCGCGCCTCTTCCCTCTTCGCCCTGGAACGCGACCCCTCCAAGCAACAACCCCTCCTCGTCGTTCTCGCCTCCGCCTCCGACCCCTCCTCCGCCCGCCCCATCCTCGATCCCAACGTCCTCGATCCCTCCGGCCTCACCGAAATCGATTTCTACGTCCCCTCCCTCGACGGCCGCTATGTCGCCGTCAGTCTCTCCCACGGCGGCAGCGAAGCCGGCGACCTCCGCCTCTATTCCACCGCCACCGCCCAGCCCCTCCCCGATGCCATCCCCCGCGTCAACCGCGGCACCGCCGGCGGCTCCGTCGCCTGGACTCCCTCCGGCTTCTTCTACACCCGCTACCCCAGCCCCGGCGAGCGCCCTCCCGCCGGCCTCGACTTCTTCCAACAAGTCTGGTTCCACTCCCTCGGCTCCCCCGTCTCCTCCGACCGCCTCTCCCTCGGCAAGGACTTCCCCCGCATCGCCGAGATCACCCTCCGCTCCTCCTCCGACGGCCTCTACGTCCTCGCCCGCATGGCCAACGGCGACGGCGGCGACTTCGCCCACTACCTCTACGGCCCCTCCGGCAAGTGGACCCGCTTCGCCTCCTTCGCCGATCAGGTCTCCGACGTCCGCTTCGGCCCCAACGGCTCCCTCTTTCTTCTCTCCCACCTCGACGCCCCCATGGGCAAAATCCTCAAAACCCCCCTCAGCTCCCCCGACGCCTCCTCCGCCTCTCCGCTCATCCCCGAATCCAAAGCCTCCATCGTCTCCTTCCTCCCCGCCAAAAATTATCTCTACGTTCACGACAGCATCGGCGGCCCGTCACAGATCCGCGTCTTCGACCCCGCCGGCCGCCTGCTCGCCACCGTCCCCATCCTCCCCGTCTCCAGCGTCCTCCAGATGCTCCGCGGCCCCTCCGGCTCGCTCCTGTTTGAAAACACCGGCTACCTCGACCCTCCCTCCTGGTTCTCCTTCGACCCCGCCACCGGCAAGCTCTCCCCTACGGCCTTGAAACAAACCTCGCCCGCCGATTTCTCCGGCCTAGAAGTCGTCCGCGATTTCGCCGTCTCCCGCGACGGCGCCCAGATCCCCCTCACCGTCATCCGCCCGAAAGGCGCAAAACTCGACGGCAGGAACCCAACGCTCCTCACCGGCTACGGCGGCTACGGCATCAGCCTCACCCCTCGCTTCGTCCTCGAAATGCGCCCCCTGTTCGACCACGGCTTCGTCTTCGCCATCGCCAATCTCCGCGGCGGCGGCGAATACGGCGAAGCCTGGCACCGCGCCGGCATGCTCACCAAAAAACAAAACGTCTTCGACGACTTCACCGCCTGCGCCCGCTACCTCGTCTCCCACCGCTACACCACCGCCGCCCATCTCGCCATCGAGGGCGGCAGCAACGGCGGCCTCCTCATGGGCGCCGCCTTCACCCAGAACCCCGACCTCTATCGCGCCGTCGTCAGCCACGTCGGAATCTACGACATGCTCCGCGTCGAGCTCTCTCCCAACGGCGCTTTCAATGTCACCGAGTTCGGCACCGTCAAGGAGCAGGATCAGTTCCGCGCCCTCTTCGCCTACTCCCCCTATCACCACGTCGTCCGCGGCACTCAGTACCCCGCCATCCTTTTCCTCACCGGCGCCAACGACCCCCGCGTCGATCCCGCCAACAGCCGGAAGATGACCGCCCTGCTCCAGGCCTCCGGCTCCCGCCTCCCCGTCTACCTCCGCACCAGCTCCAACTCCGGCCACGGCATCGGCTCCTCCCTCGATGAATCCATCGCCGAGCTCACTGACGTCGACGCCTTCCTCCTCGATCAGCTCCACGTCCCCTGACGCCGCCGCTCCCCCCGCTCACGCGCTCAGTACGGCTTCACCTCGATGCTCCGTACCATCAGCTCCTCCCGCTTCTCGCGCTCCGCGTCCAGCTTGCTCAGCTTCTCCTTCTGCGCCGCCGCCCGCCCGTCGTGCGTCTTCTCATATAGCGCCAGCAGAACCCCGTTGGCCTGAAAGCTGTCCGGCTTCAGCTCCAGCGCCCGCTCCACTTCCTTCCGCGCCTCCTCCGTCCGCCCTTGCTTCATCCGCACCCGCGCCAGCTCCGTGTACGCCTCCGAAAACCCCGGCCGCAGCCGCGCCGCCTCTTCCAAGTCCCGCGCCGCGCCGTCGTAGTCCTCCTCCTTCAGCGCCACCCTCCCCAAAAAATACGCCGCTCCCGCCCCTGTCCTGGCGTCCTGCCTCACCGACTCCATGTTCTTCCGGCATCCGTCGTAATCCCCCGCCGCGAACTCCGCCACCCCCAGCGCAAACCGCCCCCGCGGATCCTCCGGCCGCGCGTCCACGTATTTCTGAAACCGCGGCACCGCGTTGTTGGCGTCCCGCGAGGTCAGGATCGCCGCCCCCAGCGCGTAGTTGTAGTCCGGATTCCCCGGCTCCAGCTCCACTGCCTTCTCGAGCGACTTCCGCGCCTCCACCGGCAGCTTCAACTCCACCAGCGCCATCCCGAACAGAAAATGCACCCGCGCGTTCGCCGGCTCCAGGTCCCGCGCATGCGCCAGGTATCCCACCGACCCCTCCAGATCGTGCATCAGATACGCCACCCTCGCCAGCTCGAACAGGTGATCGATGTTCGCCGGCTCGGCCGCCGCCAGTTTCTCGAGCGTATTTCGCGCATCCGCCAGCCGCCCCGCCGCCTCGTACGCCACCACCAGCCTCCGCTCGCTCGCCGGCCCCGCTCCGCCCCGCCGCTCCAGCCCTTCCAGCACCACGATCGCCACCGGCGCTCCCGCCTTGCCCTCCGCCAGCGCCAACACCCGCGCCGCGTCCTCCTCCCCAAATTCCTCCGCCTTCACCAGCCGCCGCGCCGCCGCCTCGGCTTCCTTCGTCCTTCCCAACCCCAGTAAATCCGCGCACTCCAGCGCCACCGTCTGCGCCCGCCCCCGCTCCCCCGCCGGCAGCTTGCCCAGCTCCGTGAGCGACACCGCATACCGCTTCCGCCCCTCCTCGATCGCCGCCACCGAATACCGCGCCTCGGCGTCTTCCGGCGCCGCCGCCAGCACTTTCCTCCACGCCCCCACCGCGCATTCCCC
>DAIDHC010000148.1 GCA_027452065.1 Bryobacterales bacterium
GAAGGGGCGCTTCGGGACGTTCTACGCCTGTTCGGGGTATCCGGACTGCAAGACGACCAAGCAGATCGGCGGGACGCAGAAGAAGGCGGACGTGCCGCTGGAGGAGAAGTGCCCGCAGTGCGGCTCGAACCTGGTGCTGAAGACCGGGCGGTTCGGCGAGTTCACGGCGTGCGGGAATTATCCGGCCTGCAAGTACGTGAAGCAGAAAACCATAGGTGTTCCGTGCCCGAAATGCAGCGAGGGCGAGGTGGTGGAGCGGCGATCGAAGCGCGGCAAGACGTTTTATGGCTGCAACCGGTATCCGGACTGCGACTTCGTGGCCTGGGGCAAGCCGCTGGCCGAAACGTGTCCGGAATGCGGATCGAGCTATCTGATCGAGAAGTATCTGAAGGCAGGACCGGTGGCGCAGTGTCCGAACAACGAGTGCAAGTACAAGCGGGCGCTCGAGCCGGTGCCGGCCTGACGAGGAACGGGGAGCCCGACAGAGCGGTGAGTCTTTCGCGCGCGGGGGGCATCCAAAGCGGGGTATGACGATTCCGACCGAAAAGCCGGCTCCGGCCGCGCATCCCATTCACGAGTTGCTGGTGCGGAGGTGGAGTCCGCTAGCGTTTTCCGAGCGGCCGGTTGAGGGTGAGAAGCTGTTGAGCCTGCTCGAGGCGGCGCGATGGTCGCCGTCCTGTTTTGGAGCGCAACCGTGGAACTACCTGGTGGCGAAGCGCGAGGATGAAGCCGAGTTTGCGCGGATGCTGGAGTGTCTGGCCGGGGCGAATGCGGAGTGGGCGTCCAAGGCGCCGGTGCTGATGATCGGGGTGGCGCGGCTGAACTTCGAAGCCAATGGAAAGCCGAACCGGTGGGCGCAGTACGACCTGGGACAGTCGGCGGCGCACCTGACGTTTCAGGCGACGGCGATGGGGCTGTGGGTGCACCAAATGGGCGGGTTCGACGTGGAGAAGGTGCGGAAGGAATACGGGGTGCCTGAGGGCTTTGAGCCGATGGCGGCGATTGCGGTGGGATACGCGGGGGATCCGGAGGCATTGCCGGAGAAGCTGAAGCAGCGGCAGGCGGCGCCGCGGGCGCGGAAGCGGCCGGAAGAGTTCGTGTTCAGCGGTGCTTGGGGGCGAGCGGCGGAAGCGGCGCGAGGGTGAGCAGCGGGGCGGCGCGTCTTGCCGGGCCGAGCGGCGCTGTGTTCCTCTAAGAACGTATGCCCGCAGAGCGAGACCGCATTCTTGAAGCCGGGAGCCGGACCCGGTACTGGCGCCGATGGGGTCCTTACTTATCCGAACGGTCGTGGGGAAATCCCCGGGAGGACTACAGCGCCACGGGCGAGGCGTGGGAGTATTTTCCATTCGACGTGGCGGCGATGAGGGCCTACCGTTGGACGGAGGACGGCATCCTCGGCATCTGCGACAATCACCAGCGGCTTTGTTTCGCGCTGGCGTTGTGGAACGGGCGCGATCCGATCCTGAAGGAGAGGCTGTTCGGGCTGGGGGGCAACGAGGGCAATCATGGCGAGGACGTGAAGGAGTGTTACTACTATCTGGACTCGACTCCGACTCACTCCTACATGAAGGGGCTGTACAAGTATCCGCAGGCGGAGTTTCCCTATGAGCTGCTGCGAAGGACCTCGCGCGAGCGGGGGCGGCTGGAGCCGGAGTTCGAGCTGATCGACACGGGCGTTTTCGACGAGGACCGGTACTTTGACATTTACGTCGAGTACGCGAAGGCGGACGTGAACGACATCCTGATCCGGGTGACGGCGATCAACCGGGGGCCGGAGGCGGCGACGCTGCACCTGATGCCGACGCTGTGGTTTCGCAACACTTGGGCGTGGGGCTACGGGAGCGGGAAGCCGGTGCTGGAGCGGCAGGGGAGCTCGACGATACGGGCGGCGGAGAAGACGCTGGGCGAGTTCGAGCTGTGGATGGAGGATTCGCCGGACCTGCTGTTCACCGAGAACGATTCCAATACCGAGAAGCTGTGGAATTTCCGGGGGCAGCCTCCGCATTACAAGGACGGTTTTCACGATTTCGTGATCCAGGGGCGGAGAGAAGCGGTGAATCCGGCCGAGACGGGGACCAAGGCGTGCGGGCGCTACATTCTGGACCTGCAGAGCGGCGAGCAGAGGGTGCTGCATCTGCGGCTGTCGGAGAAAGGGAGCCCGGCGGTGGATTTCGAGCGGGTATTCGAGCAGAGGATCGCCGAGGCGGATGAATATTACAGCTTCGCGCCGGCGTCGTTGAGCGCGGACGGGCGGGCGATCCAGCGGCAGGCGTTTGCCGGGCTGCTGTGGAACAAGCAGTTTTATCACTTCGTGGTGGAGCAGTGGCTGGACGGGGACCCGTCGCAGCCAACACCGCCGCCGGAGCGCAAACATGGGCGGAACCGGCAATGGTTTCATCTGTTCAACGAAGACGTGATTTCGATGCCGGACAAGTGGGAGTATCCCTGGTACGCGGCCTGGGATCTGGCGTTTCACACGGTGGCATTCGCGGGCATCGATCCGGACTTCGCCAAGCAGCAGCTCTCCTTGTTTCTGCGGGAGTGGTACATGCACCCCAACGGGCAGGTGCCGGCCTACGAATGGGCGTTCGGAGACGTGAATCCGCCGCTGCACGCCTGGGCCTGCTGGCGCGTGTTCAAGATCGACTGGAAGCTACAGGGAAAGCCGGACTATCCGTTTCTCGAGTCGGCGTTCCACAAGCTGTTGCTGAACTTCACCTGGTGGGTGAACCGGAAGGACGCCGAGGGCGCCAATATTTTCGAGGGCGGGTTTCTGGGACTGGACAACGTGGGAGTGTTCGACCGGAGCAAGCCGCTGCCGACGGGCGGGTATCTGGAACAGGCGGATGGGACGAGCTGGATGGCGATGTACTCGCTGCATATGCTTAAAATCGCCTTCCAGCTCATCCCCCACGACCGCACGTATGAGGACATGGCGAGCAAGTTCTTCGAGCATTTCCTCTACATCGCCGGGGCGATGAGCGGCATCGGGGACCGGGGCCTGTGGGACGAGGCGGACGGATTCTTCTACGACTGGCTGAAGCTGGACGACGGGATGCGATTTCCGATGAAAGTGCGGTCGATGGTGGGCCTGATACCGCTGTTCGCGGTGGTGACGCTGGAGGCGGCCGAGATCGACAGCGCGCCCGGGTTCAAGAAGCGGATGGAGTGGTTTCTCGAAAACCGGAAGGACCTGTGCGGGAACATCGCGTCGATGACGCGGCACGGAATGGCCGAGCGGCGGCTGTTGTCGATTGTGCAGAAAGACCGGCTGGCGCGGATTCTGGAGAGGATGCTGGACGAGGAAGAGTTCCTGTCGCCGTACGGGATAAGGTCGCTGTCCAAGAGCCACGCGAGCGATCCGTATGTGCTGAAGGTGGACGGGCAGGAGTACCGGGTGGACTACGAACCGGCCGAGTCGCAGACGGGGCTGTTTGGGGGCAACTCAAACTGGCGCGGACCGGTGTGGTTTCCGGTGAATTTTCTGCTGATCGAGTCGCTGCAGCGATTTCATCACTACTTCGGCGAGGAACTGAAGGTGGAGTTTCCGACCGGGTCGGGGGAGTTCACCGATCTCTCGGAGGTGGCGGCGCGGCTCTCGCGGCGGTTGTCTTCGCTGTTCCGGCGGAACGGGGACGGGAGGAGGCCGGTGTTGGGGGGAGTGGAAAAGCTGCAGACCGACCCGCATTTCCGGGATCACATTCTGTTTTACGAGTATTTTCAGGGCGACAACGGGGCGGGACTGGGCGCCAGCCATCAAACCGGATGGACGGCGCTGGTGGCGAAACTGCTGCAGCAGAGCGGCGAGTGAGTCGCGGCGTTAGCGGACGCCGTTAAAGGGGCGGCGTCCGAAGACGACGGTTTCACAGCCTTCGCCATAGTCGAGGTCGAAAAGTGGGTTCGCCGTGGCGCTGGGCGAGGATGGCTCGGGGGCGCCGGCAGCCGGGCGAATGACGGCGACCGGGCGCGAGTCCCGCTCAACAACCACTTCGTTGCCGCGGAGGACTTCTTCGAGCACGCGGGCCAGCGACTGGGCCAGATCGTATTCGGTGAGATGGAGGTCGGACATATGCCTGCAGGCAGTAGTGGGGTATCGACGGGGAATCTCTCGGAAAAAAGAGAGGGAAATCTCAGTCCCAGCCGCGGCGGAGTTTCTCGTAGGTGTCGGCGAGGGCTTCGGGCATGACGCGGGTTTCGCCAATGACGGAGACGAAGTTGGCGTCGCCGGCCCAGCGAGGCAGGACATGGAGATGGATGTGTCCGGCGATTCCGGCGCCGGCGGCTTTGCCGAGGTTCATGCCGACGTTGAAGCCGTCGGGGCGGTAGGCTCCGGACAGCAGTGCCTCGGCGCGGGAGGCGAGGGCCATCATTTCGGCGAGGGCGTCGGGACCGGATTCGCCGAGCCGGGCGATATGGCGATAGGGAACGACCATGAGGTGGCCGGTGGTATAGGGGTAGAGGTTGAGGATGACGAAGTGGTGGCGGGCGCGATGGAGGATGAGGTTATCGGCGTCGCGGTTGGCCTGAGGGGCGAGGCAGAAGACGCAGCCGTTGTCGGGCCGGGGATTTTCGATAAAGCGATAGCGCCAGGGGCTCCACAGGTGGTCCATGGGCCGCGGATCAGGCGCCTGGGGCGGGCTCGGCGGGCGGCGGCGCGGGCGCGGCGGCCGGAGCGTGGGACTCGTCGTTGACCAGGTCCTTGAGCTCTTTGCTGGGCTTGAAATAGGGAATACGCTTGGAGGGCACCTCGACGCGGGTGCCGGTCTTGGGATTGCGGCCAATGCGGGCCTGGCGCTGGCGGGTACGGAAACTTCCGAATCCGCGAATTTCGATCTTGTCACCGCCACGGAGGGACTTGACGATGCTGTCGAAGATGGCCTCGACGATCACCTCCGAATCCTTGCGGGTCATTTCGACGACCCGGGAGACTTCCTCGATCAATTCCGCTTTCGTCATAGTCTGTTCCAATCCTCCGTCTTTCTATTAGGATAACCGGGCGCGCATCCGGAGGCACGCGCTGTGCGGACAGGGAGGACGCGGTTAACGGCCTTCTCCCTTGGCGCGAGTCTGAATTACTTCCTCGATGGTGAGCGTGGCGGCGGCGGCCTGACGCTTATATTCATCCAATCGGAGCTTTTCCTCGTCCTCGGCGACGGCGCGCAGGCTCAGCCCGATTTTCTTTTCTGCTTCATTCATTTTAATAATCTTGAAATCGAACTCCTGGCCGATGGCGAGCGGCGGTTCATCGGGGTGGTGATCGGCAGCGCCGGGGATCTCGGAGCGATGGCAGAGCGCTTCGACGCCGGGCGCAAGCTCAACGAACACACCAAAGGCGGCCGAGCGGCAGACGCAGCCCCGGACGAGGTCGCCGACGTGGTGGGTCTGGAACATGCTCTCCCAGGCATCGGGCTGAAGTTGTTTGACGCCGAGCGAGAGGCGGCGATTGGCGGCGTCGATATTGAGGATGACGGCTTGGGCGACCTGGCCCTTTTTGAGGACTTCGGAGGGGTGCTTGACGCGCTTGGTCCAGGAGAGGTCGGAGATATGGACGAGGCCGTCAACGCCCTCCTCGATTTCGATGAAGGCGCCGAAATCGGAGAGCTTGCGGACGCGGCCCTCGACGACGGAGCCGACGCTGTAGCGCTCGGCGACGGTGGTCCAGGGATCGGCTTCGAGCTGTTTGATGCCGAGCGAGATGCGGCGCTCGCGGGGCTTGACCTCGAGCACGACGGCTTCGACCTGATCGCCGATACGCATGAGCTTGGAGGGATGCTTCATGCGGCGGCTCCAGGTCATTTCCGAGATGTGGATGAGGCCCTCGACGCCGGCTTCGAGCTCGACGAAGGATCCGTAGTCGGTAATGCTGACGACGCGGCCAATGACGCGGGCGGCCTGGGGATAGCGCTCGTCGATGGTGCTCCAGGGGTCGGGGACGAGTTGTTTGAGGCCGAGCGAGATGCGCTGGCGGGCGCGGTCGAATTTGAGGACTTTCGCGGTGACCTCGTCTCCGACGTTGACGATTTCGGAGGCGTGGGTGACGCGGCCATAGGACATGTCACTGATGTGGAGGAGACCGTCGATGCCACCGAGGTCGACGAAGGCGCCGTATTCGGTGAGGTTCTTAACGCTACCGGTGACGACGGAGCCTTCTTCGATGTGGGACAGGGCGGCTTCCCGGCGGGCGGTGAGGTCCTCTTCAAGGGCGATTTTGCGGCTGACGACGACGTTGCCGCGGCGGCGGTTCAGCTTGAGGACCTTGACCGGGATGTCCTTGCCGACGAGAGAGTCGAGGTTGTGGGGCGGGCGGACGTCGATCTGGGAGCCGGGCATGAAGGCGATGACGCCCACATCGACGGCGAGGCCGCCTTTGGTGCGTTCGAGGACGCGGCCCGAGAGCACGAGGCTGTCGCGCTGGGCGCGTTCCAAATTGTCCCAGGCCCGGAGGCGCACGGCCTTTTCGTGGGACAGGAGGATGTAGCCTTCCGGCTGCGGGCCGCCACGATCGACCATGACGTCGATGGTGTCGCCGGGCTGGACCGAGCAGGAGCCGTCGGGCTGGAGGAGCTGTTCTTTGGGGACGAGGCCTTCGGATTTGTAACCGAAATCGACGATGACGTCTTTATCGGTGACCTTCAGGACATGGCCGGTGAGCAGCTCGCCTTCCGAAGGCGGCGCAAAATGGCTATAGTCCTCAATGAGGTGCTCATAATCGTTCTCATCGGGAGGTCCGGGCATTTCCGGATTGCGGTCATCGATCGTACTGGCCATAGCCGAAGCTCCGCGTAAACACTCGAGGACGGATCGAAAGAGGCTGGCGCATGAGGAACTTAGCCGCAAAGGTACGGAGCGGCCCGGAGACGTGGCCGGCTTGGGGGAACCGAGGAGGCGCTAGCAACCGACAACCCGTTGATAGATAGATACTTCAGAACTATACCGGAGAGATTGGCGGTTGTCAACGGGGGGGTGGTGAAACGCCGGGTCCGGTGTCCAGGGGAGAGACGCCGGGGGTCGAAGTCGGGAATGATAGAAGGAAGACCGGCGCGGGTGGACCGGTTGGGAAGGGAGGCGGCATGGGAACGAGCACAGCGTTGGGGCTGGGCCGGGAGATGGCGGAGGCGCGGCGGGTCACGGATGCGCTGTTTGAGGTGTTGCGGCCGGAGGCCTGGTATGAGAGGCCGATAGCCGAAAGACACCGGCTGATCTTTTACCTGGGGCACCTGGAGGCGTTCGATTGGAATCTGCTGGGCAGGCGGGCGTTGGGGCAACGGGCGTTTCAGGCGGGGTTTGACTCTCTGTTCGCCTTCGGCATCGATCCGCCGGAGGGGAAGGCGGCGATGGACACGCCGGAGGATTGGCCGCGGCGGGAGGAAGTGGAGAGGTACCGCAGGCGGGTGAGAGAGGCGCTCGATGAGCGTCTCGAGGAGGCACCGGAGAGGATGGTGCAGGTGGCGATCGAGCACCGGTTGATGCACGCCGAGACGTTTGCTTACCTGCTGCATGGGCTAGAGGCGGACAAGAAGAACGGGGAGACGCCGAAGGCGCGGGACCGGAGCCGGAGGCTGGAGGCGAGGATGGTGGAGATCCCGGCGGGGCGGGCGAGGCTGGGGCAGGAGGCCGGTGAGTTTGGCTGGGACAACGAATTCGCGGCGCACGATGCGGAGGTGGGGGCTTTCGAAGTGGGGAAATATAAGGTGACGAACGGGGAGTACCGGGAGTGGGTGGAGGCGCGACGGGCGGAGCCGCCGCATTACTGGGAGCGGCGGGGCGGGGAATGGTATTACCGGGGGATGTTCGGGCTGGCAGCGCTGCCGCTGGATTGGCCTGTGTACGTGACCCAGCAGGAGGCTGAAGCATACGCGGCGGGACGGGGGAAGCGGCTTATGACCGAGGCGGAGTATCACCGGACGGCCTACGGGACGGCGGAGGGTGGCGAGCGCAAATATCCGTGGGGCGGAGCGGCGCCGGGACCGGAGCATGGGAATTTCGATTTCCGGCGCTGGGACCCGGAGCCGGTGGATGCGCACCCGGCCGGGGAGAGCGCGTTCGGGGTGGCGCAGCTTTGCGGCAACGGGTGGGAGTGGACCTCGACCGCGTTCGCTCCGTTTGCAGGCTTCGAGGCGTTCGATTTTTACCCCGGCTACTCGCGGGACTTTTTTGACGGGGAGCATTTCGTGATGAAGGGCGGATCGCCGAGGACGGCGGCGCGGCTGCTTCGGCGGCCGTTCCGGAACTGGTTCCGGGCGCGATATCCCTACGTTTACGGAACGTTCCGGCTGGCGGGCTCCTGAGATGGCGACGGCGGCCAGGGTATCGGAATTCGCGGCCGACGTGCGTGCGGGCCTCGGTGGGAGCGGGCCGAAGACGCTGCCGCCGAAGTGGTTTTACGACGACGTGGGCAGTGCGCTGTTTGAGGCGATCACGGCGCTGCCCGAGTATGGGCTGACGCGGGCGGAAGCGGCGCTGCTGGAGCGGCACTCGCCGGAGATAGCGGAATTGCTGGGCGGCGGGCGCTGGAGGGTGGCGGAGTTGGGCAGCGGGAGCGGGCGCAAGACGAGGCTGGTGCTGGAGGCGATGGCGCGGCGGGCCGGGACGGTGATGGACTATCATCCGATCGACGTGTCGGCAGCGGCTCTGGATGCGTGCGCGAAAGTGTTGGAGGGAGTGGCGCGGGTGCGGCCCGAGGAGGCCGAGTACGAAGAAGGGTTGCGAAGGGTGAAGTGCGCGCGGCGGGACGACGAGCGGCTGCTGGTATTGTTTTTGGGAAGCAATCTGGGCAACTATGAGCCGGAGCGGGGCCGGGAGTTGCTCGATGCGGTGCGTGCCGGGATGGAGCCGGGCGACGCGCTGATGCTGGGACTGGACCTGGTGAAGGACGAGGCGCGGCTGCTGGCGGCCTACGACGACGCGGCGGGAGTGACGGCGGCGTTCAACCGCAATATCGTGGCCCGGATTGACCGCGAGTTGGACGGGGAGCTGGATGCTCGGGAGTTCGAGCACGAGGCGCGCTGGGACGCCGGCGCGCGGCGGGTGGAGATGCACTTGAAGAGCGGGAGGAGGCGGAAGGCCAGGATCGGGCAATTGGGAATGACGGTGGAGTTTGAGGAAGGCGAGAAGATCTGGACGGAGTCGTCTTATAAATACGAGCCCGGGGCGATGGAGACGATGGCGGCGGGGGCGGGATTCGATGTGGTGCGGATGTGGGTGGAGCGGGAGTGGGGATTTGCGGAGAATCTGTGGATCGAGCGGTGAGCCCAGACGCGCTGGTTGCGTTTCGCCAGGTGAGCTACGAGCGGGGAGGACGGCGGATCCTGGACCGGTTGAACATGGAACTGAGGGCGGGCGAGACTTTGGTGCTGCTGGGGCGGAGCGGGTCCGGGAAGACGACGGCGCTGAAGATGGTGAACGGGCTGCTGAGGCCGGACACGGGCGAGGTGTCGGTAGAGGGGAAAGCGACCACGGAGTGGGATCCGATCCGGCTGCGGAGGAGGATCGGATACGTCATCCAGGAAACGGGGCTGTTTCCGCACTACACGGTGGCGGGGAACGTAGGGCTGGTGCCGGGGCTGGAGGGTTGGGAGAAAGAGGCGATCGAGGAGCGGACGCGGGAGTTGCTCAGGGAAGTGGGGCTCGATCCGGAGGTGTACGCGGGGAGGTATCCCAGGGAGCTTTCGGGCGGGCAGAGGCAGAGGGTGGGAGTGGCGCGGGCGCTGGCGGCGCGGCCGGCGCTGATGCTGCTGGATGAGCCGTTCGGGGCGGTGGATCCGATCACCCGCCACGAACTGCAGGACCAGTTTGTGGCGCTGCGGGAGGAAACGGGAACGGCGGCGGTGTTCGTGACGCATGATGTGCGGGAGGCGCTGCGCGTTGGGACCAAGATCGGGCTGCTCGACCAGGGGAGGCTGGCGGTGCTGGCGGCGCCGGAGGAGTTTGTGCGCAGCACGGGCGAGGAGGCGCGGGCGTTTCTGGCCTGCCTGGACGGGGCGAGCGGCTGAGGCGGGGCGCGGATATACTGGTGGGCCATGGCGGAGCGGGGGACAGGGGTGCGGGCCATCGTCATTTACCTGGGGCTGCTGGCGGCGCTGAGCACGGTGTTCTACCGGCTGATCCTGTCGGCGGGCTCGGTGGGAGCGCACGGCGGGCTGTACGTGCTGGGGCTGATGTGGTGTCCGGGGGCGGCGGGGCTGGCGGCGCAGTTTCTTCTGCGGCGGAGTTTTCGGGGGATGGGCTGGCGGCTGGGGCCGGCGCGATATCTGGGCTGGAGCTACGCGATTCCCTTTCTGTATGCGCTGGCCGCCTATGGTGCAGTGTGGACGGTGGGGCTGGGGCATTTCCCCAACGCCGCCTTCACGGCGCGGCTGATGGAGCAGTACCATCAGAGCGAGGCGTTGTCGATTGCGATCCACGTTGGGCGAAGCGCGACGCTGGGCATGGCGATCCATTGTGTGGCGGCGCTGGGCGAAGAGATCGGCTGGCGGGGATTTCTGGTGCCGCACCTGGCGCCGGTGATGAGCTACCCGAAGCTTTCGGTGGTGAGCGGGCTGATCTGGGCGGCTTGGCATTACCCGCTGCTGATTTTCGGCGATTATAACAACGGGACACCGGCGTGGTACGGGACGTCCTGCTTCACGGCGATGGTGGTGGCGATGAGCTTCCTATTCGCCTGGATGCGGCTCAAATCGGGGAGCCTGTGGACAGGGGTGCTGCTGCATGCCAGTCACAATTTGTTTGTGCAATGGGTGTTCTCGCCGCTGACCGGGGACACGGGGCGGACGAAATACTTTATTGACGAATTCGGGCTGGCGCTGCCGGTGGCGGCGGCAGCCGCGGCTTGGATCTGCTACCGGCGGCGGGCCGAGGTGGAAGCGGGCCCGTGAGCGCACAGCGGGGGGCGCGCTCAACTTCACGGCTCAACGCCCGCGCCCTGCTGCGTTGTGCGCGGCGTTGGCGGAAGGGCGAAGCGGCGGAAGAAGCTGTCCGGATTCCAGCGCGGGGCTTCGGGGGCATCGGCGACGTCCTGAAGCAGGGAGAGGATGAAGCCGTTGAAGCGGGCGGCGGCGGCCAGATCGACAGGTTGGGAGAGATCGTCGGAAGGGGCGTGGTAGCGCGTGGTGAGCCAGCGCTTCTGGATATCGAATTCGGGTGAGCCGGGAGGGGCGGAGAATTTGAAGGCGAGGGCGGGGATGCCGTGCTTGATAAAGCTGTACTGATCGCTGCGGATGAAGCGGTTGAGAGCGGGCTGCTGGTCGGCAAGAACGCCGATGCCGAGGGAGGCGCCGGCGGCGCGGACCTGGGCGCCGAGGGTGGATTCATCGAGCCCCTGGACCTCGAGAGCCTTGAGGGGATAGAGGGGGAGAAACATATCGAGGTTGATGTCGGCTACGAGGGAGGCGGGCGGGACGGTCGGATGGGCGGCGAAGTACTGGCTGCCGAGCTCGCCGTGCTCTTCGCCGCAGACGGCGAGGATGAGCAGGGAGCGCTTCGGCTGCGCGTGGGACTGGCGGAGCAGGCGTGCGGTCTCGAGCAGGGTCGCAATTCCAGAGGCGTTGTCCATGGCGCCGTTGTAAATTGTGTCACCGTTGATGGCGGGGCCGACGCCGAGGTGATCGAGGTGGGCGCTGAGGACGACGTATTGATTTTTGAGAACGGGATCGGAGCCCGGGAGGACGGCGGCGACGTTGGGGGACGAGGCGGAGCCTTGGGTGTAGGCCACGCGGGCGCGGAAGGAGACCGGGAGCGGGAAGCGAGGCAGGGACGCGCCGTTGCGGGCCAGGGAGAGCAGTTCGGAGAAAGAGTGCGGGGCGCCTTCGAATAGGGCCGGGGCGAAGGCGGGATTGATGCGGAGCGAAAGGCGGAGGCCGGGGGCGGGGCCGAGGGCGGGATCGTCGAGGAACAGATGGGGGAGGAGGCGGGCGAGGGAGGAACGCGGCCAGGGTATATCGGAAGACGATGGATTCGGGATGACGGCGAGGCCGGCGGCGCCGGCGGCATGAAGAGGTTCCCAGCGGCGGGCGAGCGACTGGGAGTGGGCGGCGAGAGGGCCGGCGAGGCCGCGCGGGGCGCCCTGGAGGTAGACGACGATTTTGCCGCGCACGTCGAGGGCGTCGAAGTCGTCGATGTGGGCCTCGGGGACCTGGAGGGCGTAGCCGGCAAAGACGGCTGGGGCTTCGATTTCGGGCGCGGGATCTCCGGCCAGGGTGATGACGGCGTCGGGGCCGAGTGTGAGAGGTTGGGCGCTGCCGCCGCGCACCAGGGCGAGGCTGGAGTGGGATTCGTCGATGCGGCGGATCTGAAAGGGGACGCTCTGGTAGAAGCCGGAGGAGCCGGCGGGGGTGAGATGGAGGGCCGCGAAGCGGGAGGAGACAAAGCGGGCGGCGGCAAGGTAGCCGGGGGTGCCGGTGCCGCGGCCCCGCATTTTATCGGAGGCGAGATGCCGGACGTCGGACCACCAGCGGCGGCCGTCGCGGGCGGCGTCGGGCGCGGCCAGGACAGCCGAGGCCGCCAGCAGGAGGGCGGCGAAGGACCGGGTGGACGGCATGTGGATCAATAGTAGTCCGAGCAGCTCATGTAATAGCCACAGCGGGGGCACACGAGCTTGCAGCGATGCTGCTCGAGCCGGGCATCGCAGGCGGGGCAGTGGAGCATGGGCTCCTGCGACTGGGACTGGGGCGAAGGATCGGGCTGGGGCGCGGCGGGGGCGGAATCCATGGAAACAGGAGTAACACACTATAATGACCGTAACCAACCATGAAGCGCAGAATCGCCAGCCTGCTTCTGTGCGCGGCCGTGCTGAGTCCGGCGCAGCGCAAGGAATATGAACGGCCAGTATCGCAAGCGATGCGCGGCACGCACGGCGCGGTGGCGGCAGGCAGCGAGTACGCGGCTGAGGCCGGGATGAGGCTTTACTATCAGGGCGGCAACGCCGTGGACGCCGCAATCGCGTCGATGTTCGCGGCGATGACGACCGAGTTTTCCCATATCGGATGGGGCGGCGAAGCGCCGATTTTGATCCGGACCAAGGACGGGAAGGTGCATTGCATCGCGGGCGTCGGGACGATGCCGAAGCTGGCGACGGCGGAGTTCTACCGGAAGCGGCGGCTGCAGCCGTTCGAGGTACTGGAGATGGATCCGGGTGGGCTGAGGGGGATCATTCCTGTGGCCGGACTGATGCCGGCATTGGTGCCGGGCTCGGTGGACGCGGGGCTGCTGACGCTGAAGGAATACGGGACCAAGACGTTTGCCGAGGTTGTGGAACCGGCCATTGAGCTGGCAGACGGGATGGCGATTGACGAGCAGCGCGCGGGAGCGATCGCGCGGTCGCGGCGGTTCTTCGACATGTGGCCGAGCTCGAAGCGGGTGTACATGCCGGGAGGGCGCGTGCCGATGCCGGGGGAGATCTTCCGGCAGCCGGACCTGGCGAGGACGCTGCGCTCGATGGTGGAGGCCGAGCGGCAGGCCAAGGCGAAGGGCGCCGCGCGCGAGGGCGCGATCGAGGCGGTGCGCGATTATTTTTATCGCGGCGAAGTGGCGCACCGGATCGATGCGTTCATGAAGGCCAACAACGGGCTGATGCGCTACGAGGATATGGCGGCGTTCCACCTGGAGCCGGAGGAGCCGGTGTCGACCAGCTACCGCGGATATGAAGTTTACAAGCCCGGGTTCTGGAGCCAGGGTCCCTCGATGATCGAGACGCTGAACATGCTGGAGGGATACGATCTGCGGGGGATGGGGCTGAACACGACCGACTATATTCATACGTCGGTGGAGGCCTTGAAGCTGGCCTACGCGGACCGGGACACCTATTACGGAGACCCGAAGTTCAATCACATCGCCGAGGACCTGCTGTTGTCCAAGCAGTACGCGGCCGAGCGGCGGAAGCTGATCGGGCCGAAGGCTTCGCTCGAGTTCCGCCCGGGGACGATCAACGGCAAGCGAGGCCAGCATCCGGCCGAGACCGAGACGGCGCACGTGCCGATCTCGGATGCCCTGATGGCGCGGGACACGACGTGCGTGGATACGATCGACAAGGACGGGACGGCGGTGTCGATCACGCCGTCGGGAGCGTGGCTGCCGTCGGTGATCGCCGGCGACACGGGGATCGCGCTGACGGCGCGGGCGCAGAGTTTCCTGCTGATTGAGGGGCATCCGAACGAGCTGGCCGGGGGGAAACGGCCGCGGGTGACGCTGAGTCCGACGCTGGTGACGCAGAACGGCAAGCCCTACATGGTGCTTTCGACGCCGGGCGGCGACAACCAGGACCAGAGCCTGCTGCAGTTGCTGTTGAACAACGTCGAATTCGGGATGAACGCGGAACTGTCGGTGGAGGCGCCGCGGTACGAGACGCGGCACCTGGTGTCGAGCTTCGACAATCACGCCTGGGGGCTGGGCGAGCTGCTGCTGGACGAGAGGATTTCGCCTCAGGTGGTGGCGGCGCTGGCCGAGAGAGGCCATCACGTCGAGATCCGGTCGAAATGGAACAGCGGGGCGGCGCCGGTGATGGTGCGGATGCTGCCGGGCGGGGTGATCGAGGCGGGGGCGGATCCGTATGCCTATCGTGTGGCGCGGGCCTGGTAGAGGGTGAGCGATCTGCCGCTGTTTGAGGACGCGGCCGGTTTTGACCGGGCGGGTCTGGCGCGCAAGCTGAAGGCGCTGGCCGGCGAAGGCGTGTGGATCGGCACCAGTTCGTGGAAATACGAGGGGTGGCTGGGGCAGATTTACAGCAAGGACCGGTACACGACGCGGGGGCGGTTTTCGACGAAGCGATTTCAGCAGGAGTGCCTGGCCGAGTATGCCGAGGTGTTTCCGGCGGTGGGCGGGGATTTTTCGTTTTATCAATTTCCGGCGCCGGAGTACTGGGAGCGTCTGTTCTCGGGGGCACCGGCATCGTTGCGATGGGGGTTGAAGGCGCCGGAGGAGTTAACCGCGAAAGTGTTTCCCAAACATGCGCGGTACGGGGCGAGGGCCGGGGAGCGGAACGAGTCGTTCTTAAACCCGGAGTTGTTCGAGCGGCTGTTTTTCGATGCGCTGGGGCGGAATCGGGAGCGGGTGGGGGTGGTTCTGTTCGAATTTGGTACTTTTTCGAAGCATTCGTTCCCCGGGGTTTCCGAATTTGTGCAGGCGCTCGGGGAGTTTCTGGGAGCACTGCCGGGGGGAATGCGGTATGCGGTGGAGATCCGAAACCCGGATTACCTGGGGACGCAGTATTTCGACTGTCTGCGGGAGCACGGGGCGGCGCATATCTTCAATGCCTGGACGAGGATGCCGGAGATCGGGACGCAGATGCGGATGCCGGGCGCCGACACCGCCGGGTTCAGCGTGGTGCGGGCGCTTTTGCGGCGGGGGCGGAATTACGAGGATGCGGTAAAGAAGTTCTCGCCATACCGCGAGGTGCAGGAGGTGAACGAGGCGGTTCGGACGGCGCTGCGGGAGACGATCGCGCGGGCGCGGGAAAAGCGCGAGCCATCTTACATTTTTGTGAATAATCGGCTGGAAGGGAACGCGCCGGGGACGATTGAGGCACTGGTGAGCGACTGAGGGTGCATGGTATTCTGAGGCTTGGCGACCCCGCGCGCGGGCCTGTAGCTCAGTTGGTTAGAGCGCTACCTTGACACGGTAGAGGTCACAGATTCGAGTTCTGTCAGGCCCACCAAAAACTTTAAGACTCCTGGAATCCGGCAGATGCAGCCGGGCGGCGAAACGAAGCCAATCCAGGCGGCGGGGCAGGTGCAGGAGTGTGAAACCGGAGTTGAAGTAATGTCATCCAAATCCTAGGGATAGACTCGATTCCAGGGACTGAGCATGGAGTGGCACATCATAAACGATCGGGACTACATAGACGGTCCTTTTGACACGTATGAGGCGGCGCTGCGGTATGCCTGCGCGCTGGGTAACGACAACCGCGTGGAGCCTCGTGTGCGGCGGCGGGCAAAGGAGTTCTACGTATACCGGCCTCCGTATGACAAGAAGGAGCGCTGGCAGGCGGAGTACTGGATCTGCACGCGCGAAGCGGCGATAGCAGAGGGCGTGGAGGGCGAAATTTTCGCCCAGCCGTTCCAGGAAACCTGGATGTAAGCGGGCGATCGGCGCTCGGAGCAAGAGCGCGGAGTGAGTCGGGGTGCGTCAGGCCGGGCTGTGCTTGATGGCGTAGTCCAGGCATTCCTGCGGTACTTCGAAGCGGGACACGGCGACGTTGCCGGTGTAGCCCAGTTCCTGAATGCCGGCGGGGCTGGTGTAGTAGGCGTCGATGACCATCTTCCGTGTGAAGGCAAAGAAGCGGATGCCAGGCCCGAGCACGGGGCTCTCATTTTTCTTATAAGCGATGAGGTCGAGGAGTTCGCGCTGCTGGTCGGCGGAGGCGGCGGCGAAATCGGCGCGGTGCATGCGGCGCATGGCCGAGTCGAGCCAGGCGAGGCCACCGGAATAAATGCCCAGCATCTCGGCGCTCTCCGACGACATCAGATCGATCCAGTCGGCGGCGCCGGCGGCGAGGGCGCCCTGGCGATGGCCGGCGGCGGGAACAATCCAGTCGGCGAGCTTTTGCAGGGTCTGGTATTCGTGCGCCGTGAGAGCCTTGGGCTGGTAGGAGCCGGTGGAGGATTTTTCCTCGGCGGCACGCTCGCGGGCGCGCTGGGCCATGGCGGGCGTGGCGCCGATGGCGGCCGCGGTGGCGGCGAGCGAACGCATCCAGTTCCGGCGCGAGAGGGCGCCGCGCTGTGACGAATAATCAGACATTGTTCTTCCTCATCTCCTCGGCCAGATATTCGGCGGTGCGCCAGGCGAGCGCGCAGATGGTGAGCGTGGGATTCTTATCGGGATTGCTGACGAAGGGAGCGCCGTCGGCGACGAACAGATTTTTCACTTCGTGCGCCTGGCAGTAGCCGTTGAGCACGGAGGCGCCGGGATCGCTGCCCATGCGGATGGTGCCGACTTCGTGAATGATCTCTCCGCCGACCGAGATGGCTCCGGTCGAGTCGGCCAGTTCCCTGGGGCCGTCGACGACACCGCCCATGGTTTCGAGAATGGAGCGGAAGGTCTGGTGCATGTGCTTGACCTGTTTGTATTCGTAGTCGCTCCACTTGAAGTGGAAGCGGAGGACGGGGATGCCGAAGCGATCGACGACATCGGGGTCGATGTCGGCATAGGTGCTGCCGTTGGGGATCATCTCGCCGCGGCCGGAGAGCCCGACCCAGACGCCGTAGTCCTTCTGGATGGCGTCGACGAGGCCGTTGCCGTAGCCCTCGTGCTGGTCGCAGACGTCGTGGAAGTCGCCGATTCCGGGCATGCCGAAGCCGCCGCCGATCTCGATGTGATAGCCGCGGGGAAAATCGAGCCCCTTCTTCTCCCAGTTCCACCAGGGCACGAACATGTGCATGCCGCCCATGCCGTCGGAGTTGTATTTGGGCATTCCCGAGAGCGCGGGGATGCGGGCGCTGAGGTCGTAGCCGACGGTGTCGGTGAGATTGCGTCCGACCATGCCGCTGCCGTTGGCAAGGCCGTTGGGGAAGCGCGAGGATTTGGAGTTGAGCAGAAGGCGGGCGCTCTCGCAGGCGCTGGCTGCGAGCACGACGGTGCGGCAGCGGATGGTGCGCTCCTGCCGCGACTCTTTGTCGATGTAAGAGACGCCGATGACCTTGCCCTCGTCATCCGTGATGAGCTCGCGGGCCATGGCGTTGGTGATGAGCTTCAGACGGCCGGTTTTCAGGGCCGGGATGACTTGCACGTAGCTGGAGGCGTAGTTGGAAGCGGTCATGCAGCCGCGGCCGCACTGGCCGCAGTAGTGGCAGGGCGGGCGGCCGTTGATGGAGTGGGTGATGACGGCCATGCGGTTCGGGATGCAGGGGATGTTGAGCTTGTCGCAGGCGCGCTTGACCAGCGACTCGTGGACGCGCGGCGGAGGAGGGGTGTGGAAGATGCCGTCGGGAGTGCTGAGGATATTTTCCTTGGTGCCGGTGACGCCGATGAAGGTTTCGGCCTTGTCGTAGTAGGGGGCGATGTCGCCGTAGCCGATGGGCCAGTCGGTGCCGAGGCCGTCGCGGCTATAGGGTTTGAAATCGTAGTCGGAGAAACGGAACGAGAAGCGGCCATAGTGGTTGGTGCGGCCGCCGAGAATGCGCGAGCGGAACCAGTTGAACTTACTGCCCGGAGCGACGGTGTAAGGCTCGCCTTCAAGCTGCCAGCCGCCGAAGGAAGCCGTGAAGTAGCCGAACGGATAGGGGTCCTTGCCGAGGTAGGAAGCGCCGCCGGGGCCGGCGCCGCGGTGGTCGACCTGGTAGGGCCACATGTGTTCCTTGAGGTCCTTGGCGGGATTCAGCATGGGGCCGGCCTCGAGGAGAGCGACGGAGATTCCCATGTTGGTGAGCACCTGGGTCATGGTGCCGCCGCCGGCGCCGGAGCCGATCACGACGACGTCATGGATGGGAGAAGCGCGCTGGATCTGAAACATGGGCGTGTTCTTCCAGCTTACGGCATCGGTCCGGCGGGCGGGCGCTCTACAATCGGAGGAGGAGACGCGAAATGGAGAAGGTGATCAAGACCGAGGCCGAGTGGAAGAAGCAGCTCACGCCGGAGCAGTATTACGTGACGCGCCAGAAGGGCACCGAGCCGGCGTTCACGGGCAAGTACGCCGACTCGCACGAGGACGGACGGTATCACTGCGTCTGCTGCGGGGCGGCGCTGTTCGACTCGGAGGCGAAGTTCGAGTCGGGCTCCGGTTGGCCGAGTTTCTGGAAGCCGGCGGAGGAGTCGGTGGTGCGGACCGAGACTGACGTGTCGCACGGGATGAAACGAGTCGAGGTGTTGTGCGCGCGGTGCGACGCGCACCTGGGGCATGTGTTTCCGGACGGGCCGCGTCCGACGGGGCTGCGGTACTGCATGAACTCGGCGGCGCTGGAGCTGAAAAAGAAGTAGCGGTCAGAGAGCCCGGACGGCGGCCTCGACCTGAGCGGCGAGGGCGGCATAATTCTCGCCATTCAGGAGCAGGGGCGCGCCGAACTTCACCGTGACGCGCCCGGGGCGGGCCATGCGGGCTCCGCGGGGAAGGACGCGGTTGAGCCCGTCGATGCGCACCGGGATGACGGGAGTTTTGAGACGCGCGCCGAGCATACCGACGCCGGGCCGGAAGGAATTGATCTCGCCGGCGTCGGTGATCTTGCCTTCGGGAAAGATCAGCACACAGCCGCCCTCGGAGCTGAGATCGCCCATGTAGCGCAGGGTTTCGAGCGTGCCGGCCTCGCGCTGTGGAATGGGGAATGCCTGAAAGCAGAGTGCGGCCAGGTAGTAGTTGAGCGAGTTGGTGAACCAGTCGAGGCGCGAGAAGCGGTCGGGATGGAAATGGGCGTCGAAGAACTCCTTGGCCATGGCGGGGGCGAGGCGATAGCGCCAGCGGGAAGGCAGGGCGGCCAGGATGGCGGGGACGTCGAGATGGCTCTGGTGATTGGGGGCGAAGATGACCGGCGGCTGGAGGCCGCGGAGGTGCTCGAGGCCCTGGACGCGGAGGTGGACGAAGACGCGGGTGAGAGGGAGCAGGAACAGGGGCAGCGCGGCACGGCGCAGGGCGCGGGCCGGCCAGGAGCGGTTCCAGGAGGGGATGACAAAGGGCAGCGGCGCGGGGGCGGGCGCGGACTCGGGCCGGAGATCGCCGATGGTGGCAGCGGCGCTCAAGGCCTGCTCATCGACATTCAACGAGACCATGAGCTCGACGCGCTCGAGAGAGGTGAGCGTATCCAGACGCGTGGCCGGGTCATAGCGGCCTTCATGGGCGGCGGGCGCCGTGCCGCGGGCGATCTCGCCGCGCTTGAGCTTGCCCGTACCCTCGGTGCGGGGAAACTCGTCCCAGGGCCAGAGGGAGAAGCCGCGGATTTTCTGCGGGCCGTCCAACCCGGCGTTGGCCTGGCGGACGATGCTTTCGGCGTCGGCGCCGGGGGAAAGAATGAGCACGGCGTGCACGCGGTCGGTGCCAATGACGGCGGCGTCGCGAACGCCCTCGATGTGGCGCAGCACCACTTCAACATCCTCGGGGAAGACGTTGAGGCCTTCGGGCGTGACGATCATTTCCTTCTTGCGGCCGAGAATGCGGAGGCTTCCGGCTTCGTCCATGACGCCGATATCGCCGGTGTGGAACCATCCGTCCTCGAAGGCTCGGGCTGACTCGGCGGGAGATTCGTAGTAGCCCTGGGTGACGTTGTCCCCGCGGACGAGAATCTCGCCGTCGGGGGCGATTTTGACCTGGACGCCTCCGATGGGCGCGCCGACCGTGCCGCGGCGGGCGTGGAAGGGATGGTTGAGAGTGACGATGGGAGCGGTTTCGGTGAGGCCGTAGCCCTGGATGACGAGAAAACCGAGGCGGGACCAGAAGGCCTCGAGCTCCGGATCAAGCGGCGCGGCGCCGGCGATGAAGCTCCAGAATTTCCAACCGAAGAGTCGGTGAATTTTGCGGTAGCGCCACCAGCGCGCCATCCAGTGTATCTTCTCTTCGTCAGGCTGGTGTAGCTCAGGATAAAGCTGCAGCAGGTACTCGCGCAGCACATCGAGAATTTTGGGAACCGAGACAACCACCGAGATGCGCCGGTCATGAATCTGGCGGACGATCTCCTGCGGGTTGTAGCCGCGCAGGAATACGACGACGCCCGGCAGCATGGGCGGAATGAAGGTGGCCATGGCCTGGCCGAACATATGACTGAGCGGCAGGAGATTGAGAAAGCGGATGGGGGCGAAGGGGCGGGCCCATTTGCGGTACTTGCGGACCTCGCCCTCGACCGGGACGATGTTGGCCAGGACGTTGCGGTGGGTGATGGTGACGCCCTTGGGTTCGGAGGTGGCGCCGGAGGTGAAGATGATCTCAGCCAGGGTGTGGCCGTCCGCGGCGGCGCGCGATCGGGGACCGGGCCCGGGGACATTGAGGTCCTCGAATTTCCAGATCGGTACGCCGGACGTGTGAGGAACCGGCGTTTCGTCGCCGAGCAGGATGAGCCGGGCTCCAACCTTTTTTCTGACGCGTTCCAGAAAGTCGAGCGGCGAGCGGTAATCGATGGGGACGGCGATGGCGCCGGCCAGGAGGCAGCCCCAGAGGGCGACGATCCACTCGGGCCTGTTTTCTCCGTAAAAGACGACCTTGCCGCCGTTGGCGAGGCCTTCGCGCTCCAGGCGGCCGGCGAAGGCGAGCGCCAGGCCGGACACCTCGGCATAGCTGTAGCGGCGGGTCCGGAGGCCGTCATCGTGGATGAGGAACTCGGCGGGACTCGCCGCGAAGTCGTCGAAAAAATCGAGCAGCGAATCGCGGCGCACTTACTCCATCATGCACCGCGGCGGGCCGCCGCGGCTATAATCGCCTGTAGCCATGAAGGACTTTCGAGACCGGATCGCGGTGGTTACGGGCGCGGCGAGCGGCATTGGACGCGCGCTGGCCGGGCGTTTTGCCGCCGAGGGGATGAAGGTTGTGCTGGCCGACGTCGAGGAGGCGGCGCTCGCGAGGGCGTCGAGGGAGATGGCGGGCGCGGGGGCCGAGGTTGACGCGGTGGTGACCGACGTTTCGAGCGAGGCATCGGTGGAGGCGCTGGCCGAGCGAACCTACAGCCGCTATGGCGCGGTGCACATTGTCTGCAACAACGCGGGAGTGGCCTCGCATCCGGCGCCGTGCTGGAGCCAGAGCGCGGGCGACTGGAGTTGGGTGCTGGGCGTCAACCTGTGCGGCGTCATCCACGGCGTCCGCGCGTTCGTGCCGCGGATGATCGAGGGTGGGCATGAAGGCCACGTGGTGAACACCGCCTCGGTCGCCGGGCTTACGACGAGCCCGTTCCTCGGGCCGTACCACGTATCCAAGCACGCTGTGGTGGCGTTGAGTGAGTGTCTGCAGATGGAGCTTCAGACGGCGGGGGCGAGGCTGCGCGCTTCGGTGCTGTGTCCGGCGTGGGTGAAAACCAGGATTGTGGATGCGGGCCGGAACCGGCCGGGCGGGGCCAGTGCGCCGCCGCTCTCCGGCGCGGTGGAAACGCAGATCCGCGCGCTGGTGGATGCGGGCCTCGATCCGGGGGTGATTGCCGAGCGGGTGCTGGAGGCGATCCGAGGCGAGCAGTTCTGGATACTGACGCACCCGGATTTCAACGCCGCAATTTCGCAGCGAGCCTCTTCGATTGTGGAAGGGCGTAACCCGGAGGTTATGACGCGGCTTGGTTGAACGGCACCCGGCTGCGGGGGCTACTTCTCCGACAGCAGCTTCACCACCATGTCGCGAATATTCTTGGCCTGCGCGGTCTCCTCGTTGAACGCGCTTTTGCCGTCGTACTGGCCCTGGATCATGCCTTTGCGATCGATGAAGGTGAGATAAGGAGCGTAGTGACGCTCGGTGCCGTAGTTCATGTAGGTGGCCGCCTCGCGATAGTCGACGCCGCCGACCGGGAAGGCAGGGCTGAAGTCCTGAATGAACTTCGGGATATCGGCCTCCGGCTGCATACTCATGGCGCCGCCCAGTGCCTGGAAGCCGCGGGGGCCGAACTCCTTTTGGAGGCTGGAAAGAATTCTCGTGGTGGCCTGGCAGTGCGGGCAGGTAGTGAGGATCATGGCCAGCGCGACGACCTTGCCCGAGTACTGGCTGAGATAGATCGTCGTGCCGCCGATGATGTGAATGGCCAGTTCCGGCGATTTCCGCGGAGCGGCGAAGGCCGAGCCGGCGGCGGAGACCAGCAGCAGGACGGGGAGAAGAGGGCGAAAGAGGAAATTCAGACGCACGAATACGAGTATACTCAACGCCGTTATAGGTCAGATTGACCCAGCTCCCGCGGCCTCTGCGACGGCGGCGCCACGGTTGAGGCAAGGCGCGGGGATTCGATACACTCAGGGTCGCTGGCCGCTCTTCAGGATACCGGCCGCTTCACTGGTGAGGTATGCGCGGCGTCCGGCCGGGGCCGGTTCGCAGGCGCTCGGGAAAAGGACGCTTTCATGAGAACTATCCGCCGTGTTGCCGTGTTGGGCGCCGGGACCATGGGCGCGCGCATCGCAGCGCACTTCGCCAATGCCGGCGTGCCGTCGCTTCTGCTGGACATCGTCGTGCCGGATCAGCGGGACCGCAGCCTGGCCGCTCGCAAGGGCATCGAGAGCGCGGCGAAGCAGAAGCCGGGCGGATTCTTCACCGACGCCGCCATGGCATTGGTGCAGCCGGGCAATTTCGAGGACGATCTGGGGGAGATCGCCGGCTGCGACTGGGTGATCGAGGCGGTGACGGAGAACCTGGAGATCAAGCGGGCGTTGTGGCGCAAGGTGGAGCTGCTGCGCAGGCCTGACGCGATTTTGTCCACCAACACCAGCGGCATCCCGCTGGCTCGCATCAGCGAGGGATTCTCGCCCGAGTTTCAGGCCCATTTTCTGGGGACGCACTTCTTCAATCCGCCTCGTTACCTTTACCTGATGGAGATGATTCCCGGGCCGGGGACCGATCCGGACGTGCTCGCGTTCGTACGCGAATTTGCGGGGCGCCGTCTGGGCAAAGGCGTGGTGCCTTGCAAGGACACGCCGAACTTTATTGCCAACCGCATCGGCAGTTTTTTTGGCGGCACGGTGCAGACGGCGATGATCGAGGGCGATTACACGATCGAGGAAGTGGATGCGCTCACCGGCTCGCTCATCGGACTGCCCAACAGCGCCAGTTTCCGGCTGCTCGACCTGGTGGGCATCGACGTCTGGGCCTTCGTGGGGAAGAACCTGTACGACGCGGTGCCGAACGATCCGTGGCGGGAGCGATTCCTTCCGGGTCCGTACCTGACGTCGATGCTCGAACGGAAGTGGCTGGGCGATAAGACAGGGCAGGGCTTCTACAAGAAAATTGGTTCGGGCGACAAGCGCGAAATCCAAGTCATCGACTGGAAGACGCTCGAATATCATCCGGCGGCAAAGGTCTCGTTCCCGTCGGTTGAAATGGCGCGGCAGATCGAGAATTTGCCGGAGCGGCTGCGGAAGCTGGTGAAAGCCGACGACCGGGCGGGCGCGTTCCTGTGGCGGTTGTTCAGCGATTCATTTCTTTACTCGGCGGAGCGGATTCCGGAGATCGCGGACCGGGTTGTGGAGATCGACCGCGCGATGCGTTGGGGGTACGCGCACCGGTTGGGACCGTTCGAGCTTTGGGACGCGCTGGGCTTTGAGGAGGTGGCGCGGCGGATGGAGAGCGAAGGGCGCGCTCTGCCGCCGGCGATTCAGGAGATGCTTCGCGTCGGTGCGCAGTCGTTCTACGCGTTTCTGAACGACGGCGGGCGGCCGCGGACCGAATACTTTGATCTTCAGAAGAACCGTTATGAACTGCTGGAGGAGCGGCCGGGGATCATGGTGCTGGGCGACCTGCACCGCGCGGGGCGGGTGGTCAAGCAGAATCCGGGTGCATCGCTGGTGGACCTGGGCGACGGCGTATTATGCGTCGAGTTTCACAGCAAGATGAACTCGATCGGCGCCGACAACATTTCGATGATGTACGCCGGGTTGGAGGTGGCCGAGCGGAGCTTCGAGGCGCTGGTGGTCGCCAACCAGGGCGACAATTTTTCCGTGGGCGCCAATCTGATGATGGTGCTGATGGCGGCACAGGAGGGCGACTGGGACGAGCTGAACGAAGCGGTGAACCGGTTCCAGCAGGTGAACATGGCGCTGAAGTACGCGGGGCGGCCGGTAGTGGTGGCGCCGTTCGCGCAGACGCTGGGCGGAGGCTGCGAGATCGCGCTGCACGGGGCGCGGTGCCAGGCGGCGGCTGAGTTGTACATGGGGCTGGTGGAAGTGGGTGTGGGCTTGATTCCGGGCGGCGGCGGCTGCAAGGAGTTGCTGCTGCGGCTGAAGGACCCGCGGAAGGTGTTCGAACTGATCGGCTATGCGAAAGTTTCAACGAGCGCCGAGGACGCGCGGCAGATGGGACTGCTGCACCGGACCGACGTGGTGTCGATGAACCGCGAGCGTCTGTTGGGCGACGCCAAGGCGCTGGCGCTCTCGCTGGCGCCGGGTTACACGGCGGGGAGTCCGCGGCGGGACATCGCGGTGGGCGGCGACAGTGTGTTCTCGTTGCTGAAGATCGGGCTGTGGAGCATGCGCCGCGGCGGCTACATTTCCGACTATGACACCGTGGTGGGTGAGAAGTTGGCGAACGTGATCGCGGGCGGCCGCCTGACGGGGCAGCAGACGGTGAGCGAGCAGTACCTGCTGGATCTGGAGCGGGAGGCGTTTCTCAGCCTCTGCGGCGAGAGCAGGACGCAGGAGCGCATGGCGTATATGCTCAAGACAGGAAAACCACTGCGCAACTAGCGCGGCCGGCGGCGGAAGATGAGGAGGGCCTGGAATTGACCGAAGCGGTGATTGTCGATTGTTTGCGGACGCCGGTGGGCAAGAGCGGGCGGGGGTCGCTGCGCAACATGCGGCCGGACGATCTGGCGGCGGTGGCGATCCGGGCGCTGCTGGAGCGTTATCCGGAGATGCCGGCCGAGGAATTGGACGACGTGATCCTGGGCTGCGCGATGCCGGAGGCCGAGCAGGGAATGAACGTAGCGCGCATCGCGGCGCTGCGGGCGGGGCTGCCGGACATAGTGCCCGGCGTGACCATCAACCGTTTCTGCTCCTCCGGCCTGCAGTCGATCGCGATGGCGGCGGAACGCATTCGCGCGGGTGGGGCGCAGGCGATCATCGCCGGCGGCGCCGAGTCGATGAGCATGATTCCGATGAGCGGGAACAAGTTCGCACCGAACCCCTGGATGGTGGATCACATGCCGGAGATTTACATCGGCATGGGGCTGACGGCCGAGCAGGTGCGTGAAAAATACGGCGTGAGCCGCGAAGACCAGGACCGCTTCGCGTATCGCAGTCACCAGAACGCGCTGCGAGCGCAGGCCGAAGGGCTGTTTGACGACGAGATCGTGCCGGTGGAAGTGGTGGGCACGACGCTGGCGGGCGGCAAGCAGGTGACCTCGCGGACAATTTTGGCAAAGGACGAGGGGCCGAGGGCGGACACGTCGATGGAGGCGCTGGCCAAGTTGAAGCCGGTATTCCAAGCCGGCGGAACGGTGACGGCCGGCAACTCGTCGCAGACCAGCGACGGCGCGGCGGCGGCGCTGGTGATGAGCGAGGAGCGGGCGCGAGAGTTGGGGCTGAAACCGAAGGCGCGCTTCGTCAGCTTCGCCGTAGCCGGCGTGCCTCCGGAAATCATGGGCATTGGTCCGGTGGTGGCGATTCCCAAGGCGCTGGCGCTGGCCGGGCTGACGCTCAAAGATATTGGGCTGATCGAGCTGAACGAAGCCTTCGCCGTGCAGGCGCTGGCGGTGATCCGGCAGGCGGGGCTCGAACTCGAGCGCACCAACGTCAACGGCGGAGCGATCGCGCTTGGCCATCCTCTGGGCTGCACCGGGGCCAAGCTGACAGCGACGCTGTTGAGAGAAATGCCGAGGCGGGGCGCCCGCTACGGCATGGTGACTATGTGTATCGGCGGCGGGCAGGGCGCGGCCGGAATTTTTGAAAACCTGAACTAAGCGGCGCCCTCGCGCGCCGGATGGAAGAAGAGGCAATTATGGCGGCCAGCACACTCGCTCCCACACACCTTCGCGGTGGCGCGTTCCTGATTGAGGAATCCGCGCCCGAGACGACGTTCACTCCCGAGGACTTCACCGAGGAACATCGCGCCATCTCGCGGACGACCGAGGATTTCTGGAATCAGGAAGTGGTTCCGCGCCTCGAGCAGATCCAGCATCAGGAGCCCGGCGTGGCGGTTTCGCTGCTGCGCAAATCGGCTGAACTCGGTCTCACCGCCGTCATCCTGCCGGAGAAGTTCGGCGGCATGGAGATGGACCTGACCTCGATGATGATGGTGGCCGAGGTTGTGGCGCGGGACGGGTCGTACTCGGCCTGGCACGGGGCGCACACCGGCATCGGGACGCTGCCGCTGCTGATGTTCGGCAACGAGGAGCAGAAGAAGAAGTATCTGCCCCGCCTGGCGAGCGCCGAGATGGTGGCCGCTTACTGTCTGAGCGAGCCGCAGGCCGGCTCGGACGCGCTGGCGGCACGCACGCGCGCGGATTTGAGTGAGGATGGAACGCACTACGTCCTCAACGGCCAGAAGATGTGGATCACCAACGGCGGCTCGGCCGACCTGTACACGATCTTCGCGAAGGTAGGCGGCGAGAAGTTCACGGCGTTTCTGGTGGAGCGTTCTTTCGCCGGCGTCAATCCGGGCGCCGAGGAAAAGAAGATGGGTATCAAGGGTAGCTCGACCACGGCCGTTTACCTGGACAACGTGAAGGTGCCGGTGGAGAACGTGCTCGGAGAAATCGGGCGCGGGCATGTGATCGCCTTCAACATCCTCAACCTGGGTCGCCTGAAGCTGGGGCCGTTCGCCATCGGCGGAGCCAAGGAAGTGTTGCGAGTGTCGCTGCAGTATGCGAAGGAGCGCAAGGCGTTCGGCCGCTCGATCGCCGATTTCGGCATGATCCAGCACAAGCTGGCCGAGATGGCGATCCGGATCTTCGCTGCGGAAGCGATGAGCTATCGCGTGATTGGGCTGATCGAAAACGAGATGGGCGAATTCTCCTGGGACAAGGCCGACGCGGCGGCGGTGATGCTGAAGGCGGTGGAAGAGTACGCGGCCGAGTGCAGCTACATAAAGGTGTTCGCCAGCGAGATGCTCGATTACGTGGCCGACGAGGGCGTGCAGATTCACGGCGGCTACGGATTTCATCAAGACTACGCTGTGGAGCGCGCCTATCGCGATTCGCGGATCAACCGGATCTTCGAGGGAACCAACGAGATCAACCGGCTTCTGGCAACCGGGATGTTGCTGAAGCGCGCCCAGCGGGGAACGCTGCCGCTGGTGGAGGCGGTGAAAAAGCTTCAGGCCGAGCTTCTGGCCGGGCCGCCGGCCGGGGGTGGGAACTTCCAGACTGGGCCGTTGGCGGAAGAAATGAAACTCGTTGCGAACGCCAAGAAGGCGGCGCTGTTCGCGCTCGGCATCGCTTATCAGAAGTACCTCGACAAAATCGAGGAGCAGCAGGAAGTGCTGGCCGCGATCACCGAAATTGCCATGAACGCATTCGCCATGGAGAGCACGCTGCTGCGGGCGCGGAAGATGACCGCCGGGGGTAAAGGGGAGACGGCGGAGGCCATCTGCGCGGTTTATCTTCGCGAGGCGATGGAGACGGTGGAGAGCTCGGCCCGCGCAGTTCTGGCGGCGTGCTCGGAAGGAGATGCCTTGCGGATGAATCTGTCGGTGCTCAAGCGCTTCACGCGTTTTGAGCCGGTGAACGCCATCGGGCTGCGAAGAACAATCGCCGCGAAGCTTCTGTCCGCCGGCAAGTATCACGCTTAGCTCCTTGCCCGCCTGCCGGATCATCGTTGCCGTTGGCTTGCCCGGTTCCGGGAAGTCGAGCTACTTCGACCGCCTGCGGGTGAACGCGATTTCCTCCGACGAGGTGCGGCGGATGCTGTTAGACGATGCCGGCGATCAAAGCGTGAATGCGCGGGTTTTCCAGACTGTCCGGCATCTGGCGGCGCAGCGGCTGCGCATCGGGCGGCCTGAGACCTACATTGACGCCACCAACCTGGAACGATGGGAGCGGCAGCCGTACGTGCGTCTGGCGCGAGCTTGCGGCGCGCGGGCCGAGGTGCTGTTCTTCCCCGCTTCGGTGGAGGTGTGCCTCGAGCGCAACCGGGGCCGCCCGCGCCAGGTGCCCGAAGACGCGCTGCGTGCCATGGCCGCGCGCCTGGAACCACCAACTGTGGACGAAGGCTTCGCTTCCGTGACCGTGGTCGAAGCTTAGTCGCCGCGTTTTAGCTCGAATCGGGCCAGCAGTGCGAAGCCGGCGGCAATGGCCACTCTCAGACCCACCCTCCAGAGCAGATCGCCCAGCATTGCCGACCGGATAGTAAGAAGCAGGAATCCGGCGGCAATCGCCAGATACCAGAATCCCAGTCGACGGTGAGTAAGACCCCGCATAGCCTATTGGCCATTGTAGGGTCCATTGTAGGGTCTGGACACGGGGGCGCGGCTGGCATAGACTGTCTATGTGACGACTGCGAGATCCGGGCGCGACGAGATTCCACGAGGCACCCTCGACATGCTGGTGCTGCGAACGCTGTCCGGCGGTACGGAAATGCACGGCTTCGAGATTGCCGAATCGATCGAGCGGATCTCGGGTGAGGTGCTGCGCGTCGAGGAGGGCTCACTGTATCCGGCGCTGCAGCGGCTGCTGGTGGAGGGTTGGGTGAAGGCGGAGTGGGGACGGACGGAAGAGAACCGGCGTGCGCGATACTACCGGCTAACTCCGGCCGGCCGGAAGCAACTCGAGCACGAGATGGAGCGTTACGGGCGGGTGGCGCGGGCGGTGCGGCTGGTGCTGGAAGGAGGGACTTAGATGGGCTCGTTGTGGCGGAGGCTCTTGATTGCCTTGCGGCGGGATCGATTCGATCGCGAACTCGAAGAGGAAATGCGGCTCCATCGCGAACTGCGCGCGCGGAAGCTGGCCGCGGAAGGCACGGCGGACCGGGAAGCCGGCGAGGCCGCGCGGAGGCGTTTCGGCAACGCCACGCGCGCGGCCGAGGAGAGCCGGGAGGCCTGGAGCTGGGCCTGGATCGAACGCACGTCCCAGGACCTCCGCTACGCCGCGCGGCAGTTGCGCCGCAGCCCCGTATTCACCGCCACGGCCGTCCTCACGCTCGCCCTCGGCATTGGCGCCAACGCTGCAATCTACACGGTAATGGACGCGCTGCTGTGGCGCCCGCTGCCGGTTCGACAACCGGAGCGCCTGGTGCAGTTCGGCCTTCAGACGACACAGTTCGACTCGGCGTTCAGCTACCCGGCGTTCGACGATCTGCGCCGGAACGTGAAAGGCGCGGAGGGGCTGTTTACCTGGGGCGGAACGCAACTTTACGAAGGATGGGGCGCCGACGCCCGTCCTCTCGATGCGGTATCGGCGAGCGGACAGGCATACGTCACGCTCGGTCTCCGGCCTCAGCTCGGGCGG
>DAIDHC010000149.1 GCA_027452065.1 Bryobacterales bacterium
CACCCTTCATCGCCCCACTGCCCGCCGCCACGCGCAACTGCCCGGCACTTCATCGCCACAACCCCCGTCGCCCCGCCCTTCACCGCCCCACCGCCGCCGTCTCGCCCGCCTCGCCGCGCCCTCCATCGCCCTACCTTAGACAATCCGGGAAAAAAATGCTAGAATTAAGGAAAATAAGGAGATCCCCTCCCCGCTATGGCTTCCAAACCCGCTTTTGCGCCGGGCGCTCAACTGGAGCACTCCAAGTTCGGTCTCGGTTCGGTAGTTTCCTGTTCCGACGAGCACATCGTGATTAAATTCGACGAGAACGGCGAAAAGAAATTCGTCCTCTCCATCGTTCTGCCCGCTCTCAAAAAGAGCGATCGTCAACCCCCGGCCGAAAAACGCCGCGCCAGCCGCAAAAAGGCCGCGCCCGTCCCGGCTGTCGCTGGCTGAAAGTCCCGCCCGGCCCTCAACAGCCCGACTTTCTGTTTCCTATCTCGCCATTCGCTCCGGTCCTGGCGATGGCAACGCCCCTGGTGTGTTCAAACCCCGATTCCCGCCCGCGCCTCCACCCTCCGCTGGATACGCCCCTCTGTCCGCCAGCAGCAATAACAACCCCGCCATCAGCAGGCTTCCGATCGCCCTCACCAGTCTCTCGCGCATCGTCGCTCCCTGATCTCTTCAACGTATCACCCCCGTCCCCGGTGTCGTCTTTGCGTGTAAAGAATTGTCCCGGCACGATAAATCCACCGCCGCCCCGGCTACAAAAAAAATCTGAAATTTGTAGTTTCCTTTCGGCCCCTTCCATCGTCTATATTCTTTGACGCCCCTCCCCCGGGGCGTCAATCGCCCCACGACTCCCGCGACCCCCTGACGCGAGAGTCGTGCCCCGGGTGCCGGACAAATCCCCTGACCGGCACCCGGCCCCCTAATCCTTTTCCTTACCCCTTCCTCCTCGCTTCCCTTACTCCACCTCGATCCACGTCCCGTCCGGATTAAATTCCGTCACCGTCCCCGCCTTCTCGGCTCCCAGATCTTTCTCATATACCACCCCGTCCTGGTTCACCACAAACGTCTCAATCCCGGTCACTCCATACTCCGCCGGCCAAGCCGCCAACCCAAACCCTCCGATCATGTGACCTTTCACTACATAATGATGCGCGCCGCCTGGAGCGCTCGCCCCCTGTGCCGTCAGGATCCGGAAATAATACCCGTGATAGGGCTTCGGCTTCTCTCCCCGCGCCCGCGCCTCGTCCACCACCGCCTCGGCGAACCGCTTCGGCGCCGGCGCCTCCGCACTCCCCTCCTCTTCCCAATACAGGCCGTCCCGCTTCCCCGGCGCGCTCATCGCCTTCTGCGCATACTCCGGCATCCCCTTGCCGGCCCCCTTCTCCGCTGCAAATTGTTCCTGCGCCTCAACATAGCCCATGCACACTTCCACCACGTCCAATTCGTTCGCCCCGATCCGCCGCACCCTCAGCTCCATCTTGGCCTCGTCCGTCGCGAAGCCCCACTTCCCGTTCTTCTTCACAATCGGCGCCGGAAATGGCCAGTCATCCTCGCCGACGCTCAGAATCATCCGGTTCTTGTTCATCGGATCCGGCTCAAGCACGTGCTTGCTGGCTGCCATCTCGCTGAATTCCTTCCGCTCCTGCTCGTCCTGCGCCGTCTTGCCGGAGCTCAACGCCCCGGCGTTGCCCGCCCCGAAGATCTTCTTCACCGCCTCCGTATCGTTGCCTGCCGCCGCCTGAATCAGTGCCTGAGCCGCCGCCTCCGCTGTGTCAAACTGCTCGGGCCCGGCCGCCTTCACCTTCGCGCCCTGGCCCCAGGCCATCGCCGCCGTCCCCAACGCCATCATCACCACCGCCGCGTTTCTCATGGCTTACCTCCGTCCTCCCATCCGCGGCGCGCTCATCCGCGGCATCGACATCCTGCCTCCGCCTCCAAATCCTCGACCTCCTCCAAACCCTCCAAACGCCCGCCGCGGACCCATGCTCGAAAACCCGTGGTCGCTCTGCACCCGCGCAAATCCTCCGTTCCTTCCCCCTCCAAAAATGCTGTGCTGATTCCCAAACGGCCGTACCGGCACCTGCCGTCCTCCAAATCTCTCCGTCGGCCCGTTGAGCCTTCCTCCTCCAAAATTCCCAAACCCGCCTTGCCTCCCCTGCTGTCCGCCCCGCATCTCCGGACCAACGCGCCCAAGCCCCGCCCCCGGCCCCTGGGGCCCTCCCCGCACCACCGGACCCACTCCCCGTCCGCCGGGTCCGCCGCCCTGCATGAACCCACCCGAGCGATACCCTCCCGGTCCCATCCCGCGGTACTGCTGCGCCAGCGCCCGGTTCGGATACGGCACCCCCCACCGGTGCATCGGATCGTGCTGCCACACGCCCCGTCCCATCATCGGCCCGCCGTGAAAGTCGTGGAACCCATAGCGATGGAAGAAGTAATTGTTCACAAATACGTTCCCGCCATACCAGTTCGGCCCCCATCCCCAGCCGCCCCACCCGCAGCACGGCCCAAAAAACATTCCCAGTTGAATCCCGAATCCCCACCCGATCCCGACCCCGATCCCCGGGTAAAACAGCGGCGGGTACGGGTACGGCACGTCGCCCCATACGTAAGCCGGGTTGTACATCGGCACATACACAACAGCCGGATCGGCCGGGACAATCTGGACAATCGGCTGCCCATCCGGCGATTGCTCGGTCTCCACGTTCACCTGTGAGCCCGACTGCAGCTTTCCCGCCGCCTCCGCCCGCCGCCTCATCCTTTGCACCGCGTCCATCACATCTTTCTGCTGCGCCAGAAACGCGTTGCCCAGTTGCGTAATCCAGTTCACGTCCTGAGCCAGCCGCCCCAGCAAGTCCGGAAATGCCACCAGCGCCTGCACGCTCGGGTCCCAGTTCTGCTGTTGCGCCGCCTGCATCAGCGCCTGCCCGTTCAGGTTCCGGTTCTGCTGCAGCCACTGCGACGCCTCCACCACCTCCAGCGGATACGTGCACGCCACCAGCACCTGGCTCAACAACGAATCCGGATAAAGCGCCACCGGCGCCACCAGGCTGTCCAACTGCTCCGGAGGAAACTCCGGCGGCTGCTGCTGATTCTGCGGCGGCGCCCCCTGCTCCTGCCCCAGCGCCATCATCGCCGCCAGCGCCATCCCGGCCGCGCCCGCCACTGCCCGCCTCGCCCACTGATTCCTCATGCCGCTCCTCCTGCTCCTCCGTTATCAACCGGCACACTAACATAAAGAAGACGCACGGCACTGCCGCTGCGTCACACCTTTCCCGCTCTACGGGCCCTGGTAGTACCTCATCCCCCGCGCTAGCCTGAACGTTTTCACTGCGCCCGCCGCGCTCCATGAAAACCCTCCTCCCCTTCGCCGCCTTCTTTCTCTGCCTCGCCCCACGCGCCCAGGACGCCCGTGGCGCTCTCCAGGGCTCCGTCCAGGATCCCTCCGGCGCCGCCATCCCCTCCGCCCATCTCTCCCTCCGCTCCCCGTCCTCTGCGTTCCTCCGCTCCGCCTCCTCCGGCCCCCAGGGCGAATTCCGCTTCGACAATCTCCCCCCCGCCACCTACTCCCTCACCGCCTCCGCCCCCGGCTTCGCCCCCGCCCTCGCCGCCGTCAACATCCCCATCGGCTCCCCGCTCTCCGTCACCGTCACCCTCGCCCCCGCCCCCATCCGCCAGTCCGTCAGCGTCACCGCCCCGGAATCCTCCATCACCTCCCAGCCGATTGACACCTCCTCCGCCGTCCAGGGCGGCATCGTCACTTCCCACGACCTCCGCACCCTCCCTCTGGCCAACCGCAGTTTCGCCAACATCGCCTATCTCGTCCCCGGCGCCGAGCCCGTCGAACCCTCCGACCCCACCAAAGCCCGCATCACCGCCGTCTCCACCGGCGGCTCTTCCGGCCTCAACAACGTCCTCTCCGTCGATGGCGCCGACAACTCCGACGACTTCATCGGCGGCTTCCTCCAGAATTTCTCCCCCGACGCCATCCAGGAGTTCGCCTTCCAAACCTCCCAGCAGGACGCCTCCACCGGCCGCACCACCGGCGGAGCCGTCGTCATCTCTACCCGCCGCGGCTCCAACCTCTGGCACTCCGACCTCGCCTACTACCAGCGCGCCGCCGCCCTCAATGCCCGCTTCCCCATCGAAAATCCCGCCCCCCTCCCCAAGCAACCCTTCTCCCGCGAAAATGCCATCGCCACCTTCGGCGGCCCCATCGTCAAAGACAAGCTCTGGTTTTTCTCCGCCTTCGAGTTCGTCAACGAAAACGCCTCCATCGCCTACAGCCCCGCCAGCCTCACCCAGTTCCACGCCCTCGCCTCGCTCGCCTCCCTCGGCCTCGTCCCCGGTGTCTCCTCCATTCCCGTCCCCACCTCCGCCCCGGTCCCCTTCCGCGACTTCCTTCCCGACCTCCGTCTCGACTGGTCTCCCTCCTCCCGCTCCCAATGGTTCCTCCGCGCCGCTGCCGACTCCTACGTCACAGACAACGCCCTCCTCCAGCAAGCCGCCCTGCCCTCCACAGGCGCCACTTCCCACAACAACTACCTCAGCCTCGTTCTCTCCAACCAGTTCACCTTCTCCCCCACCTGGCTTGCCTCCTTCAGCCTCGCCGCCTCCGGTCTCCATCTCACCGCCGCCCGCAACTCCACCCTCGGCTACGCCCTCGCTTTCCCCTTCAGCTCCACTTTTCAAACCATCTCCGGTTTTGAAACCTTTGGCGACAACCAGTTCGTCACTCCCATCACCGCCTTCCCCATCCTCCGCAATCAGCAGAAATACCAGCTCCGCTCCGACGTCTCACACTCCTCCGGCGCCCACTCGCTCAGCTTTGGCGTCGACTTCATCCACGAGCCCGTCCTCTCCGGCGCCCTCGCCTCCAACGCCGAACGCCTCACCGTCTTCGCCCAGGACCCCTCCGCCTACCTCGCCGACCCCGCCCGGTTCGCCGTCGATCTCGCCTGCTCCCCCACCTCCTCCCTCGCCGTCACCCCCGGCACTTCCTGCTCCTCCACTCCCGCCTCCAACGGTAGCTTCTCCCAAAACGTCCAGCGCCTCGGCCTCTACGTCCTCGACTCCTGGCGCATCACCCCCCGCCTCACCCTCAACTACGGCCTCCGCTACGACACAACATACGGACTCTTCACCGCCTCGGGCGACTCCCAACTGGCCAACCCCGCCCTCCTCACCCTCCAGGCCCTCCATATCCCCCTGTTCGCCGCACCCGCCGCCCCGCACGATTACCGCGGCGCCCTCGCCCCCCGCCTCGGCCTCGCCTGGGCGCTCGATTCCTCCCGCTCCACCATCCTCCGCGCCGGCTTCGGCCTCTACTATAACGATCTCGCCCAAACCGGCTGGGTCACCGCCTTCCAGGCCGTCAACTCCCCCGCCGCTCTCTGCTTCAAGCCCGGCGACCCCGGCTGCCTTCCCGGCGCTTCGTCCGGCGGCGCCGGCGCCTTGATCGATCCCGGCTACAAAACCCCCTACGCCCTCCACGCCTCCGCCGGCCTCGAACACGCCTTCAATGCCCGCTGGATGGCCTCCGCCTCCTGGGTCCATGAATCCGGCGTCCACAGCTACCGCCGCTACGACTACCAGTCCGGATACACCCTCGCCAGTCCCCTGTTCTCCGATTCCCTCGACGCCCAACAGGCCAACGTCCCCAACCTCAGCGTCTTCCGCTCCGACAACCGCTCCCGCTACGACGCCCTCTTCCTCCATCTTCAAGGCGCCGTCTCCCGCCGCTTCACCCTCGCCTTCAACTACACTTTCTCCCAGGCCCTCACCTGGGGCTGCGTCCTCGGGGAACTCTTCGATTACGTCAACGGCGTCTGCGACCCCCGCGCCGCATTCCGCCCCGGCGACTACGGCCCTTCAGGCGAAGATGTCACCCACCGCGCCGTCCTCGCCGGCACCTACCTCGCCCCCGGCGGCTTCGAGGTCAGCCTCCTCAGCCAGGCCGAGTCCGCGCGCCCCTTCACCATGACAACTCCGGTCGACGTCAACGGCTTCGGCGACGTCCTCAACGACCGCGCCGTCGTCAACGGCGTCCAGACCTCCCTCGATCAGCTCCGCGGCACCCCGTTCCTCCAAACCGACCTCCGCCTCAGCCGCCCCTTCCACTTCCACGACCGCTTCACCGCCACACCCTTCATCGAGTTCTTCAATCTCTTCAACCGCAACAACCCCGGCGCCAACTACGTCACCAACGCCGCCGCCCTCCCCACTCCCGTCAACAACCTCGCCAACATCACCGCCTTCTGCCTCAACCCCACCTGCACCCAAACCACCCCCATCACAACCCCCAACCAGCTCCGCGTCCCCGCCGGCGCCCTCGGCGACTTCTTCGGCCCCGGCACCACCGTCGGCATCCCCTTCGCCGCCCAACTCGGCGCCCGTTTCACCTTCTAGCCTGGCACCAAAGCCATGGACAACGGACCGCCGATGCGAGACGATCAGGATGAACGCCACTCATTGTTCATGAGCCTCGCCCTAAACACCCGCCTCGCCACTCCGGCACCGGATCCCCCTTCCTCCGATTCCCCGATCGATCTCGCGTCCTTCCTCCCGCCCGGACTCCTCCCCCTCGATAATCCGCAGAAAGACATTCCCCGCATTGCGAAAGACGGCAAGCTCGTCGCTCTCATCGAAGAATCGGTCCGCCGCATACCCACCTCGCACATCCTCTATCGCGGCGACGCCCGCTCCATGACAGGCCTCGCCCCCAACAGCGTCCACCTCGTCGTCACCTCGCCTCCCTACTGGACCCTGAAGGAATACCGCGACTCCCACGGTCAGATGGGACACATCGAGGATTACGAGACATTCCTCGTTGAATTGGATAAGGTATGGGCGCAATGCTTGAACGCCCTCGTTCCCGGCGGCCGACTCGTTTGCGTCGTCGGCGACGTCTGCTTATCCCGGCGAAAGAACAACGGGCGTCATACCGTGGTCCCGCTGCATGCCTCCATCCAGGAACACTGCCGCAGGCTTGGCTTCGACAACCTCGCTCCCATCATTTGGCACAAGATCGCCAACGCCGTCTACGAAGTCGATAATGGCAACGCAGGCTTTCTCGGCAAGCCCTATGAACCAAATTCGGTCATTAAAAACGACATCGAGTTCATCCTCATGCAGCGTAAGCCCGGAGGCTACCGCGCCCCAGACCTGCCCTCGCGCATCCTGAGCCTGATCTCCGCTGAAAACCACAAGTCTTGGTTTCAGCAGATCTGGACCGGGCTCACCGGGGCCTCCACGCGCCACCACCCAGCCCCGTATCCCATCGAGATCGCCGAACGCCTCGTTCGCATGTTCAGCTTCGTCGGCGACACCGTTCTCGATCCATTCCTCGGCACCGGTACTACTTCGATCGCCGCCGCCAGGTCCGGCCGCAACAGCGTGGGCTTCGAGGTCGACGGCCACTACTTCGACTTGGCCCATACGCGGATCGCAAACGAAACGTCGTCTCTCTTCGGCCAAGCCTCCATCGAAGCCCGCCCGGTGGATCGTGCGGAATGAAAGCAGCCGCCCCACTGGAACAGCGCCTTCGCGCCGCCGTGAAGCACTTCTGGAGCACCCGTGACAGCCAGGCGCGTCGCCAGGGTACATCATCCGGAACCAAGGATACCGGCGCCCGCTCTGCCGTAACCGGCGGTGCCCAGATGGACGGATTCGTCAACCTTGTACGCCACCTTCTCACGGAGAACGGAGTTCCGGAAGCTGATGTCCACGATAAGAACTGCCTCGAACTCCCTGGGTGGTACCGCCCCGAAAAAAAGTGGGACCTCCTCGTGGTGTCAGGCAAACAGCTCATCGCCGCCGTCGAGTTCAAGTCCCACGTGGGACCGTCTTTCGGAAACAACTACAACAACCGCACCGAGGAAGCGCTCGGCAGCGCCACCGACATCTGGGCGGCTTATCGCGAAGGCGCCTTCCAGCCCGCAGCCCGCCCCTGGCTCGGCTACCTCATGCTTGTCGAGGAAACCGAAGGCTCGCTCAGACCCGTCGGCGCCCGCCAGCCCCACTTCCCTGTCTTCCCCGAGTTCCAGAACGCCTCCTACGCCAAGCGGTACGAAATCCTACTAACCAAGCTTGTTCGAGAACGCCTCTATGATTCCGCCTGCCTCCTGTTGACCAACGCCCAGGACGGCCCAACCGGCGCCTCACGCCAGCCTTCGCCCGAGCTTGGACTCGACAACTTCGTCAACTCCCTCCTGGCCAAGGCTTCCGCCGCACTGCGCACGCGGGCCGGCAATCCCCCGCGCTAGAATGCGCCAACAGCCCCCCTCACCGCGCCGCCCAATACCGCTCCCGCGCCTGAACCCCCAGCCCCTTCTCCTTCACGCTCACCTGCAGCTTCCGGAAACCCGCGATCGTCACCGGAGTGTCCGACACAAAACCCAGACTGTACTCGCTCCTCAGCTCTTCCTCGATCCGGGCGAACACCGCCATAATCGTCACCTTCCCCGAGATCTCGAAATACCCTCCGCCCGTGTCCCGGGCCAACTGCGACAGCACCGACCTCCCGCTGCTCCCAATCCTCCCCAGCGCCGACATCCCATACCACCCCGGCTCGGAAAACAGAATCGCGTACACCATCGTCTCCGTCCGCTGTGCCGCCTCAATCGCGTCCTTCAGCGTCGCCTCGCTCCCCTCGTCCACCCCATCGGTCAACACCACAACCGCCTTCCGCCCCTTTTGCCCGGCCATCGTCTCCCGGCACGCCTGCACCACCGCGTCATACAGCAGCGTCCCCCCGCCCGTCTGCATCTTCAAGTCCCGGCGCGACGGCGTATCCACCAGTGACAGCGCCTCGTCCAGCTCCACCCGCGACGACGTCAACCCCACCTTCGGCATCACCGCCATATCGAACTGCTCGATGAACACCCGGTCGTCCCGCCGCTTCAGCACCTGGTCCAGAAACCGGAAGCTCGCTCCCCTCTCGTCCTGCACCACGTGCTGCTGGCTCATGCTCGTATCTACCAGCAGTCCAACCGTCAGCGGCAGGTCCGACTCCCGCGAAAAATATTTCACTTCCTGTTCCCGCCCGTTCTCCAGGATCGTGAAATCCTCTTTCGCTAAATCGTTCCGCAGCATCCCCCTCTTGTCGCGCACCGTCGCCAGCACGTTCACGACTTTCACGTTCGTCGAAAACGTCGCCTCCGCCTCCTGCCCCCACGCCACGCTCGCCGCGGCCATCCCCGCCACTGCCGCCACCGCCGTCGCTGCCCGCCACTGCATCGTTCGTACCTCTCGCCTATCCTTGCCCGCCGCCGCCCGCCCGGTCAAGCGCCTCCTGGAGCCGCTTCTCCAAAAACCTCCGCTCACTCTCGTTCGTCGCCAGCTCCAGCGCCCTCGCATACGCCTTCCCCGCCTCCCCGTACGCCCCCATCTTGCTCAACAAATACCCCCGCGCCGAATGCATTAAATGATACCCCTCCAAATCCCCCGCCAGCTCGTCTACCAACTCGAGCGCCCTCCGCGGCCCCTCCACCATCGCCACCGCCACCGCCCGGTTCAAGCTCACAACCGGCGACGGCTGCAGCCGCTCCAGCTCATCGTACAGCAGCAGAATCTGCGGCCAGTCCGTCTCCGCCGCGCTCCCGGCCCGGCAATGCAGCGCCGCAACCGCCGCCTGCACCGCATACGGCCCCGGCCCTCCGCGAAATGCCTCTTCCACCAGCGGCAGCGCCTCCTCAATTTGCTCCCGGTCCCACCGCCCCCGGTCCTGCTCCTCCAGCACCACCAGGTCCCCCGCCGCGTCCAGCCGCGCCTCCCGCCGCGCGTCGTGCAGCAGCATCAGCGCCAGCAGCCCAGCCGCCTCCCCCGCCGCCGGCCGCATCAACTCCCGCACCAGCCTCCCCAGCCGGATCGCCTCCGCGCACAAATCCGTCCTCACATGCGGACCCCCGCGCGTGCTCGCATACCCTTCGTTGAACACCAGGTAAATCACCGTCAGCACCGCCGCCAGCCGCTCCGGCATCTCCTTCGGACCCGGCGCCGCAAACGGTATCCCCGCGTCCCGGATCTTCCTCTTCGCCCGCACCAGCCTCTGCGCCATCGTCGCCGGCGGCACCAGAAACGCCCGTGCAATCTCCTCCGTCTCCAGTCCTCCCAGCGCCCGCAGCGTCAGCGCCACCTGCGCCTCCCGCCCCAGCGCCGGATGGCAGCAGGTGAACATCAGCTCCAGCCGGTCGTCCGGGATCGCCGCCTTCGCATAGTCCGGCTCCTCCACTCCCTCTTTCCACCACGCCTCCCCGTGGCTCCGCGCGCTATCCTCCTGCCGCTTCGCCTTCCGCATCCGGTCGATCGCCTTGTGCCGCGCCGTCTGGATCAGCCACGCCCGCGGAATCTCAGGCACCCCGTCCACCCTCCAACGGTCCACCGCCGCCGCAAACGCCTCCTGCGCCGCTTCCTCGGCCAGCTCAAAGTCCCCCACCAGCCGGATCAGCGCCGCCACAATCCGGCCCCAGTCCTCCCGATACGCTTCCTCAACCGCCCGGTCCGCCTCCCCATGCATCCCCCGATGGTAAATAATTATTTCAAGCGCTGTCGATCCGGCTCTCCCGCGCGCGACTCACTCACGGAGGTTCTCAAATGCAATACCTGCTTCTCATCTACGCCGAACCAGGCGCCATCGACGATAGCCAGCGCCAGGCCTGCTACGCCGCGTCCACCGAATACGCCCATAAACTCGCCGCCGAAGGAAAATTCCTGGGCGCCGCTCCGCTCCACCCCGTATCCACCGCCACCAGCGTCCGCGTCCGCGACGGCAAGCCGCTGGTCACCGACGGCCCCTTCGCCGAAACCCGCGAACACCTCGGCGGCTTCTTCCTCGTCGACGCTCGCGACCTCAACGAGGCCATCTCCATCGCCGCCGCTCTGCCCGCCGGCAAATGGGGCACCGTCGAAATCCGCCCCGTCATCGAGGTTCCCAACCTCCCCGAGCCCCGCCGCGCCGCCGATCTCGCCGGCTCCGTCAAGAGCTGAATCCGTCCACAGGAGCCGCCGGCATGCGATTTCTGACGATCGTCAAAGCGAGCCCCGAACTGCTCGCCGCCAACTGCCATCACTCCACCTCCCGCGGCGTCCGCGTCAAACCCTCCGGTGGCGATATCGAACTCCGCCTACCCGAAGCCGGGCTCGCCCAACAAATGCGAACGTTATAATTTTCCATGCCCTCGCCATCCCCTCTCGCCCGCCGCTCCGGAGCCGTCCTCGGCGCGCTCCTCGCCGTCCTGCTCGTGCTCGACGCCGTCTTCAAATTCCTCATGCCCCCGCAAGTCGCCGCCGAGTTCACCCGCCTCGCGCTTCCCCTCCGTCTCGCCCCGATTCTCGGCTCCATCCTGCTCGCCGCCACCGCTCTCTACGCCGTCCCCCGCACCTCGATTCTCGGCGCCATCGCCCTCACCGGCTACCTCGGCGGCGCCGTCGTCACCCACCTCCGCCAGGGCGACCCTCTCTTCACCCACGTCCTGTTCCCCGTCTACCTCGGCATCCTCGTCTGGGGTTCGCTCTACCTCCGCGACCCCCATCTCCGCTCGCTCATTCCCTTCCGCATCCCGCCGCCATGAAGCGCCGCACCCTCTTGCGCGCCGCCCTCGCTTCTCCCGCCGCCGCCGCGGCAGCCCAACTCCGTTCGCAAGGAGCCACCCACGCCATGCCCTCCCAGGTTTTCTCCCCCGGCCGCCTCGCCCGCCTCCGCTCCGTCCTCTCCGCTCACGTCGAGCGCGCCGGCGTCCCCGGCCTCGTCGCCGTCTTCAGCCGCCGCGGCGAAACTCACATCGAAGCCCTTGGCCTCCAGTCCTTCGGCGAGAGCGCGCCCATGCGCCCCGACACCCTCTTCCGCATCGCGTCTCTCACCAAGCCCATCTCCGCCGCCGCCGCCATGACCCTGGTCGAGGAGTGCAAGCTCCGCCTCGATGACCCCATCGACCGCATCCTCCCCGAGCTCGCCAACCGCCGCGTCCTCAAACGCCTCGACGGCCCCCTCGACGACACCGTCCCCGCTCTCCGCCCCATCACCCTCCGCGATCTGCTCACCTTCCGCCTCGGCTTCGGCCTCGCCTATGAGCTCTTCACCGGCCCTCCCGGCCGCTATCCCATCCTCCAGGCCATGGCCGGCAACGGCATCGTCATCGGAGCCAGGTCCGATTCCCCTCATCCTCCCGACGAGTGGCTCCGCCGCTTCGCCTCGCTCCCTCTCATGCACCAACCCGGCGAAGTGTGGATGTATCACACCGGCGCCGACATCCTCGGCGTCCTTATGGCCCGCGTCTGCGGCAAGCCTCTCGAGGCCGTCCTCAGGGAACGCCTCTTCGATCCCCTCGGCATGAAAGACACCGCCTTCAGCGTACCCGCCGATAAACTCGCCCGCTTTACCACCGCTTACCAGGCCGACCCCTCCACCGGCGCCCTCACCGTCTTCGACCCGCGCTCCACCAGCCTCTGGGCCCGCCCGCCGGTCTTCCCCTCCGCCGGCGCCGGCTTGGTCTCCACCCCCGCCGACTACCTCGCCTTCGCTCAAATGCTGGCCAATAACGGCACCCACAACGGCCGCCGTATTCTCTCCCGCCCCAGCATCGAAGCCATGACCACCGACCACCTCACCCCCGCCCAAAAATCCGTCTCCGGCTTACTCCCCCATTTCTTCGATACCCACGGCTGGGGCTTCGGCCTCTGCATCACAACCGCCCGCGAAACCATCGCCCTCTCCCCCGGCAGCTACGGCTGGGACGGCGGCACCGGCACCTCCTGGCGCAACGACCCCCAGGAACGCCTCACCGGCATCCTCTTCACCCAACGCCTCTGGACCTCACCCGCTCCCCCGGACGTCACCCAGGACTTCTGGACCTCCCTCTACCAGGCAATCGACGCCTGACCGCCGCCCGCTCACAAGCGGTCACCGCGGCGCCACCATCAAAGAAGCCTCGCTTGACACCTCCCACGCCGCCCCCTACGCTAAGGACGTATGGAAGTGCAGCTCACTCCCGACCAGGAGGCGTTCATCCGCCAGGCCATCGAGTCCGGCCGGCTGCACCGCCAGGAAGATGCTGTTCGCGAAGCCATGTCGCTCTGGGAAGAGCGCGAGCGGCGGCGGCTGGCAATCCTCGTCGCGGTTGATCAGGCCGAAGCGTCGCTTGCCCGCGGCGAAGGCCGCCGGATCACAACCCACGAGGAAGCAACCCAGCTAGCCGCCGACATCGAGCGCCGCGGCCTCGCCCGCCTTGCCCCGGGGCAAAATCCCCGCTCGTGAGCGAGTTTCGTCTCTCGCCCGAGGCGGAAGCCGAGCTCGACGCCATCTGGCTTCACACCGCCCATGAGAGCGGCAGCGCGCCATCGCCAGCCGGCTTGTGGAGAGCATCACCCGGCGCTTCTGGCTGCTCGCCCGCAACCCCTATATAGGCCGCCACCGTGACGGCGATCTACGTCCCGGACTGCGCAGCTTCCCCGCCGGCGATTACGTCATCATCCACCGCATCGCAGACGATAACTTCGTGCTCATCCTGCATGTGGTACACGGCAGCCGCGACGTTACCGCCCTCCTCGGCCATTAGCCCCTGTTGAGAAAGCCGAGGTTCCCGCCCGGCCTGATCCCCACGCCGCCCCCGGCCCGGGGGAACACGGCGGACGCGACCTGCAAGCCGCTCTGAACGTCCGGCCTGTGTTTTCCGGTTTCCCGACAACCCCGGAACACCGCCATATCGAGCTTCAGCGATGCGGCGTCATCCATCAATCCACTTTGTCCCGGTTTTCCTCCTTGACCAAACATTAGGTCGTGCATCAGAAAGTACGGCCCCTGGTCGCCGGCACAGCGCGCGCCCTCCGCGGCCCGCATGGCATCCGAGGTCCTGGCCGCCGCGCCCCTTCTGCCCGGCGCCGAAGCCATAACGGCGGACCATTCCACCATCGCCCACCCCTCACCCACTCCCCCGGAAGTCACCCAGGACTTCTGGACCTTCCTCTACCAGGCAATCGACGCCTGGCAACGCGCCGCCCGCTCACAAGCGTTCGCCGCGGAGCGCAATCAAAGAAGCCTCGCTTGACACCTCCCACGCCCGTACCAAAACTGGTACACTGTGCTGTGGAGGGAAGCCTCAAACGCCTGTCCGCACGCTTCTATCGCTCCGATAGCGGACGCGAACCGGTGCGCGAATGGCTGAAGGGCCTCGACCGGGAAGACCGCAAGGTCATCGGGGAAGACATTAAGGACGTGGAGTTTTCCTGGCCAATCGGCATGCCGCTGGTTCGCTCCCTCGGCTGGGGACTGTGGGAAGTCCGGAGCCGCCTGCCGCGCGGCCGGATCGCCCGGGTTTTATTTTGCACCGAACCGGACTGCATCGTGCTGCTGCATGGGTTCATAAAGAAAACCCAAAAAACGCCTCAGCATGACATTGACGTAGCGCTGAAACGAAAGACAAGCGGCGTATGAAGAAGAGAAACATCGGATCGTCCGTCGATAGCTGGCTCCGCGAAGACGGCATTTACGAGGAGGTCGCCGCGACCGCGATCAAGCGCGTTCTTGCCCGGCAGGTCGCAGCCGCAATGAAGGAGAAGCACTTTTCCAAGGCCGAAATGGCGCGCCGCATGCGCACCAGTCGCGCCGCGCTCGACCGCCTTCTCGACCCCAGCTACGACGCGGTCACGCTAAGCACGCTGCGCAAGGCCGCCATCGCCCTAGGTCGCGAACTCCGCCTGGAACTCGTATAGCCTTCGCCCCGCGCCGCCGCCCACGCGTCTCGCCGCACCAGGGTCATCTGCCACGACACCTCAGGAGGCCCCGCCCGCCTCACCTCTGCGGACCCGGCCCGCTCACTGCTCCCCCTTCTCCTCCTCCACATGAAGCGGATGCGCCTCCGCCCAAGCGTCGTGCCGCACCCCCGTCACCTGCCAAGACACCTTCATCCCCGCGCGCCCGCCCCCGATCTTGAACCGGTTGTGCCGGATCTCGTCCGCGATATACACCGGCGCCGCCCGCCCGATCGTCGTCAACTGATACCGGAAATCCCGGTTCAACGCCTCAAACCACTCCGGAAGCTCCACCACCGCCTCGCCCCTCCGGTCCAGAATCACGTTGCCGCTATAAATGTTCGCCATCTCGGACGACTCGATCGATGCGTGATACAGAAACTTCCGCTGCGGATCGAGCGGATCGTCAATTTTGAAATCCTTCGTCCCGGCCGAAATCGTCCCCGTCACCGTCAGGTTCCCGTTGATATTCACCCCGCCGGTAAAGGACCCCGCCAACCCTCCGCCCGAGTTCGACGCCCCAATCGCCGCTCCCTGCGGGCTCGCGACCTGCGCAAAAACGCCGTACACCTGTCCTGTCGCCGCGCTCTCGTAGGCGTTCACCCCCGCCGACCCGTTTCCCGCGCTCCCCGTGCCTCCGTTCACCCCGAACACCGTCCCCGTCGCCGCGCCTTCGTAACCGTTCACGCCCGACGAATACGTTCCCGTGCTCGATGTGTTACCCAGTACGCCAAATACCTGGCCCGTCGTCGCACTCTCCAGCCCATTCACCCCAGCCGACCCGTTGCCCGTGCTCTTCGAGTTGCCGTTGACGCCGTACACCACGCCGCTCGTTGCATTCTCGACCCCCTGCACCCCAGCCGACCCGTTCCCCGTGCTCGCCGTGCCTCCGTTTACGCCGAACACCGTCCCCGTGGTCGCGCCTTCGTTGGCCGCAACAGCCGCTGCAAACGGCCCGGTGCTCGAAGTGGTTCCGACCACGCCATACACGGTGCCCGTGGCCGCGCCGGCGTATCCGCTCACCCCAGCCGACCCGTTCCCCGTGCTCGGCGTATTTCCAGACACCCCGAAAACCTGGCCCGTCGTCGCGCTCTCGTACCCGTTCACCCCGGCCGATCCCTGGCCCGTGCTCGGCGTATTCCCGTTCACGCCGAAAACCGTACCCGTCGTCGCGCCCTCCACTCCCTGCACCCCCGCCGCGCCATTACTCGTGCTCACCGCGCTGCCGTTCACGCCGAACACCGAACCCGTTGTCGCGCTCTCGTATCCGTTCACCCCCGCCGATCCGTTCGTCGCGCTCGCCGCGTTGCCCGCCACCCCGTACACGAGGCCGCTCGTCGCCGTCTCAAACCCCTGCACACCCGCCGATCCGTTCCCCGTGCTCCCTGTACCGCCGTTAAAACCAAATACCGTCCCCGTCGTAGCGCCTTCGAATGCCCCCACGCCCGCCGCATACGGCCCCGTGCTCGC
>DAIDHC010000150.1 GCA_027452065.1 Bryobacterales bacterium
CTCCACCTCGCCCCCGCCGCCCGCGCCCGCCTCATCCAACTCCTCGCCGCCCGCTTCGACGCCGACGTCCAACTCGCCTCCCTCCAGGTCTCCCTCCTGCCCTCGCCCCGCGTCACCGGCGTTGGCCTCGCCTTGCGCCACAAACGCGCCAACGCCGCCGCCCCACCCCTCATCGCCATCCGCCGCTTCACCGCCCGCACCGATCTCTCGTCCCTGCTCGGCGCCGTCAAACGCGTCACCCTCGTCCGCCTCGAAGGCCTCGAAATCCACATCCCGCCCCGCGCCGGGAACCCGCCCGCGCAGCCCTCCTCCGCCGCGCAGCCCCGCTTCTTCCCCTTCCTCATCGACACCATCGTCGCCGACGGCGCCCGCCTCGAAATCGCCCCCAACACTCCCGGCAAGGAGCCCCTCGTCTTCGACATCCCCCGCCTCACCCTCACCTCCGCCGGCCCCCGCCAGCCCATGAACTTCCGCGCCTCCATCGACAACCCAACGCCGCCCGGCCGCGTCGAAAGCACCGGCCGCTTCGGCCCCTGGCTCCCCGATGAGCCCCGCCACACCGCCGTCTCCGGCTCCTATACTTTTGACCACGCCGATCTCGGCGTCTTCCCCGGCATCGCCGGCATCCTCTCCTCCACCGGCCAATACTCCGGCGTCCTCTCCCGCATCGAAGTCAACGGCTCGACCGACACCCCCGATTTCTCCCTCCGCGGCGGCGGCTATCCCGTCCATCTCACCACCTCCTTCTCCGCCATCGTCGACGGCTCCAACGGCGACACGTTCCTTCAACCCGTCCGCGCCCGCTTCCTCCACTCCTCCTTCGAATGCTCCGGCAGCGCCGCCTCCACCCCCGGCCGCCCCGGCAAAACCATCGCCCTCGACGTCCGCTCCCTCCAGGCCCGCGTCGAAGATCTCCTCCGCCTCACCGTCAAAGCCACCCCGCCCCTGCTCACCGGCGCCGCCGATTTCCACGCCAAACTCCTTCTCCCTCCCGGCCACGCCGACGTCATCGACAAACTCGTCCTCAACGGCCAGTTCGGCGTCCGCTCCGCTCTCTTCTCCAGCCCCTCGACCCAGCAAAAACTCGACGACCTCAGCCTCCGCGCCCAGGGCCGCCCCAAAGACATCGGCCAGCAGGACTCATCCGCCGCTTCTGACTTCCGCGGCGCCTTCGCCCTCAAAGACGCCGTCATGAACTTCTCCCGCCTCTCGTTCTCCCTCCCCGGCGCCCTGGTCTCCCTCGACGGCACCTACGGCCTCAAATCCGGCGCCCTCGATTTCCATGGCACCCTCCTCATGCAGGCCAAACTCAGCCAAACCACAACCGGCTTCAAATCCTTCCTCCTCAAAGCCGCCGACCCCTTCTTCCGCGCCCACGGCGCCGGCTCCCGCGTCCCCATCAAAATCACCGGCACCCGCGACCACCCCTCCCTCGCCCTCGACCTCCACCATTAAGCCACTCGCATTCCCGCCTGCCGCGGACGCCGGATCTCCGGAAACCGCTCTGCCCTCCACTCCTCGTGACGGAACCGTCAGCGGGGCGTTGCTCGACATCGCCCAGTCCCCTGCCGCGGAATCCTGCGGAATACCCGGGCATCCGCGCGGTCCCGCCGAAGAGCGAGGCGGCTGCAAGAAGATGCAGGATTTGGGCTGAACGTGCAAGAGTTGCCATGCGGCATCCCGCCCGGCTTCGCGCCGGCCGTCCCAAGCCCGTTCACAATCCACGCCAAACAGCGCGATGTCGAGTGCGATTCCTCGGTCCGTCTCGCTCGAAAATCCAGCGGCTTCAGCCCCGCTGCCGCAACACGCCGCCGGCGGGAGCCCGCCCCCGGCCGGATCGGTCTCCTCTCATCGAATGACGTTGGTAGTGCGCTTGCATTCATAAATCCGCACGCATGGATGGAGTGCTAGGACCGGCATTGTTCGCCCAGCCAGGCATCGGTCCCGCGCCGATTTCCGGTCCTATTTTCCCGGCCGGACGTTGAGGCTTTAGACGCCAACTGCGTTATTTGGAGATTCGATCACCCACCGCGCGGGGCTCATGGGCACGCCTGACAGGAACCCGTTGAGCCAAAGGAGCCGTTGGCGATCGTAAAACGATTGTCGATCCAGACCCTTGGCCCCTGCCGGTCCTGTTCTGCAAACACCGCGGAACCCCGGCCTGGGAAAGGGTTGTCGACGTGCGGGAAGAGATCTCGTAGACCGCGAACCCCGCCATGGCCAACCTCAGAAGACACCCACGCTTTCTCTGCAACATCCGGATTGCCTGGGCGTGTTGGGAGAGGAAGCCTGCGGGCCTCATCGGTACCGCCAGAACAGCGATCGACGCGGTTGGAACACGTTTTTGTGGAGGTCGTTACAATGCCGAAGACTGCAGTTGGATTATTCGAGAAGCCTGACGTCGTGAACCAGGTTGTCGTTGAGATTGAAAACCTGGGATTTCCCAGAAAAGAGGTCAGAACCCTGGAGGAGCCGGCGACATTCGATATCACCGGTGTCACGAGTTTCCCGCGGCTCGACTTCGAAGTCGATCTGATGCGGGAGCTTACCAGAATCGGAGCCACCAAAGCGGAGGCCGAGGCTTACGTCGGCGGTCTGCGCCGCGGAGGAGCCCTCGTTTTCGCGACGGGCTTGGACGACAAGGTCGATGCCGCTGCAGGCGTCATGAGCCGGCACGGCGCGATCGAGGTCGAAACGGCCTCTGGACCCGAACCGCAGCTACCCAGAGTGACGCGCGCCCGCCCGACTACGAAACGTCATAGCCAGGTCATGACGGGCCGCCTGCGCGAGACGGGCGGCGGCCCCAGGCTTTTCGTTTGGTGAACCAAACCGCGCCATCCGGCTGATCGCCGGCGCCTGACCCTGAGTCTCCGCGACAATTCGAATCGCAGCGCTCCGTTTACCGGCCGCTGCGCGGCACTGCGCACGTGTGCTGCGGCTTGATCTGCCCCGCGATACACGCGCGCTGCTGTTGGGCTACCGCCCGATTCGGGCTGAGACCATAAGTAAACAGCATCCGCCCGGAGGCGTCGCGCTCCGTTCCGAGCTCCGATAGCGGGTACCGGCCTCCGCAGGTGTCCGCCTTGACTTCGTCTTTCCCCATCCGCTCCAGCACCAATTTCTCGGCGTATTTGTTCAAACGCACGGTCAGCCTTTCCGTCCCGGACCGGTCACGCTGCAGCGCCGCGCACTCCACGTCAACCATATTGGCGACAGTCGCCCACCCTCGAAACTTTTTTCCGGTCACGTCGTCGAAAGCCAGCGCGTTGGCCCAAATCGCTATCGCTTGCGCCGGGGGCCCATCCGGAAGGCTCGCCGTCACCGGCGGGTCGTCTTGTCTGCAAAACTGAGGCAGCCCGGCCTTCAAAAGCTCTTTCCTCAAGTCCAGGGAGTCGAACTCACGGACACCCACCTCGTACGGGATTTCGCAGAAATAATGATCCTGATTTCCCGCCGGCACGTCTTTGTCACTCGAAGGCAGATAAGTGATCTGACATCGGATGAGCCCGTCAACGATGTTCAGCTCCAGCAACGATTCGGCGGTCCGCCGCGTCACCCACGTGGACCAGCACGCCCTGAAATCGAAAATATACTTTCCCCGGGCATACGAAAGCGGGATCCCGGGCTTCACTCCCCGCGCCTTTTCGTGCGCGTATACAAGGAGATAAACCTGATCATGGCAGCGGCCGAATCGATCGCATTCCTTCCATCGGCCCATCTTTCGGCCCAACTTGTACTCGCCTTCTCCGCCAAAATGCCCCTCGCTGTACCACCACCGCGACGGGCCATCCCGTACCTTGAGCGCTCCCGGAAGATGAAGCTCGCAAAACTCGTCTCGACCCGCGTCTCTCCTCACGTCCCGATACGCCCGGCCATCGGGACAATCAATCGTTTTGGTCCACTCCCCCAGGCACGGCCTCGGCGCCAATCCCCAGGTCCCCGCGAATACCATAACCAATGTCACCGGCAATCGCAGCGGCTTGACCGCCAAGGTGCTCCTCCCAATCGGCCGGCCTCTCCCCGAGCCCGCTCGAAAATCCATTGTCGCGCCGGTTCGCCGGAATTCCCATCCCCAAAATTCGGTCACAAATCCCGCTCTCAAAACAACCCCAACCGCCTCAATAACTTCCCGCCCCTTCATTCCAGCCGCCCGCACCCGGCCCGCTACGCTGGTCGTGTATGACGAGCTCAAACCAATCCGCCTCCCCCACTCCGGCCCTCCGCATCCCTCGCCTCCCCGCGCCCCTCTCCGCTCCTTCCCACCCCCGAACCATCCCCGTCCCACCCCCATTTCGTGACGCAAATCCGGCGCATCTTTCGACGCTCCACCGGCCTCAAACTCCAGCCCGCCCCGCCAACTCGCTGATTCCCCGTTCCCCCCTTTCCGCCGCGCCCCGGAAATCGTCCTCCGCGCACACAAAAAAAATGTCGTTTTTTACCCCGCTTCCGTCACGCCCCCTCCGCCAACCGCCGCCCGCCCCGGTTTTGCTATCCTGATTCGTTAGGACAAGCACGGCATTTCCCCTTGCCGCATCCATCCCCTTTGCTCGATTCTGCTTCTCCCATGGACGTCGTCGCGCTCACCCGGGCCCTTGTCGATATCGAATCCATCACCGGCAATGAGGGCATCGCCGGCGACTGGCTTTTTTCCTACCTCTCGCGCCTCGCCACCGCCCACCGCGGCTGGGCCGAGCGCATGGAGGTCGAGCCCGGCCGCGCCAACATCTTCGCGTCCTTCGGCACCCCCGTCGTCACCCTGTCCACTCATATGGACACCGTGCCTCCGTTCTTCCCCTCCACCGAAGACGACGAGTACGTCCATGGCCGCGGCTCCTGCGACGCCAAAGGCATCATCGCCTCCATGATCGGCGCCGCCGAAATGCTGCTCAGCGAAGGCCATCGCGATTTCGGCCTCCTGTTCCTGGTCGGCGAGGAGCGCAACAGCGCCGGCGCTTTCCATGCCGCCGCCCACCCCCGCGGCTCCCGCTTCCTTATTAATGGCGAGCCCACCGAAAATAAACTCGCCCTCGGCTCCAAAGGCGCCCTCCGCTGTGAGATCGCCGCCCACGGCCGCATGGCCCACTCGGCTTACCCCGAGCTCGGCGAATCCGCCATCGACAAACTTCTCGACGCGCTCAACGCCGTCCGCGCCCTTCCCCTCCCCACCGATCCCCTCTTCGGCCCCAGCACTCTCAACATCGGCGTCCTCTCCGGCGGCCGCGCCCCCAACGTCATCCCCGATCAGGCCCAGGCCGAAATCCTCATCCGCCTCATCGACGAAGGCGCCTCCACCCGGGCCCTCCTCCAGCAGGCCGTCTCCGGCCTCGCCGAACTGCGCGAAGTCCTCTGCATCCCCGCCCTCCGCCTCGGCTCGCTCCCCGGCTTCGACACCACCGTCGTCTCCTTCACCACCGACATCCCCGCCCTCGGCCCTTCCTGGGGCGTCCCCTATCTCATCGGCCCCGGCTCCATCCACGTCGCCCATACCAGCGGCGAAAAAGTTCTCCGCGACGACTTGCATCAGGCCGTCGGCATCTATCACGACATGATTCTTCAACTAGGCAGGCAATAACTCGACATGCAACGCATTGAAGTAGGCGTCCTCGGCGCCACCGGCATGGTGGGCCAACATTTCATCCGTTTCCTCCAGAATCACCCCTGGTTCGACCTCACCTGGGTCGGCGCCAGCGACCGCTCGGCCGGCAAGAAATTCCGCGACGCCACCACATGGCGCCTCGACGGCACCCTCCCGCCCGCGGTCGCCGATCTCACCGTCCAGGAATGCAAGCCCGGCAATGCCCCGCGCCTCGTCTTCTCGGCCACCGACGCCAGCGTCGCCACCGAAATCGAGCAGTCCTTCGCCTCCGCCGGCCACGTCGTCGTCTCCAATAGCCGCAACCACCGCATGGAGCCCGATGTCCCCCTCCTCGTCCCCGAGGTCAACCCCGGCCACCTCGCCGTCCTCCCCCTCCAGCAGCGCCTCCGCGGCTGGACCGGACAGATCGTCACCAACCCCAACTGCTCCACCGTCGTCCTCACCATGGCGCTCGCCCCGCTCAAAGTCTTCGGCATCTCCCGCGTCGTCTCCACCACCATGCAGGCCATCTCCGGCGCCGGCTATCCCGGCGTCCCCTCCATGGACATCACCGCCAACGTCATCCCTTACATCGGCGGCGAAGAAGAAAAAATGGAGCAGGAAACCCAGAAAATCCTCGGCGATTTCCGCGATGGCGCCTTCGCCCCGCTCACCGCCGGCGTCAGCGCCCACTGCAATCGCGTCCCTGTCGTCGACGGCCACACCGTCACCGTCTCGGTCACCCTCGACCTCCAGCCCACTCCCGCCGACATCGCCGCCGCGCTCAACTCCTTCCGCAGCCTCCCCCAGCAGCGCAAGCTTCCCAGCGCTCCCCCTCAGCCCGTCATCCACATGTCCCAGCCCGACCGCCCTCAGCCCCGCCGCGACACCAACCGCGAAAACGGCATGGCCGTCTTCACCGGCCGCCTCCGCCCCTGCCCCGTGCTCGGCTGGAAGTTCATCGCCCTCGGCCACAACACCATCCGCGGCGCCGCCGGAGCCGCCGTCCTCAACGCCGAGCTCATGGTCTCGGAAGGCCTTCTCGACTGATGATCGTCATGAAGTTCGGCGGCTCCTCGGTCGCCACCGCCGATGCCATCGCCCGCGTCGCCGAAATCGTCCGCGCCCGCCTCGACCAGCGCCCCGTGGTCGTCGTCTCCGCCATGGGCAAGACCACCAACCGCCTTCTCGAAATCGCCCGCGCCGCCTCCGCCGGCCAGCGCGACCACGCTCTCTCGCTCCTCTACGAGCTCCGCGATTTCCATCTCGCCGAGTCCTCCATGGAGCGCACCGTCGAGGATCATTTCCAGGAGCTCTCCGAAATCGTCCGCGGCCTCGCCGTCCTCGGCGAGCTCACTCCCCGTTCCATCGACGCCGTCTCCAGCCTCGGCGAGCGCCTCTCCAGCCTCATCGTCACCCGCACCTTCCAGCGCGCCGGCCTCTCCGCCGTCCACGCCGACGCCCGCAAGCTCATCGTCACCGACCACCGCCACACCCACGCCGCCCCTCAGTTCGAGCCCACCTACGCCCGCCTCGCCGGCGCCATCCCTCCCCTCGCCGCCCATTCCGTCGTCGTCCTCGGCGGCTTCATCGCCGCCACCCCCGAAGGCGTCACCACCACCCTCGGCCGCGGCGGCTCCGATTTCACCGCCTCCATCGTCGGCGCCGGCATCGGCGCCCGCGAAATCCAGATCTGGACCGACGTCGACGGCATGCTCACCTGCGACCCCACCGTCCTTCCCGGCGGCCATCGCGTCAAACGCATCTCCTTCGCCGAAGCCGCCGAGCTCGCCTACTTCGGCGCCAAGGTCCTCCATCCCGCCACCGTCCTCCCCGCCATCGACAAAAACATCCCCGTCCTCATCCTCAACTCCCGCCGCCCCGAAGTCCCCGGCACTCTCATCACCGCCGACCCCATCGCCAGCTCCAACGTCATCAAGTCCATCGCCTGCAAAAAAAACGTCACCGTCCTCAACCTCCGCTCCAGCCGCATGTTCATGGCCCACGGCTTCCTCCGCAGCATCTTCGAAGTCTTCGACCGCTTTGAAACTTCCGTCGACATGATCTCCACCTCCGAGGTCAGCGTCTCGCTCACCCTCGACGACGCCAGCCAGCTCACCGACCTCACCGCCGCCCTCTCCCAGTTCGCCGAAGTCACCGTCGACCGCGATCAGGCCATCGTCTGCCTGGTCGGCGAAAATCTCAAAACAACCCCCGGAGTCGGCGCCCGCATCTTCGGCGCCGTCCGCCATATCAACGTCCGCATGGTCAGCCAGGGCGCCTCCTCGCTCAACCTCGGCTTCGTCGTCAACGGCTCCGATCTCCTCCCCGCCGTCGAGGCCCTTCACGAGGAGTTCTTCCACGAGCTTGACCCCGAGGTCTTCGATGCCTGAATCCGCGCCAAAAAATCTCGCCCTCGTCGGCTACGGCAAAATGGGCCGGCTCATCGATCAGCTCGCCCCGCTCCACGGCTTCCATGTCGCCGCCCGCCTCGACATGAACGACAGCGCCTCCGCCCCGCTCCACAACATCGACGTCGCCATCGAATTCTCCACCCCCGAAGCCGCTCCCGCCAATCTCCTCCGTCTCGCCAGCCTCCGCATCCCCACCGTCTGCGGCACAACCGGCTGGTATCACGAGCTCGAACGCGTCCGCCAGGCCGTCGCCGCCCAGGGCGCCGCCCTCGTCTGGAGCCCGAACTTTTCCATCGGCATGAACGTCTTCCAGCGCATCGTCTCCGAGGCCGCCCGCATGCTCCAGAACGAATCCTCCTACGGCGCCTGGGCCTGGGAGATCCATCACGCCGCCAAGAAGGACGCCCCCTCCGGCACCCTCCTCCGTCTGATCGACATCATGCGCGAGGCCGGCTATTCCCGCCCCATCGACTCCAGTTCCAACCGCGCCGGCGCCCACCCCGGCACTCACGAAATCGGCTTCGACTCCTCCGCCGACAGCATCACCCTCCGCCACACCGCCCGCGGCCGCGAAGGCTTCGCCCACGGCGCACTCAAAGCCGCTCAATGGATCCTCGGACGCACCGGCTGCCACGAATTCAGCGAAGTCCTGTTCGGTTAATCGCCGCCGTTCGCGCGCCTCGCCCCCACCATGGATAATAGTGGTCGTAGGCTGCGGCGCGCGCAGCCCCGATTCCCCTCAACGGAGGCACTCAGATGTTGTTTGAAGGTTGCGGCACGGCGATGGTCACGCCCTTTCTGGCCGACGGCTCGCTCGATGAAGCCGCGCTCCGCCTGCTCATCCGCCGGCAGATTCTCGAAGGCATCGACTTTCTCGTCCCCTGCGGCACGACCGGCGAGAACCCCACGCTTTCCCGCGCCGAGCATCTCCGCGTCGTTGAAATCACCCTCGAAGAAGCCAAGGGCAAAGTCCCCATCCTGGCCGGCGCCGGCGGCTACAACACCGCCGAAGTGGTCGAGCTGGCCCGCGCCGTCGAGCTCCTCGGCGCCGACGGCCTCCTCTCCGTCACCCCCTACTACAACAAACCCACCCAGGAGGGTCTGTACCAGCACTACAGAACCATCTCCGCCGCCGTCAGCCTCCCCATCGTCGTCTATAGCGTCCAGGGCCGCACCGGCGTCAACGTCGAGCCGGCCACGCTCGAGCGCCTCGCCTCCATCGACAACATCGTCGGCGTCAAGGAAGCCTCCGGTTCGATGAGCCAGATCGCCACCGTCCTTCACCGCGTGCCCGCCTCCTTCACCGTGCTCAGCGGCGACGACGCCTTCGCGCTCCCCGCCATCGCCCTCGGCGCCCGCGGCCTCATCTCGGTCGCCTCCAACGAAATCCCCGCCGAAATGACCGCCCTGGTCCGCGCCGCCATGAACAACGACTTCCCCGCCGCCCGCGCTCTCCAGCGCCGCTTCACGCCCCTGCTCGACGTCAACTTCATCGAATCGAACCCCATCCCCGTTAAAGCCGCCCTCGCCGCCATGAGCCTGTGCGAACCCGTCTGGCGCCTCCCGCTCGTCCCACCCTCACCCTCCAGCCAGGCGCGCATCGAGAAAGTCCTCGACGAGCTCGGCCTCCTCGTACGCCGGGGCGCCCATGCGGGCTGACATCGAGCGGCTCTTCGCCGCCGCCCCGCCCTCGTATTCGGAAGACGATTTCCGCCTCTTCGCCCGCTTCAAGCTGGCTCTCAACGAAGGCCGCATCCGCGCCGCCGAGCCCGACCCGGCTTCCCCCACCGGCTGGCGCGTCAATGCCTGGGTCAAGCAGGGCATCCTCCTCGGCTTCCGCATGGGCTCGCTGGTCGATATGTCCATCGACCGCACCCGCCAGCCCTTCTTCGACAAAGCAACCTACCCCGTCAAGCAGCTCTCGCCTTCAAGCGGCGTCCGCCTTGTCCCCGGCGGCTCCAGCATCCGCGACGCCTGCTACGTCGCCCCCGGCGTCACCTGCATGCCGCCCATGTACATCAACGCCGGCGCCTGGGTCGGCCCCGGCACCATGATCGATTCCCACGCCCTGGTCGGAAGCTGCGCCCAGGTCGGCGCCCGCTGCCACATCTCCGCCGCCGCCCAGATCGGCGGCGTCCTCGAACCGGTCGGCGCCCTTCCGGTCATCGTCGAGGACGAAGTCCTGATCGGAGGCAACTGCGGCGTCTATGAGGGCGCCGTCATCGGCCGCCGCGCCGTCCTCGGCGCCGGCGTCGTCCTCACCCGCTCGACGCCTGTCTACGACATCGTCCGCGGCGTGGTCCACTCGGCCTCCGGCGACAACCCTCTCCTCATCCCGCCCGAAGCCGTCGTCGTCCCCGGCGCCCGCGCCTTCTCCCACGGCCCCGGCAAGGACTGGAACCTCTCCCTCTACACCCCCGTCATCGTCAAGTACCGCGACACCGCCACCGACGCCAAGCTCCAGCTCGAAGACATCCTCCGCTGAGTGTCCGCCTCAGCCGCGCCCCTCACCGCCGAGGTCCACGGCAATCACCTCGTGAATCCCGATCGGCGGAGTCTCGATCTCAATTGCGTTGCCCGCGCTCCGGTACGCCGCCGCCTTCCCCGCCACCAGCAGCTTCACGCCCTCCACCCTCCGCCCCCGCGGCACCGTCACCCGCACCTTCTGCCCCGGCACGGGAATCACCTCCCGCACCGGACCCTTCATCATCATCGGATTCGTCAGGTTCACCAGGTGCACCGTCATCGAATTCCGCTGCTCCCACACCGCCACGTCCAGCACGCCCGGCCCGGTCACCGTCACCGCCGGTGCTTCGTTCGAAGCCCACCGCACCGCGTTGGCCAGCAGCCTGGCGTGGTCCACGTTCAGCACCTCCCAAAACGTCCGCCCCGCGTCCCACGGAAAATACACGACTCTGCCCGGTCCGTTCTCCCTCGCCACCACGCCCGGCTCGCGTGTCTTCACCGGCCGCGGAAACACCTCCTCCATCGGCAGGTCCGGATACGTGGGCACCAGCGCCAGCGGCCATGCCCCGTCTGCCGCCGTCACGCCCACGCGGTGCACGCCGTTGATGATCCGCCCCGCGTCTTCGAAGCCCGCCGTTAGCGGATGCGCGCGCCCCGTCGCCGCCTCCATTTCGATCGACAGGTACGAGTTCAGCATCGGCCCTTCGCGCCTTCCGTCGAAGGAAACCCCGAGCAGCTTCGCCAGCCCGAACTCCTTCCGCGCCTCGCCCCACTCGTCGTAGAGCGAAGTTTCATAGCTGGCCACCACGCTGCCTCCGCCCGCCGCGAAGGCCTCGATCTGCCGGCACTGAGCCTCGGAGAGCGCCGCGATGTTCGGCAGAATGAGCGTGCGGAACGGCGCCAGGTGCGCCTGGTCCATCAGCCCGTCGTGCACCATCTCGAACGGAATCCGCGCCTCCACCAACGCCTGGTAAAACCCGAGCCCTTCGTCCTCCACTATTTCCCGCGCCCGCGCGCCGCCGTAGAACTCCGCCGTCTGCTGCGAATACACCAGCCCAACGCGCGCCAGCGGCCTCTCGTTCCTCAAGTACTTTTCGTTGCGCCAGTGCCAGCGGTACATCTCTTCCACCACCGGCAGCCAGCGCCGGTCAAACGGCTTGGCATTGAACTTGGTGAACCACGGCCGCAGCCCCTGCGCGATACCGTCGGCCACCCACAGCCTCAGCTCGGCCGGGCTCTGCACCGAATCCTTCCAGCGGTACTCCTCCTCCAGCCCCACACTGAAAATGCCGGCGATCGCCTTGGGCCCCAGCGTCGCCCGGTATTCCTTGCCGTTCTTGCCGTTCATCCACGGCGGCATCAGCCCGCTCCGGCCCTGGCGGTCCGCAAACAGAGTGGGCGTGAGCTCGCCGATGGTCTTCATGTCGAGCGTGCTCAGCGCGCCTCCGCCCGCGTTCGCAATGTAGGCCGCCTCCGGATTGATGGCCTTGATCCGCGAGTCCCACAGCCGCCAGAGTTCGAACAGGCGCTGCTGGCGCCACACGATGTACTGGCGCCGCGAAGCGTCGCGCGGATCGAGCGTCCGCGGCAGTTCGAGCCCGCTGAAGCGCCGGAAATTCTCGCGGCAGTGTTCGCAGTAGCACATGCCCGAGCCCGACCAGCGGTTGGTGAAGATGCCGTCCACTTTGTAGCCGCGCACGATCTCCTCGGTCACCGCCGTCATGAACTCGAAGTTGTACGGCCCGAGCGCGCAGGTGATCCAGAAATCGGCGTCCGAGGCGTGCCGCCGCTGATTGCCCGCCGCGTCCACCGCGATCCAATCCGGATGAGCGTCCCGAATGTCCTGGTGTACGGCGTGAGGATCCGTGCGGGCGATCACCGCCATGCCCAGCTTCCGGCATCCGGCGGCCAGATCGCCGAACGCGTCTCCGCTGCCCAGCCAGCGGCTGCGGTAGTGCATGGGAATCTTTGTCGGATAGAACGCCACGCAGCCGCCGGCGCTCAGACACGCTCCGCCGGCGTGGATCCGCCGGAAATAGTCAAGCCAGAACTTCGGGTCGTAGTTTCCCGGGTCGTCTTCGACAAATGCCAGTTGCGCCCAGCGCATCGGCTTGCCGTACCAACCGGCGTTCGGCGCGGACTCCTGCGCCCACGCCGCCGCTGCCGCCGCCAGCCCCATGCCCGCCGCCACGAATTCCCTTCGCGTGTTCTCCATCCCGCCTCCCGCGCCCCAGTGCGCACTCCAAACTCTATCGCCAATCGCCGCGCCATCGCCGGTGAGTCACGGCGGAGGCCGGGTTATTTCCCCCGCCATTGCCGCCACATACGGCGCACACCGGTCCAAACGCCGCCGGCCGCCTGCTACAAACGAGGCATGAGGACGAATGCCCAAACCGGCGAGCCCACGGCAGAGCGGCCCGCCAACGCCGAGTCTCTTCTCATCGAGCAGATGGAGCTCAGCCATCGCCTGCTGCTGGCCCTCCGGCAGCGCGAGCTGGCGTTACTCGCGTCGACGGCAGGCGCCGGAAGCCTGCATCGCCTGGCTCTGATGCGCCGCCAGTCCACCGGCTACGAGCGCTCGTTCCACAAGGCCCTGGCGGCGCTTGAGCGGCTGCGGCAGAAGCCCGGCCCCGCCCTCGAGTCCGCCTCTCCGTCGCCGCCGGACTGGAGCCCCGAAGCCGACGCCGGCTTCCTCGCCCTCATCGGCTCCGTAGCCGCCGCGCCGCCTCCTCCTCACATCGCCGACCTCGCCCCCGCCTGGTCCGACGACCTCGTCTGATGTTCCGCCGCCCAAACGCGCCCTGTTCTGCAGCTTCGTGCTCCCCGGGCACCGCAGCTCGATCCGGTTTCGGCGCTGCTCCGGCCGCCCACGCGCGGCCCACTCGCCTACCTGCACGCTCCGGGCCCCCGCGGCTCGCTTCGTTTTGGCCGTCGCTCCGCTCTCCCGAGCGCGGCTTGTTCGCCACGTCGCTCGGGACGGGCCTCGCCGCGCGATCCGGTTTCGCCGCCGTTCCGGGCGCCCGCGCGCGGCCCACTCGCCTACCTGCACACTCCGGGCCCCCGCGGCTCGCTTCGTTTTGGCCGTCGCTCCGCTCTCCCGAGCGCGGCTTGTTCGCCGCCGCGCGCGGCCCGGGCATCCTCGGCCCGATCCGGTTTCGCCGCCGTTCCGCTACTTCGTGCTCCCCGGGCCTCGCCGCCCGATCCGGTTTCGCCACCTTTCCGGCCGCCCGAAAGGGGGCCTGTTCGTCTGATTCGCGTATGATGGTTGTTTCGAGAGGAGTTTAGTCCATGAATAATTCCGTACTGGTTCCGATGGTGGTCGAGCAGACCTCCCGCGGCGAGCGTGCGTTTGACATCTACTCGCGGCTGCTCAAGGAGAACATCATCTTTCTGGGTACGCCGGTCGATGACAATGTCGCCAATCTGATCATCGCCCAGATGCTGTTCCTCGCCGCCGAGGACCCGGAGAAAGATATTTCGCTCTACATCAACTCGCCCGGAGGCTCCATCACCGCGGGTTTGGCCATTCTCGACACCATGAACCTGGTGGAGCCCGACATCGTCACCTACTGCGTCGGCCAGGCCGCTTCCATGGCCGCCGTCCTGCTGGCCTGCGGCACCAAGGGCAAGCGCTATAGCCTGCCCCACTCGCGCATCCTGATCCACCAGCCCTCGATGAGCGGGCTCGCCGGCCAGGCGGCCGACATCGACATTTACGCCAAAGAGATCCTCCGCATGCGCCAGAGCCTGAACGAAATTCTCGCCAACGCCAGCGGCCAGCCGATCGACAAAGTGGCGCGCGACGTGGACCGCGATTACATCATGGAGCCCGACCAGGCCCTGGCCTACGGCATGATCGACCGCGTCATCAGCAGCCGCGAGCTCACGCCCGTTCCGGCCCGGTAGCCGGCGGCAAAACGCCCCGACCGGCGGGCGGGCGGCGCGCGCCGCCCGCGGCCGCGGCTATGATCTTCGGCTCCTGCCCGGCCTCCTCGATATTCGCCTTCCCTTCTGCTGCCGCGGCCGGCGCGGCTTCCGCTTCCACCTCACTCAGCGCGAGCGCGGATGGGCGCCCGGCAAAAGGATTCCGGATGCGCTGCGCGGTGAGCGGGACAGGGACGGCAAGCAACACGAGTGCCGCCGCCGGCGTAGTTCAGAGTCCGGCATCGGGTTTCCCCGGCGTAACTTTTCCCTCCGAATTCGGTATCCGATAACAGCGCCATTGGTTTGGGGAACCGGCCGGGGCGCTGTGGCGTAAACCTTATTGACCATGAATACCATCGGACGCGATCTCCGCTACTCGCTTCGGGGCCTGGCACGAGCTCCGGTTTTCACGGTGGTGGCCATCATTTCGCTGGCGCTGGGCATTGGCGCCAATACGGCCATCTTCAGTCTTGTCGACCAGGTGCTGCTGCGGCTGCTGCCGGTGAAGGAGCCGGACCGGCTGGTGCTGCTCTCGATGAAGGGCGAGCACTACGGCAGCAACTGGGGCATGAACGCGCTGTCGTGGCCGATGTACAACGACTTCCGGCATAACAACAGCGTGTTCACGGGCATGTTCTGCCGCTTCGCCACGCCGATCAGTTTGACGTTCAACGGCCGAACCGAGCGCGTGGCGGGCGAGCTTGTCTCGGGCTCGTACTTCCCTGTGCTCGGCGTGGGCGCGGCCGCGGGCCGCACGTTCAACGAGGATGACGACCGCACGCCGGACGGCCATCCGGTGGTGATGCTCAGCTACAACTACTGGCAGACGCGCTTTTCCGGCAACGCCTCCGTCATCGGTAAGGAGATGAACGTCAACGGGCACAACATGACGATCGTGGGCGTGGCGCAGGCGGGCTTTGACGGAGTCGAGCTGGGCTACAGTACGGACGTCTTCGTGCCGGTGATGATGAAGAAAGAGATCACGCCGCTGTGGGACGCGCTGAAGGACCGGCGATCGCGGTGGGTGAACGTTTTCGGCCGATTGAAGCCCGGGGTGAGCCGGGCGCAGGCCCAGGCGTCGCTGCAGCCGTTTTTCCACTCGATGCTCGAGATGGAGGTGAAGGAGGCGGCGTTCAACAACGCGTCGCCGTACGTTCGCCAGCGATTTTTGAAGAACATCATTCAAGTGCTGCCGGGCGGGCAGGGCCGGCAGATGGTGCAGCAGCAGGTGGCCAAGCCGCTGTGGGTGCTGCTGGCGCTGACGGCGGGAGTGCTGCTGATCGCCTGCGCCAACGTAGCCAGCCTGCTGGTAGCGCGGGCGGCGGCGCGGCAGAAGGAGCTTGCCATACGCCTGTCGCTGGGGGCGGGGCGCGCGGCCATCGTGCGGCAGCTTTTGGTGGAGAGCCTGATGCTGTCGGGAGCGGGCGGCCTGGCGGGGCTGATGATCGCCGGCTGGACGGACCGGCTGCTGCTGAGCCTGATGCCGCCCGAGACGGTGACGTTGAAGCTGTCGTCAGTGCCGGACTGGAGGGTGCTGCTGTTCGCGGCCGGGGCCTCGGCCCTTACCGGCATTCTCTTCGGTCTGGTGCCGGCGCTTCAGGCGAGCCGGCCGGACGTGGCGGGGACGCTAAAGGACCAGGCGGGCGCGGTGGTGTCGGGCGGGCACGTGCGCCTGCGCAAGGTGCTTGTCGCGGCGCAGGTGACGCTGTCGCTGGTGCTGCTGGTGGGCGCGGGGCTGTTCATCCGCAGCCTGAGAAATCTGCGCGGCCTCGGCCCGGGCTTCGATCCCGGACGCCTTGTCGCCTTCAACATCGATCCTTCACTGAACGGCTATAGCGCGGAGCGGTCGAAGAATTTTTACCGGCTGCTCACCGAGCGGCTGAACTCGCTGCCCGGTGTGAAATCGTCGGGGCTGGCCTCGATGCGCATCCTCGAGGAAAACGAATGGGACAGCTCGCTCACGGTGGAGGGCTACACCGCCAAGCAGGGCGACAACGTTTACGCTTACATGAACTCGGTGAGCCCGGGATACTTCGCGACGCTGGGCGTGCCGATTCTGGCGGGGCGCGACTTCACGATGCAGGATTCGGGCGAGGCGAAGCACGGCCCCGAGGCTGACGACTACGTGCCGGCGCGGGTGATCGTCAACGAGACGTTCGCGCGGAAATATCTGGGAGGGGCGAACCCGGTGGGGCACCATGTCGGCTTCGGCTCCGACCCCGGCACCAAGACCGATATGGAAATCATCGGCATGGTGAAGGACATCAAGTACACCAACCTGCGCGACGACATTCCGCAGCAGATGTTTCTGCCTTACCATGCGACGAGGTTCGTGGGCGGCATGACAGTGTACGTGCGCTCGACGCTCGATGCGAGCCAGGTTTTTTCGGCGGTGCGGGGGCAGATCCGGCAGATCGATCCGAACCTGCCGCTGTACGCGATGCGGACGCTGGACGATCAGATTTCGAACTCGCTGCTGCTGGAGCGGCTGGTGGCGAGCCTGTCGACGGTATTCGGAGCGCTGGCGACGCTGCTGGCATCGATCGGGCTGTACGGCGTGATGGCGTTCACGGTAGCGCGCAGGACGCGGGAGATCGGGATCCGGATGGCGCTGGGGGCGTTTCGCCGCGACGTGGTGTGGATGGTGATGAGGGAAGTGCTGGCGCTGGTGACGGCGGGGGCGGCGGCGGGGGTGGCGATTTCGCTGGCCTTGAGCCGGACGGTGCAGAGCCAGTTGTTCGGCATCGGCGCCGGAGATCCCTGGACGCTGGCCACGGCAACGGCCGGCCTGGCACTGGTGGCGGCGCTGTCGGGATACTTGCCGGCGCTGCGCGCCAGCCGCATCGATCCGATGACCGCGCTGCGCTACGAGTAGCCGGCCGGCGACGGTTGTGGCAGGGTGAGCGCAGCGGCCGTTCCTTTACGGGAGAGCGTAGGTGATGCCGGTGATGAACTGGAACGAGTTCTTCTTGAAGCCTGGGGGCGGGTTGTTGAGGAACGTATCGATGACGCCGGTGGTGAAGTTGAAGCGCTTGTACAAAGGCAGCGTGAGGTTGACGAAGCCGGCGGCGGAGTAGGCGTTGAGGTTTCGCAGGGGTCGGCCTGGACGAAACTGGCGGCCGTGTTGAAGGCGCGGCCATCGCGTGAGGCATCGAGCGGGGAGCCACGGGCGGTAATGGCGCTGGTCCGGGCCGTGAGGAGGCCGCATTCGTCTGCTGATGCTTCCAGGGCGGCCCCCGTTAGGCATCCGACCGGGGTTCCCGATGCTTCCCTTCGACCGGCTACCGTGGCGGGTCACCGGTCTGGCCGGGTCAAACGGCCATGTTTTGCGCGTTCCTGGCGTTGGGATGGCAGCGGCCGTGTCTGCTGCTCGTGGGTGTAGACCACGAACCGGTCAGCGGCTACGTCGAGGTGGCTCTCCTGCTGCCCGTCTGGCCAGCGGATGTCAATGCGGTCTGCATGGTTCGACTTTCCGAGCCCGAAGTTGAGGCGCGGGTCCTGAGCCGAGAGATACCCACGCGTGGGGATCATGTCCTCGACCATGCGGAGGCCATTGGCCACTACGATGACTCTTGCCCCAAAAGCGTCGCGCGTTCCGGTCGGAAAGCGGAGGCGCGGAATGACGGTGATCCAGTGGTTCACCTCACGTGTTTCGTTGCGCAAGAGCCTCGCCTCATCGTTCAGGTTAACCAGGACGAGGTCCGTTCGCCCGTCATTATCGAAGTCCAATCCCGCCCCTCCGCGGCCGACGTGCCGTTGGGCGAAGTACGGACCAGCCGTCCTGGAAATATTGGCGAATCTGGCATCGTGCCGATTTCTGTAAATGGTGCTTTGCTGGCCGTATTCGTGTTGGGCGCCTCCGTTCGAGACGAAAATGTCGAGCCAGCCGTCGTGGTCGAAGTCGAAGAGCGCGGAAGACCACGCGGAATACTGCCCCCTCGTAGCTCCGAGACCCGCGCCGTCGGTGCTCATTTCAAAGCTGCCGCCATTCGGCCGCTGGAGGAGGACGCTCGAGTCCCTGAGGTTTGTGATGAAGATATCGAGCAGCCCATCCCGGTTCAGGTCGCCGACCGCGGCGCCCATGTGGGCAACATTCTCACCGTTCTCTCCGTAGGCCAAGTTCATCTCGAGCGCTCGTTCGTCGTACTGCCCGTGGCGGTTCATTTGGAAGTAGTAATTCGCCATCGAATCGTTGGCCGATAGCAACTCAAGTTTACCGTCATTGTCGAAATCCGAGGCCGTGACACCCATCGACCGGCCGTCGGGCTTCCACACCCCCATCTCCCTGGTTACGTCAGAGAACGTTCCGTTTCCGTTGTTGTGCAATAGGAGGTTGGAGTCGCCCTGGTAGCTGAGCGGTCCAGGAAAATCGGCCGCGGAGTCTCCAAACGGGGCGTTCGCGCGGTTGTACTTGACGTAGTTACCGATGAAGATGTCGAGATACCCGTCGCCGTCGAAATCGAGCCATACCGCCGACACGCTGAAGTGCTCACCGGAGAGTCCAGCCGAGGCTGCAACTTCCGTGAATTTGCCGTTGCCATTATTGTGGAACAGTTCGTTATGGCCGTAGTTGAGGACGAGGAGGTCTACATTTCCGTCGTTGTCGTAGTCACCCGCGGCGCATCCTATTGAATATTGGTTTCCTCCGACTCCCGCTTCGCTGGTCACGTCGGTGAAGGTTCCGTCTCCGTTGTTGCGAAAAAGGTGGTTTCGAAGCTTGCCTCGGAGGCGGCTGTCGCGGGCGTCGCTGACTCCCTCTGTCCACTTTCCGTTCGGGAAGTAGAGGTCGAGAAAACCGTCGTTGTTGTAGTCGAACACGCAGACTCCCGATCCTGTGGCCTCGACGATGTTGTCGAGACGGGTATCGCCGTAGCTCTGCCTAAACTCAAGCCGGGAGTCTTGGGTCTTGTCGGCGAAGCGAATTTGTTCCGTCTCGGCCGGCGCCGTCTCGATTCCGGTCAGAGCGTGCACTGCGCCGGCGAGCGCGGCACCGATGGCGATGATCGTGCGCGTTGCTTTCTTCATAGGGAAGTGTCATCCGGGCGCCTTTACCGGCGTAGCCATCATCCGGCGTTCGGTCGGGGCGATTGAGAGGAGCGCGACCGCCGAGACTAGCCGAATCTGCGGCGAAGCCGAGGTGAGGCCCTCGCGGAGTGAGCGGCGGCCCGCGTCCGGATCGATGGAGGCGAGGGCCCTGGCGGCGGCCATCGAAACGGGGAGAATTCCGGAGGCCAGAGCGTCCTTGGCTGGGCCGACAAACCGCCGCCCTCCGAGCCGGCCCGCGGCGTCGAGGGCCTGCACTCTGATGTCCGGATCCGTTGAGGCGATCAGCCCGGCGAGCGCTTGATCGAACCTGTGCGACTGTGCGGCCCATGTTACGGCGAGGCGCTTGACGGCTTCGTCGTTGGCGATTAGTGCGCTCGTGATGACGCTGGCCGCTTGGGAATCCTGGGAAACGGTTAGAATCTTTGTGGCGGCGGCGACGCGAGCGGCCGCATTGGGGCTCTTCAAGTTCTCCTTCAGTGCCCGGAGGTCCTCGGCTCGCGCGGGATCGAGCATCCTTTCCGCAATCGCCTGCTGGAATTCGGGGCGCTTTTGAAGACCCAAGTCGAATACCAGGGGTCGGAGGGATGGCGTGCCCCACCAAGCGATGGTGGTCACGCAGCGCAGGGCGGCAGCGGGCGTGCCACGGTTGAGAATGGACTCGAGCTCCTGGCGATATCTGGCCGCGCCGAGTGAAACGAGAGCAACGAGGGCGTAAAGCCGCGCGGTTTGGTCGCCGGATCGGGCGCCGTCCTCGAGTTCGTCCATGCCTTCGCCGAAGCCGAGCCTGGCGAGCCCCAGGGCCGCGGCGAATCGTACTTTTCGCGCGCTGTCGTGAAGGGCGGCACGGAACGCGTTGGCGGCTTCGGGCCGGTCGAGGTCGAGCAGCACGTAGGCGGCGGTTTCGCGGTTGTCTGCTGAAGCGCCATGATCGAGCATTGTTGAGAGAGCTGGAACCGCCGGGGCGCCCATGGTTCCCAGGATGCCGAACGCGATTCCCGCAAGAGGCTGAGCTTTTGTGCCGGCCAAGCCAGCGAGGACGCTTGCCGCCTCGGTATTGCGGGCGCGTCCAACTGCGTCCCAAATTGGGGGCGCCGCCTGAGCCGGGGCGCCCGCAGCCGCCCGGCTGAGCTGCGGCAGGTATCTGGCGCACTGCGAGGCTGACAGCCCGCGCGCTACAGCCGCGACGGCGGTGGCATCGGATCCGTTGAGGACGTCGAGGACGAGGCGCTCCGCCTGCGCGTCCGGGATCAAGGGGATCAGCGTCAGAGCGTCGCCGGCGAGTGGGCCGCCTTCGGCCATCAACTTCCGGATGACATCCCATTCGGAAGGTCCAGCTTGTTGGGCGCCTGCCAAGAAGCCGGCAGCACTGGCAGCCAGAAAGAGTGCGGCAGCCCGGGTCACCGGTGAAGCTCCTGTGTAGCGATCGAGGCGCCCGTCGCGGTGTAGCTCTGTTGCTGAGCGGGACTGAATGGGTATCCGTTGGCGCTTAAGCTTTGCGAACGGGACGCCGTGAATCCCGTGGGTAGCCCTGGAAGTGTGGCATATGCGTAGAGCGCGTCCATCATCGCACCGCTTGCGTCGGAGCTAACCGTCCGGGGATTGCCGTCGGCTGGCGTGAAGTCGGCGCCATAGGGGTTGCTTAAGGTCGTGAGAACTTCCGTGAACGCGAGACCGGGCAGGGCGATAATGTTGGCCGGGCTCATTTGGTCATACACGTAATATGTGATCGATGTGTAGTAACCTTTGAGGCTTCCGTTTTGATAGCTGGTAGTGTATTTGCTTCCGCCAGGGAAGGACGCCGCTTTCAGAATCGTCGGGTTGAGGACCGTGAACCGCTGGCTGGCGGAAGCGGCCTGGCCGCTTAGGGAATACGCTACCGAGGCGTAAGTGTCCCCCGCCGACGTGCTGGGAGCGGTCCCGGCGACCGTGGCGTTAACCGAGTTTGTTCCGCTGATTCGAAGCCGAGGGCCGGCCGTCCACGAAACAGTTCCTCCGCTCGGGTTTCCCTTGGCAGAAACGGCCGTACTCGTAAGACCGCTCGCGCCCATGACCACGAGGCCGTTACCGGCCATGCTGACGAAGCCCGGGGCTACTTGTATGTTGACCGTGGGCGTCACCGTCAATTCGCCGCCTCCGCTCTTACTGCAATACTGCGATTGCACCTGTCCGGTCGCGGACCCGGCGCCCACGGCGCTGCCCCAGAACTCGGCGGTAGGAGCGGAGGCGGACCCGTATACGTTCGCTATGGATGGCGCGTTGGAATACCAATTGTAGGTGTATCCGCTGCCACCTTGGCCGTAAGATTGTCCCGAGCACGCAGTCGGGTCAAAGGCGAGACATATATCCGGGACCACCGCGCCGAGATAACTCGGGCTGCTGGCCGCGCCATATGGAAACGTTATGGCGCCGGTCTCGAGGTAGGCGCCGCAGATCACGAAGTTATATCCGCAGCTAAAGCTGCGAGCAAGTGTTCGGTTCGAGGCGATATCGCCTGACACTGGATCGATTTCGAGGAGTCTGCCTTTCCCCTCCGACGGGTTTGGCGTGAACCAACTCAGCTCGCCGGAGGAAAGGCTTCTTGGAAGCCGCTCTCCGAGATGGTCAGCCACTTGGCCGTCTATGAGGTCGCGAATTCGTATCGCTCTTGTCTCCATTGGCATTAACTGCCAGGCATCCTGCCAGAGGACGGCGCCATTTCCGATCTTCACGTTGAAGTACTTCGCCGACGCCGAGTGGTTAAACAGAAGCAGAATTGCCTCCTGGCCGTTAGAGATGTTCCATGGATGAGCCCCGCCGTTTTCGAGGGTTTCCTGGTCCTTGCCAATTTGCTCCACGATGGTGGCTCCCGGGGAGGCCACGGATGCCAGTTCCGCAGCCATATCACCAGGAGCTCCGTCTGACCGAATCAAGAACGAATCGCGGAGGTCGGGTTCGCCGGGAAGAGCCGGCAGCGGGACCGTGACCGAAGTTCGCGGCTCGATGTCGATCGAAGCCACCTCCGACGTGTTTACGCCAGAGGGGTCTGTTCGCGCGAAAAGCACGTTGGCCTTCCGTGCGACGGGGCCAGAGTTTGTTAAGGAGAGTTCCGGAGTGAAGACCGCTCCGGATGCTCCCGGGATCGACCCGATCGGTACTCCTGTGAACACGATATTGCCTGAACGTAGAAGGCCCGAGTCAATAAAATTTTGCGAACTCATGGCGGGGCCGCCGGACGTGCCTCTCCAGGAGAACCCAAATGCGGCGATGGCCGGGGGCCCATTTTCTCCGCTGACGGTAACGCCAAATGGGCCATGCCGGGGCGCACCAGGATCAGCCGCCAGGGCGTCGGCGAGATCGAACTGTCCAGGATCTGTGTGCGCTGCGCACGGTTCAACCAGGCCGACCGCGTGCGCCTGGATAACGACTCGGAGGTCCCTAGTGGCGCCTTGGTCGGAGACGCAAGTCGCGGTTGCGCTTTGCCGGGACCCGGTGAGGTTTTGGATGGCCACGACCGGCGTTCCCTGGTACGGGCCTCCAGCGGCACGAAGCGCCCCCATTTCTCCGACCGAGCCAGCAGCGGCCGACGTGAACTCCTCCTCGAGGTGTTGCCCGGCGTTGATGCCGGACCCGGTAATGGAAAGTTGTGCCGCCACGGCCATGGTGACGACGATTGAGGGATCCGGAAGCACCTCGACAGAGCCCGCAGGCGATGCTGACCCGGCGTGCTCCAGAATCTCCGCCACCTCGAGCTCAAGCCGGGAGTGGGCCGGGAGTTCTACATTCTCTACGCATATTTGGCGGCCATCTAATTCCCGCAAAATTACCTGCGCTGGCGTCGCGAAATTCAGCTCGTTTATGATCGTAAGACGGCTGCTAAATCCTCCGCTCTCGAGAAACAGCGGAGCTGCAAGAGCTTGCGCCATTTCCGACATTGAGTCCGAGCTCCTCGCTGGTGAGGTGGCTCGATTCCCCGTGCCTCGGTGTCGCGCGCTTTCGTTGGAGCTCGGGGGGGGGTGGCCGGTGGCGGGTGGCTTGCGAATGCGGCAAGACCAATAACTGCGATGAGGCAGGCGGCATTTCTGAGAGTCGCGATGGTCATGGCTGGGAATGTCATTGGAGTTTTAGCAATGTTAGCTCGATTGTGCGTAAAAATCCATCGCACTTTTCGCAATTTGTTGCGGCCAGAGCGTTCCGATTGCCTGCCTGGCCCTTGCTCCAGCGGCGACCGGGGCACATCGTTCCAGAAACGAGCTTCCGCGCCGGCTCCGGCCGCAGTCGACTCCGGGACGGCTAGCCGCCGCGGGAAGCGGCGCGGCGTTACGGCAGCGCGTAGGTGATGCCGGTGATGAACTGGAACGAGTTCTTCTTGAAGCCCGCGGGGGGGTTGTTGAGGAACGTATCGATGACGCCGGTGGTGAAGTTGAACCGCTTGTACAAAGGCAGTGTGAGGTTGACGAAGCCGGCGGCGGAATAGGCGCTCAGGTTATTCCAGGCGGGCGTCACGGTGAGCCCTTGGGCCAGAACGATGTTGTGAGCGAACTTGCGGGTGTAGTTTTCGCCGAAGACCGAACCGATGAGGCTTTCGCTGGCGGCGCCGTTGAACTGCTGGTGGATATAGCTGATGCCGCCCTTGAGGTCGAGCTCGGAGACGCTGGATTTGAAAACGGTCCAGCCGAGGCCTCCGCTATAGGTTTGCTGAAGGTAGAGGCCCTGGGCGAAGTTGTGGTCGAAGGCGGCCTGGCCGAAGCCGTAGAGGCTGGGCGAAAAATACTCGTCGCGTTCGGCGTCGGCATGGTAGATCTCGGTCTTGATGCTGGGGGTATTGGGCTGCGAGAGGATGCCGTAGGAGGTGCTGAAGTCGACCAGGGTGCGGTTGTCGGGTTGGAGCCAGGTTTCGCTGGGGACGGTTCGGATGAGGCTGACGGCGGCGTTGAAGGCGCGGCTGTTCTGGGTGGCTTCGACGAGGGAGGCGCCGCCGGTGATGGTGCCGGCCCAGTTCTGGAACATGCCGGGCGAGGCGAGAACGGCTTTCTGGAAGGCGGCCTCGTCGATGACGTCGGCGGCGCCGGCGACGGGCATGGTTTGGGCGGGGGCGCCGGGGGCGGGCGTAATTTGCAGTGTCTGGCCGGTCATGGAGAGGGTGCCCTGGGGAACTTTGGAGGAGTCGACATGGCGCCGGAGCGGCAGGCCTTTGGGAATGACGGCGAATTTCTGCGAGGATTGGAGCGATTCGATCTTGCTCCAGTCGACGGTGATCTCGCCGGCCATGTCGCTTTTGAAGAGCACCGAGGTGCCGGTGACGCGTTCAAGCGTGCCGATGAGTTTTTCGCCATCGGTGAAGATGAGGACGTCGGGGGCGGGTTTTGGGGGAGCGGGGGCGGGTTGTTGGGCGGAGGCACCCACGGCGCCGAGGAGGGCCACGGCGAGAAGGCCGGGGAGAGAGAAAGGCGTTTGGTGGAAGCGGCGTAGTTTCAGCATCATGGAGTACCTTAATCATGATACCGGCCGCGTTCGCAGGTTCGGAGCCCGATTTTTCCGTGGGACCGGGGGACTTGCTGGTACGTGGGGGAGGCCGGGGCGCTTGCGCCGAGGCCTCCCGATCACCGATTAGCTGCAGCCGCTGGTGCCGCCGCAGTTTTCGCACTTGTAGCAGGAGCCGTTGCGGGTCATGATGCCGCCGCATTCGGCGCACATGGGGGCGTCGGAGGAGCCGGCGTCGAAGGGGAGCGACTGCTGGGGCTCGGGCTCGGTGGGGCGGAGCGCGGGCGCGTGGCCGGCTTCGGTGACGGCGTACTCGGGGCCGAGGAACTTGGCGCCGAGCCAGCGGAAGATGTAATCCATGATCGACTTGGCGTAGGGGATCTGCTGATTGCCGGTCCAGCCGCTGGGCTCGAAGCGGACATGGCTGAACTTGTCGACGAAGAACTTGAGCGGGACGCCGTACTGGAGGGCGTAGGAGATGGAGGTGGCGAAGCTGTCCATGAGGCCGGAGATGGTGGAGCCTTCCTTGGCCATGGAGATGAAGACCTCGCCGGGCGTGCCGTCCTCATAGAGGCCGACGGTGATGTAGCCTTCGTGGCCGCCGATGGAGAACTTATGGGTGACGGACTGGCGTTCGTCGGGAAGCTTGCGGCGGACGGGGCGGTAGACGATCTTCTCGGCGACCGGGGCGGAGGCCGCGGCGGCCGCGGCGGCGGCTTTCTTCTCGGCCTTGCCGCCGGCGCCGGAGCTGAGCGGCTGTACGCGCTTGGAGCCGTCGCGGTAGATGGCGACGGCTTTGAGGCCGAGCTTCCAGCTTTCCAGATAGGCGTCGGCGATATCGGCGGCGGTGCACTCCTCGGGCATGTTGATGGTTTTGGAGATGGCGCCGGAGATGAAGGGCTGGACGGCGGCCATCATGCGGACGTGGCCCATGTGGTGGATGAAGCGCTTGCCGTTCTGGGGGCGGAAGCTGCAGTCGAACACCGGGAGGTGTTCGTCCTTGAGGCCCGGGGCGCCTTCGATGGTGCCGGTGGAGTCGATGTGGGCGACGATGTTTTCGACCTGCTCGGGGTGGTAGCCGAGGCGGATGAGGGCTTGGGGGACGGTGTTGTTGACGATTTTGATGACGCCGCCGCCGACCAGTTTTTTGTATTTGACGAGGGCGAGGTCGGGCTCGATGCCGGTTGTGTCGCAGTCCATCATGAAGCCGATGGTGCCGGTTGGGGCGATGACGGTGGTTTGGGCGTTGCGGAAGCCGGTTTCTTCGCCGAGGGCGTAGGCGTCGCGCCAGCAGGCTTCGGCGGCGGCGAACAGGGCGGGCGGGACGCGGCGGCTGTCGATGCCGGAGACGGCGCGGCCGTGCATGCGGATGACCTCGAGGAACGACTCCTCGTTGGGGGCGTAGCCGGGGCAGGGGCCGACGGCTTCGGCGATGCGGGCGCTGGTGAGATAGGCCTGGCCGCACATGACGGCGGAGATGGCGCCGGCCCAGTCGCGGCCGGCGGGGGAATCGTAGGGGATGCCCATGGACATGAGCAGGGCGCCGAGGTTGGCGAAGCCGAGGCCGAGCGGGCGGAAGTTGTGCGAATTGCGGGCGATCTTCTCGGTCGGGTAGCTGGCGCTATCGACGATGATTTCCTGGGCGAGGATGATGGTGTCGCAGGCGTGGCGGAAGGCCTCGACATCAAACTCGCCGCCGGGGCCGACGAACTTCATGAGGTTGAGCGAGGCGAGGTTGCAGGCCGAGTCGTCCAGAAACATGTACTCGGAGCAGGGGTTGGAGGCGTTGATGCGGGCTGTTGCTTTGGAGGTGTGCCACTTATTAATGGTGGAGTCGAACTGCATGCCGGGGTCGCCGCACTGCCAGGTGGCTTCGGCGATTTCGTTGAGCAGCTCGCGGGCCTGGTAGCGTTTGAGGGGCTGGCCGGAGACGACGGAGCGGGTCCACCAGTCGCGGTTTTCGGAGGCGGCCTGCATGAACTCGTCGGTGGCGCGGACGGAGTTGTTGGCGTTCTGGAAGAAGATGGAGCTGTAGGCTTCGCCGTCGAGGGAGGAATCGTAGCCGGCGTCGATGAGGGTGTGGGCCTTCTTTTCTTCCTTGGCCTTGCACCAGATGAAGGCTTCGATGTCGGGGTGTTCGGCGTTCAGGATGACCATTTTCGCGGCGCGCCGCGTTTTGCCGCCGCTTTTGATGACGCCGGCAAAGGCGTCGAAACCCTTCATGAAGCTGAGCGGGCCGGAGGCTTTTCCGCCGCTGGACAGCGTACCGTCCTCTTCGCGGAGGCTGGAGAGGTTGGTGCCGGTGCCCGAGCCCCACTTGAAGAGCATGCCCTCGGTTTTGGCCAGATCCAGGATGGATTCGAGCGTGTCGCCGACGCTGTTGATGAAGCAGGCCGAGCACTGGGGCTTGGCGAGGCCTTTTTCGAGCGGGCGGATCTCACCGGAAGCTTCGTCGAAATAGAAGCCGTAGCCGCGGGCCTCGCGCACGCCGACGTTGAACCAGACGGGCGAGTTGAAGCAGGCCTTCTGGGTGAGCATGAGGTGGGCGAGCTCGCCGCGGAAGTTTTCGGCATCCTCGGGGGCTTCGAAGTAGCGGCCGGCGAGGCCCCAGTCGGCGATGGAGTCGACGACTCGGTGGACGAGCTGGGCGACGCTGCGCTCGCGGTCGGGCGAGCCCATCTTCCCGTGGAAATATTTGCTGGCGACGATATTGGTGGCCGTTTGGGACCAGTCGGCGGGGACCTCAACGTCGCTTTGTTCGAAAATGACCGCGCCCTTGTCGTTGCCGATGGCGGCGGTGCGGAGCTCCCACTTGATTTCGTCGTAGGGGGTGCGGCCGGGCTCGAGCTTTTGAGTAAAGTAGCGGGGGAAGCGGACGCCCTTGCGTTCGGCGACGGCAAGGGAAGTTCGGGCTGGTCTGGTTTCGACTTGTTTTTTCAATCGGGTACTGAGGTCAACGCTGGGCTGTCCCATGGTGTCTCCTGCGGGTGGCACGTTACGGAATGATGTCTTCGTCCGTGCACGTCAATCATCACCCAATATATGGTGTCGCGTCAAGAAATTTATCTATATGCTGCGCAGGATTTTACGAAAGAAAGTTCCTGGGGGGTGGGGCGGGGTTGGGGAGTGTGCGGACGGCGACGGGAGCCGGCGGCAATAGGCTCAGGGGAGACTCGCGAGGCGAGATCGAGGAGGGAGCGGTGTCGCCGGAGGTGGGGACGAGGGCGACAAGTGTATTTGATTCTGGAAAAGCTTGCGCGGGCGAGACGGACGAGATCGTACTCGCAAACCAGTGAAGCTTTTGCTGGAGAAAGCCTGTCTCCGCAGCACGGCGCTGAGTTGCGAACGGCCGGTGTTGTCCGGCTGAAGGTCGATCCAGCAACCGAGGAGAGGATTGGTCAGGCGATTCGCCGAGCGTTCGTCTTCGTTCACAACATCGACAGAGCCGGGCGGCTGGCCGTCGGGGACGACGAAAACATCCAGATCAGAGGATAGGCTTCGGAAGCCGAAGTGTCGGTTCCGGCGAAGCCCTATTCCGGAGGGAAGCAGGTATGTCTTTGAGCGGTGACGCGGGGCCGGAGATGCTATTTCACGAGCCGCCGCGCGCGGCCCCGCCGGACTTGTCGCAACCGGTAAATTTCTACCGCGTGGGCGGGGTGATGCGGCGGGAGGTGCCGGGGCATGTGCCGTGGGCGGAGGAGAGGGGAAGCCGCTACTTTTCGGGATTCACTAAAGCTCCGTAAACCGTCGGGCGGCTGACGTGGTTCATCTGCGGTTGGCCTTTGCCGAACATCCGCTGGGTCATGCCAACGAAGACCAGGTCATTGGTTGGATCCACCCAGAACCAGGTAGCGGCGGCGCCTTCCCAATAGAACGTTCCCTTGCCGACGACGTCGTCAGCGGTGTGCGGGTCGGTGAACACGGCGAGATCGTAGCCCCAGCCGTGGCCCGGCCGCATGACTGCGTTTCCGATGGAGAATTTGCCGGTCATCAGGCTCGGCGATAAGTGATTCGCGGTCATGAGGCCGACCGTGGCCGGCGAGAGAATGCGGGCGCCGTCGAGTTCGCCGTGATTCAGCAGCATCTGGGCGAAGCGGGCGTAGTCGGCCGCCGTCGAGACCAGGCCTCCTCCTCCCGAGGGCGCTCCCGGCAGGGAGGTGAAATCCGCTTTCGGCCCGGCGGCTTGACCGGTGACGATGAGGTTGCCGTCCGGTCCCGCCGAGTAGAGCGTCGCAAACCGGCTGCGCTTCTGTTCCGGCACGAAGAAGCCGGTATCGGTCATGCGCAGCGGCTTGAAGATCCGTTCTTCCATAAACTCGGGCAGCGGCTTTCCGGAGAGCTTCTCGATGATGTAGCCCTGGATGTCGTTCGCCACGCTGTAGACCCACTTCGACCCCGGCTGGTAAAGCAGCGGCAGGCCGGCAAAGCATTTCATCATTTCGCCCAGGTTGGGGACAGCGAAGCAGTGCCCGGACATGTACAACTTGTCGACGGGAGTGGAGCCGAAGAGCCCGTAGGTAAAGCCGGCCGTGTGGGTCATGAGCTCGGCCATCGTCGGCGGGTGGGCCGGGGGTTCGGTGATCACCGCGCCGCTGCCGTCGACTTCCTTGAACACCTGCAAGCCGTCGAACTCGGGAATGAATTTTGAGATCGGATCCGTGGGATGCCACTTGCCTTCCTCGTAGAGGATCATCATGGCGACGCCGGTGACGGGCTTGGTCATGGAATAGATGCGAAAAATCGTGTCATTGGTCATGGGAGCGCCGGAGGCAAAATCCCTCACGCCATAGGACCGTTCGTCCACTAACTTGCCGTGGCGCATCAGCAAGGTCACCACGCCGGCGAGAGTCTTGTCGTTCACGGGGCGCTCGATGGCTTCATGGAGCCGGCCCAGCCCTTCGGAGGAAAAGCCCAGAGACTCCGGGCTGGGACGCGCCGGCGGAGCCGCGGCGAGAACCGGGGCGAGGACGAGGAGGACGAGGCTTATGCGGCCGTTGGTTCTGTGGCGGACTCTGGGTTCCATTCCACGGATGATAGCGGAGCCGGGCGGGCGCGATGAGGCGAGCGGGGAAACGCCGTTTGAGGGACGTGCGGGACGGGGTTGGCGGGCCGGAATCCCGATTCCCACGGCGCGGCCATCGAGCCGTTTCCCGAGGCGCCAATTGGGCCGGCGGCGTGTTCTTCGAGATGACCACGGAGGGCGGGCGGGAACGAGTGCGGGGGGGCCGGAGAGGCAGGATCGACGAGGGCGGCGGTGCCGCCGGACGCGCGTACGAGGGTGACAGGACGGGCGAGGGGAGTGGGGTCGGATTTGGCGGGGGCGGAGTCGGAGGTGACGGCGAGGGGGGTCCGCGGACGATGCCGACCGGGGCGGCGAAGCTTAGAGCGGCAGGGTCGAGGGCGGTGTCGCGGGAGTTGATGGGAAATCCTGGACGGGGATCCCAGCGGCGGGAGAGGCGTCGAGGTGGGGCTCGCCGGTGGGGACCTCGGTCAGGGCTCCGCTGAGGACGGCGGGGAGGATGCTGAGGCGGGTTATTTCTCCGGCGGAGTGCGGAGCGGCGGGAGGCCGTGTGCCGACGAGGGGAATGGAGGGGACCGATGCGGGAAGCGCAGGCGGAGCCGGGGGTGTCAGGGAATCGCCTGATCGGCGGTGAGACGGAGTTGGGTTTGTGAGTGCGGAGCGATGGTAAACTCGACGGCGCGAGAACGGTATGCGAGGAGCCGGGCCATGTTTTCGGGTGTCAGGTCCAGCGGCGCGGCGCTGAGCATCGCATAATACTGGCCAGGAGCGAGCGTCGGGGACTGGTAGAGGCCATCCTGATCGGTGGTCCCGGTGGTCATCGCGGCCGCCACCTGGGCGTCGGAACCGGATTCACCAGGCATCAGCATGACGTAGAAGCCCGCGGTGGGATTTCCGCCGGCGTCCGTCACCCGTGCATCGAGCCGGCCTCCGTCGATTCCCACCAGGAGATGGAGGGTGGGATCTCCGCCGGCGGCGCCCAGATGAAGAGCCTCGGACTTGGCGTCAAGGCCGGCATAGGTGGCCCGCTTCAGATAAAATGCGCCGGGAATGCCGTCAACGCGGATTGAGTAGTCTCCGGCGAATAGCTCCGGGAACCGGAACCTGCAGGGCACGCGGCAATCGGCCTGGTGCAGACCCGCGGAGCCGGCGGTGGCGAGGGCGCCTTCGGCGTCGAGCAGGATGACGATCCGGGCGTCGGGGGAGGGTTCCGGCGCCGGATCGTCCCAGGCGACGTCGCCTTCGAGAGGCAGGCGCGGCCGCGCGCTCAGAGTGATTTTGTCGACGTCCTCATCAGTGACGCTGATAGGCGTTGAGGCGAAGAAGGCGGTCTCGGCCCCGGTGTCCGGGGCCGCGGAGGCGCTGAGGGTGTACTCGCCGGGGTGCAGTCCGCAGACGCGGAACTTTCCGTCGCCGCCGGTGGTTCCGCGCGGGGGCATCACCATGACCGAGCGCTCGCCGCCGTCGAACGTTCCACTCTCCACGCCGCTTTCGGCGATGCTAAACTCCACCGGCTGTCCTTGCACGCCGGTTTCCAGGACGCCTTCGGCGCAGAACGATTCCGACTCGGCAATCTCGATATCGGCGCCGCGCCGATGCTCTCCCGGCGCGAGGGTGACGGCCGTGGCGGCGTCGATGACCGGCGAAGAAGGATAGAACGTCGGTATGATGGCGCGGGGCCGTTGGGCGCGCTTCGCCGGTTCCTTCGAAAGCGCGTCAAGATGATGAGCCCAGCGCTTCGCAAGAATCCGATAGGCGCGCCCGGGCGGCAGGTTTGCGATCGTGTATTCTCCCTTGGCGGTCGTCTGGCCCCGCGCGAAGTAGAGGGTCGCCAGCGAGCCGGCGCGGTATTCGCGGGTTACGGCGAACACGGTCAGGTTGGATACCGGGCGGCCGTGGCGGTCGAAGAGGCGGCCCGCGATGGTCCCGTACGCCTTCATACGAAAGTCGACCGTCAGTCTGCCGGAGCCGTCGCGGACGCTGACGATCCGCTCGGCCTGCTGGGCCGGTGTTTTCGACGGATCGGCAACGGCCCGCATCGTGTGCACACCGGGGCCAACCGAGGTGAGTTCGTAGCGGCCCTCGCTGTCCGTGACGGTGTGAAGCTCGCCCAGGCGGCCTCGGTCGACATAGATACCGGCTTCCGCGATCGGGTGGCCACTGGAGTCGTCCCGCACGATACCGCTAATGGCGGTTGAAGGCGGGGCTGGTGGGGATTGGGGTTGAGCCGGGATTGAGAGGAGCGACACCGCGATGAGCAGGCCGGCGCGCGGGATGCCCGTTCGCAGGTGGCGGCGTTCTCTGCGCCGGTCTTGTTGGATGTGACTCATGTTTGCGGCGTCGTGGCGAGGGAGTCGCTTTCGCCAAAGAGGGCAGCGCGTCCCACCGGCGATGAGCGCGGCGCCGGGTGGTTGGTGGTCGGGTTGCTCGTTCCGTTTTTTGTTGACAG
>DAIDHC010000151.1 GCA_027452065.1 Bryobacterales bacterium
GCTCACCGAGGGCGCCGGCACAACGCCCGGCGTCGGACTCGCCACCTTCCTGCTCGGCGACGTCTCCAGCTTCGGCCGCTACGTCAGCTCCTCCACCAACGCCCAGGAGCGCCAGAAGCGCTTCTTCTGGTATGGCCAGGATGAGTGGCGCGCCACGCCCAAGCTGACCTTCACCATCGGCCTGCGCTGGGAAATGATCTTCCCCGAAACCGTCAACGCAGCCGGCAACGGCGCCACGCTCAACCTCGCCAACGGCAACATGTATGTCTTCGGCGTCGGCGGCGTGCCCAACTACGGCATCCAGAACATGAGCTGGAACAACTTCGCTCCGCGCATGGGCGTCGCCTACCAGCTCGACAAGAAAACCGTTCTCCGCGCCGGCTACGGCTGGGCCTACGACCTGGGCACGTTCGGCTCGACATTCGGCCACAACGTCACTCAGAACCCGCCCGTGCTGGCGCATCAGAGCAACAATCCTCAGTACGAATTCAGCAACGTCTTCACCCTCGCCCAGGGTCCACAGGCGTACGTTCCACCCACTGTCGGATCCAACGGAACCTTCCGGTTGCCCGACACTATCGGCGTGAACTTCCGGCCCTCCAGCGTGACGCTGCCCACGGTCAATCTGTACAACGTCACCCTCCAGCGCCAGATCACACAGAAGATTTCGGTGTCGGCCGGCTACGTCGGCAACATTGACCGCCACAACTTCATCGGCCAGGGCCAGACCGTCAATCCCAACGAACCGATCTACCAGCCGGGCGTCACCAGCCTCAATTACGACCGCCCCTATTTCGCCAAGTACGGATGGACACAGGACCTGTCGTATTACTGCAACTGCTCCAACGAGCAGTACAACTCCTTCCAGGCCACCTTCAACGTGCGCAACTGGGACGGCTGGACGATGCAGGGCAACTACACCTACCAGAAGCAATGGGGCGACGGCTGGGGCTACGACTCCAACTACTACTTCCTCTATGGCACGCTCGGCGGCGTCAGCCGCGCCCAGGGCCAGGGCTACAACGGCGGCCTGCCGCGCAACCAGTTGACCTTCTTCCAGACCTACGACATCCCGATCGGCCGCGGCCGGAAGTATATGTCGAGCATCAACAAATGGGCCGACGCCGCCATCGGCGGCTGGACCATCAGCGGCATCACCACTTACTTCAGCGGCATCGGCTTCTCGCCGACCATCGAAGGCTACAACGGCCAGCCCAACGTCGGACCGAACAACCGGCCCAATGTCGGCACAGGCAGCCCCTTCACCGGCGCGCAAGGCAACCGCAACCAGTGGTTCGTCGGCCAAAGCCTGGCCGCCATGGAAGCCGGCGCCTCCGGACCGTTCGCCCTACCGGCGGCCGGCACCTTCGGCACCTACCCGATCAACACGTTGATGGGTCCGCATTACATCCAGCAGGACTTCTCGATCTTCAAGAGCTTCGCCATCACCGAGAGGATCGCCTTCATCCTGCGCATGGACTCGACCAACTTCTTCAACCACACCAACCTCGGCTCGCCCAACTCCGACGTCAACTCGCCGACCGCCGGCCAGATCACCGGCCTCGCCTTCGGCGGCTTGAACGGAATGCGGCGCCTGCAGTTCTCCGGCACCGTCCGCTTCTGATCGTCTCCGGACTCCGGCAATCAAGGCCGGCGGGCTTTCGAGCCCGCCGGCCTTTTTTCGTTTACGCCCGGGCCGACGGCCTGGGCTTTGAGCTGATCAACCAGTCACGCGGCGGCGACGATTTCGATTGGTGCCTGCTGAGCCGGAACGGGGCCGAAGTCATGCTCAACACCATGTACGAGCGCGAGCACCGTTCGCCGCGGCCGGACCCGAAGCGCACCGCCGCCCATCGTGACACGGGGTTGTTCTTCGCCTGCCGCGATCTGGATGCCGCTTATGAACACCTGCGGGCTCACGGAGTGGATCTGCAGCCTCCGCGCGTGGCGCCTTATGGGATGCGGCAGCTTTCCTTCCGCGACCCCGACGGTTACGGCATCTGCTTTCAATGGCCCTCTGACGAGCGGTGGGCCGGGCAGTGGCGGAAGCGATACGGCTTCGACGTGTGAGAGCTCAGCCGGCGCCGGCGGCACTGAGCCGACGTCCATGGACAGCGCCGCATTCTGGCCAACCGGGCGTTGCGTGGAACAGGCAACGCCGCGCCCCGAAGCGCGGAGACGCCGCATCCAGGCCGGGCGCGTATCGCGGCGCCTGGGCCGCGAAAAGCTCACGCCCTCGCTCAGCCGGGCAACTGGTTCCGAAGATAGTTGTCCACCGACTGCGCCGCCTGGCGGCCTTCGGCGATCGCCCAGACAATCAGCGACTGCCCGCGCCGCATGTCGCCGGCGGCGAACACGCCGGGCACGGACGACTGATACCCGGCGCCCGCCTTCACGTTGCCGCGCGCGTCGAGCTCCACGCCCAACTGATCGAGCAGCCCTCCGCGCACCGGCCCGCTGAAGCCCATGGCCAGCAGCACCAGGTCCGCCTCGACGGAAAACTCCGTGCCGGCGATGGGAGCGAAATCCGGCGGCGGCCCCACCTCCACCGCGTGCAGGCGCTTTACGCGGCCCTCGGCGTCTCCTTCCAGCCGCGCCGTCGCCACGCCCCACTGCCGCACACCGCCTTCCTCGTGCGCGCTTTCCACTCGCATCATCACCGGCCACAGCGGCCAGGGCGTGTGCGCGGCGCGGTCCGGCGGAGGCGTGGGCATGATCTCCCACTGCCGCACGGAGGCCGCCTTCTGCCGGTGCGCCGTGCCCAGGCAGTCGGCGCCGGTGTCGCCGCCGCCGATGATCACCACGTGCTTGCCCGTGGCCAGGATCTGGCCGGCCACCGCGTCGCCCATGCACACGCGGTTGGCCTGCGGCAGATACTCCATGGCGAAATGAACGCCCGCGAGGCCGCGCCCCTCGACGTTCAGGTCGCGCGGCTTTTCCGCGCCTCCGGCCAGCACCACGGCGTGAAACGTCCGCCGCAGCTCCTCGGCCGGAATGTCGCGGCCGGCTTCGACGCCGGTGCGGAACTCGACGCCTTCGGCCCGCATCTGGTCGAGCCTTCGGTCCACCACCCATTTTTCGAGCTTGAACTCGGGGATGCCGTAGCGCAGCAGTCCGCCGATGCGGTCGGCTTTCTCCAACACCACTACCCAATGCCCGGCGCGGTTGAGCTGCTGCGCGGCGGCGAGGCCGGCGGGGCCGGAGCCGATCACCGCCACGCGCTTTCCGGTGCGCTCCAGTGGCGGCTCGGGCACGATCCAGCCTTCGGCGAAGGCGTGCTCGACGATGGTCTTCTCGATGGTCTTGATGGCAACCGGCGGCTCGTTGATGCCGAGCACGCAGGCCGCCTCGCACGGCGCCGGGCAGACCCGTCCGGTGAATTCCGGAAAATTGTTGGTCGAGTGGAGCACGCGAATCGCCTCGCGCCAGCGCCCGCGGTACACCAGGTCGTTCCAATCGGGGATGATGTTGTTCACCGGGCAGCCGGTGTGACAGAACGGCACGCCGCAGTCCATGCAGCGCGCCCCCTGCGTGCGGACTTTGTCTTCGGGGAAGTCCTGATAGACCTCGAACCAGTCGTTGACGCGCTCAGCCACCGGCCGCCGCGAAGGCGTCTCGCGCGTGTATTCGAGGAACCCGGTAACCTTAGCCACGCTCCACCCCCTGCTGTGCAAATTCCTTCGCTGTGCGCGGCGCCGTGCCCGCGGCGGCGCGGCCGTTGGCCGTTGTCCGCTTAGCCACGGGCCACCCCCTGGGCGGCCGGAGCCGGCTGGTGGAGGGGCGGCTGTACGGTGGCGCGCGGCAGGCCGAGCACGCGTTTGTATTCGTGGGGGAAGATGCGCCAGAAGCGGGGCAGCATTTCGGCCCAGTTGTCCAGAATCCAGCGGGCCCTCGGGCTGCCGGTGAACTCGGCGTGGCGGGTGATGAGGGTGCGCAGGGCCTGCTCGTCGGCCTGCTCGGAGACGCGCTCCAGGTCCACGCCGGCGCGGTTGCAGTGCAGCGAAGCGAAGTCGCCCGCTTCGTCCAAAACGAAGGCGATGCCGCCCGTCATGCCGGCGGCGAAATTCCGCCCCGCCTTGCCCAGGCAGACGACGAGGCCCTTGGTCATGTACTCGCAGCCGTGATCGCCGACGCCCTCGACAACGGCGGTGGCGCCGGAGTTGCGCACCGCGAAGCGCTCGCCGGCCATGCCGTTGAAGAACGCCTCGCCGGAGGTTGCGCCATAGAGGGCGGTGTTGCCGATGAGGATGTTCTCCTCGGGCAGGAAGGTGGAGGTGCGCGGCGGGAACACGATCAGGCGGCCGCCGGAGAGTCCCTTGCCGATGTAATCGTTGGCGTCGCCCTCCAGTTGCAGCGTGACGCCGGGGGCGAGAAACGCGCCGAAGCTCTGGCCGGCCGAGCCGTTGAACTCATAGCGGATGGTGTCGGGCGGCAGCCCTTCGGAGCCGTAGCGCCGCGCGATTTCGCCGCTCAGCATCGCGCCCACGGTGCGGTGGACGTTGCGGATGGGCAGCTTGAAATGCACCGGCGCGCGGTTGTCGAGCGCGTCGCGGGCGTGGTCGATGAGCTTGTAATCGAGCGCCTGCTCGAGGCCGTGGTCCTGAGAGATGGTGCAGCGGCGGCCAATGCGGCCGGGCACCTGGGGGTTGTAAAGGATGGCCGAGAAATCGAGCCCGCGCGCCTTCCAGTGATCGACCGCGGCGTCCATGCCGATGCGGTCCACGCGGCCGATCATCTCGTCCATGTGGCGGAAGCCGAGCGCGGCCATGTGCCGGCGCACCTCCTCGGCGATATAGAAGAAAAAGTTGATGACGTTTTCCGGCGCGCCGCGGAATTTTTTGCGCAGCGCCGGGTCCTGGGTGGCGATGCCCACCGGGCAGGTGTTGAGGTGGCACTTGCGCATCATGATGCAGCCCATCGACACCAGAGGCGCGGTGGAGAAGCCGAACTCCTCGGCGCCGAGCAGTGCGGCGATCACCACGTCGCGGCCGGTCTGCAGCTTGCCGTCGGTCTGGATGCGGATGCGGCTGCGCAGGTCGTTCATCACCAGCACCTGCTGGGCTTCGGCGAGGCCGAGCTCCCAGGGAATGCCGGCGTGTTTGATGGAGGTGAGCGGGCTGGCGCCGGTGCCGCCGTCGTAGCCGCTGATGAGCACCACGTCGGCATGGGCCTTGGCCACGCCGGCGGCGACGGTGCCGACGCCGACCTCCGACACCAGCTTCACCGAGATGCGGGCCTTCGGGTTGACGTTCTTCAGATCGTAGATGAGCTGCGCCAGATCCTCGATCGAGTAGATGTCGTGATGCGGCGGCGGCGAGATGAGGCCGACGCCGGGGATCGAGTGGCGGACGCGGGCGATTTCCTGGTCCACTTTATGGCCGGGAAGCTGGCCGCCCTCGCCGGGCTTGGCGCCCTGGGCGATTTTGATTTGCAGCTCGTCGGCGTTGACCAGGTAGTTGGTGGTGACGCCGAAGCGCGCGCTGGCCACTTGTTTGATGGCGCTGCGGCGCCAGTCGCCGTTGGGGTCGCGGGCAAAGCGCGCTTCGTCTTCCCCGCCCTCGCCGGTGTTGCTCTTGCCGCCGATGCGGTTCATGGCGATGGCCAGCGTCTCGTGCGCCTCGCGGCTGATGGAGCCGTAGCTCATGGCCCCTGTTGCGAAGCGCTTGACGATCTCGGAAGCCGGCTCGACTTCTTCGATGGGCACCGGATGCTGGGCCGGCTTGAGGTTCATCAGGCCGCGGAGGGTGCAGAGCTGGCGGCTCTGGTCGTCGATGAGGCGAGTGTATTCCTGGAACGTGGCGAAGCTGGACTGCCGCACGGCATGCTGCAGCTTGCTCACCGTGAGCGGATTCAGCAGATGGTACTCGCCGTTGACGCGGTATTGATAGGCGCCGCCGGCGTCGAGCGCGGTGGCCGAGCCGGTGACCGGGGCAAGCGAGAAGTCGTGCTTCATTTTGGCCTCGCGGGCCAGCACCTCGAGGCCGACGCCGTCGATGCGCGACGGCGTGCCGGTGAAGTAGCGCTCCACCATCGTCTTGCTCAGCCCGATGGCCTCAAACACCTGCGCGCCGCGGTAGCTCTGCAGCGTCGAGATGCCCATTTTCGAAAAGACCTTGAGCAGGCCCTTGTTGACGGCCTTCTTGTAATTCTTGAGCGCGACTTCGAAGGTGACGCCGTCGCCGAGGTGGCCGTGGAGAGCTTCGTTCTCGAGCGTCTCGATGGCCAGGTAGGGGTTGACGGCGCTGGCGCCGTAGCCGATGAGGAGGCAGAAATGCATCACCTCGCGCGGCTCGCCGCTCTCGATGATGAGAGCGACCTGGGTGCGGGTGCCTTCGCGGACCAGGTGGTGGTGGACGGCGGAGAGCGCCAGCAGGCTGGGGATGGGCGCGTAGGCGTCGTCGATGCCGCGGTCGGAAAGAATGAGGACGGTGTAGCCGCTCTTGATGGAGAGTGAAGCGCGGCGGCAGAGGCTGTCGAGAGCCTCTTCAAGCGAGCGCGCGCCGGAGGCGCCTTCGGCCGGGCGGAACAGCATGGGCAGAGTGGTGGCGAGAAAATCGCCCCAGGAGACGCGGCGCAGCTTTTCCAGATCGCGGTTGGTGAGAATCGGGTGGGGCAGCTTCAGCGTGTGGCAGTGCTGCGGCGTTTCGGCCAGGATGTTGCGCTCGGTGCCGATGTAGCTGGTGAGCGACATGACGAGCTCTTCGCGGATAGGGTCGATGGCCGGGTTGGTGACCTGGGCGAACAACTGTTTGAAGTAATGGAACAGAAGCTGGGGGCGGTCGGAGAGACAGGCGAGCGGCGTGTCGGTGCCCATGGAGCCGATGGGCTCCTCGCCGCGCGCGGCCATGGGCTCGAGCAGGATGCGGAGGTCTTCGTCGGTGTAGCCGAAGGCGCGCTGGCGGGCGACCAGCGTTTCGCTGTCCGACTCATAGACGCGCGGGGGCTCGGGCAGAGAGTCGATGGTGAACTGATTTTCCTTGAGCCATTCGGTGTAGGGCTGGCGCGAGGCGAGCGAGGCCTTGATCTCCTCGTCGGGAATGATGCGGCCTTCGCCGGTGTCCACCAGCAGCATGCGGCCGGGCTGGAGGCGGCCCTTGAGGCGGACGTCTTCGGGGCGGATGGGAAGCACGCCGGCTTCGGAGGCCATGATGAGCAGGCCGTCGTTGGTGACCAGGTAGCGGGCCGGGCGCAGGCCGTTGCGGTCGAGCGTGGCGCCGATGACGCGGCCGTCGGTGAAGGCCACGGCGGCGGGGCCGTCCCAGGGCTCCATGAGCGAGGCGTGATATTCGTAGAACGCCTTCTTGGCCGGGTCCATGGCGGTGTCGGCGTCCCAGGCTTCCGGGATGAGCATGGCCATGACGTGGGGCAGGCTGCGGCCAGCCAGCGTCAGCAGCTCGACGGCGTTGTCGAGCGAGGCCGAGTCGCTGCCGTCGGGCTGGATGATGGGCATCAGCTTCTTCAGGTCGTCGCCGAACAGGGGCGACTGCAGAATTTTCTGCCGCGCGGCCATCCAGTTGACGTTGCCGCGGACGGTGTTGATCTCGCCGTTGTGGCAGATGTAGCGGTAGGGGTGGGCCAGCGGCCAGGTGGGGAAGGTGTTGGTGGAGAAGCGCTGGTGAACCAGGCACAGAGCGCTGACGGCTTCCGGGTCGAGCAGCTCGTTATAGAAGTTGGCGATCTGGCTGGCCAGCAGCAGTCCTTTATATACGACGGTGCGGGAGCTCAGCGAGGGGATGTAGAAGAAGCCCTTGTCGCGGATATCGGAGGCGCCGATTTCGTGCTCGGCGCGTTTGCGGATGACGTAGAGCTTGCGCTCGAGCGCGTCCTGGCTCATGCCGGCGGCGCCGCGGATGAAGATCTGCTCGATGTAAGGCTGGGAGGCGCGGGCGACGCGGCCGATGGCGTCGACATTGACCGGAGCGTCGCGCCAGCCGAGAACCGTCAGCCCTTCCTCGCGCACGATGCGCTCGAGAATGCCCTCGCACAGCAGGCGCTGGGCGGGCTCAACGGGAAGGAAGACCATGCCCAAGCCGTACTCGCCGGCCGGCGGAAGCGTGAAGCCGAGCGAGGCGCACTCGCGGGCGAAGAAGGCGTGCGGGATCTGGATGAGGATGCCGGCGCCGTCGCCGGTCTCCGGGTCGCAGCCGCAGGCGCCGCGGTGGGTGAGGTTGATGAGAATCTGCAAGCCCTTAAGAATGATGTCGTGCGAGGGCTCGCCGTTGATGTTGACCACAAATCCAATGCCGCAGGCGTCGTGCTCGTGGGACGGGTGGTAAAGCCCCTGGGGCCGGGGAAGGCCTTGGGACGTGAGCTCGTCGGGGAGTAAGAAGGAAGACACGACTGGGTTCACCTTATGCTGCAACTAGGGAATATGAGAAGTATAGCAACCCACGAATTATTATTCAAATGAATTCTCTCTTGACATATAATAAGGAAGTCTAATATTGTTGAGGCTTCCGTGCCATTCGATCACCTCAGACTTTTCAAAGAGATAGCGCAAAGCGGCAGTGTCAGCCGGGGAGCGGAGTTAAGCGGCGTGAGCCAATCGGCGGCGAGCCAGTGTCTGCTCGAGCTGGAGCGGAGCCTGGAGGCGGAGCTGCTGGACCGGTCGCGCCGGCCGATGAAACTGACCGAAGCCGGGCGGCTGTATCTCGAGTTCTGCCGGGATGTTTTGCTGCGGAAGGAGGAGCTGGAGGCGGGCATCGATCGATTGAAAGAGGAGACGGAGGGGTCGGTGCGGGTGGCGGCGATTTACTCGGTTGGGTTGTCGGAGATGTCGGAGCTGGAGAAGGAGTTCCGGCGGCGGTGTCCGAAGGGGAAGCTGGCGGTGGAATATCTGCGGCCGGAGAGGGTTTGGGAGGCGGTGGAGGCGGGGCGGGCGGAGCTGGGGTTGATGAGCTACGCGGAGGGGACGCGGGAGATGGCGGTGCTGCCGTGGAGGCGGGAGGAGATGGTGGTGGTGGCGGCGCCGGACCACAGGCTGGCCAAGCGCGCGGCGGTGAAGCCGGAGGAGCTGGACGGGGAAGAGTTTGTGAGCTTCGACGAGGACCTGCCGATCCGGAAGCACGTGGACCGGTTTCTGCGGGAGCGAGGGGTGAACGTGCGGGTGTCGCTGCACTTCGACAACATCCAGACGATCAAGGAAGCGGTGGCGCAGGGGGCGGGGCTGAGCATCATGCCGGCGCGAATCCTGCGGGCCGAGGAAGCGCAGGGACGGCTGGCGCTGGTGGCGCTGGAGGGAGGCGGGCTGTTCCGGCCGCTGTCGATCGTGCACCGGAAGAAGCGGCGATTCCGGAGGGCGGCGCTGGACTTTTTGAATCTGCTGCAGGAGCAGCCGGCGGGCGCGGCGGGGCGATAACAGAAGTGCGATAGCGGGCGGGGCGGAGCGGATATACTCGGATCTGGACCGGCGCCCATGCGACGGGGCGGCGGGCCGGAAATCCGAAACGGAGCTCTGCCATGAAGCACTTCCCCGCCCTTGCGATCCGCACGCTTCCCGTCATTGCGCTGTGCGCCGTGATGGCTCCGGCGGCGCCGAAGCCGGTGGCGCTGGACTCCTACGACGCGCAGGCGAAGGCGCTGCTGAAGCAGATGACGCTCGAGGAGAAGATCGGCCAGATGACGCAGGCCGACCAGATGTATCTGAAGGACCCCAACGACATTGCGACTTATTTTTTGGGCTCGGTGTTGAGCGGCGGCGATTCGGACCCCAAGGACGGCAACAGCCTGGCGGCGTGGACCGAGCTGTACGACTCGTGCCAGAAGATCGCGTTGAAGACGCGGCTGAAAATTCCGCTGCTGTACGGAGTGGACGTGGTGCACGGGCACAACAACGTGCTGGGAGCGGTGATTTTTCCGCACAACATCGGGCTGGGATGCACTCGGGACGCGGAGCTGGTGGAGAAGGTGTCGCAGATCACGGCGCAGGAGGTGAAGGCGACGGGGATCAACTGGGCGTTTGCGCCGTGCGTGGCGGCGCCGCAGGACATTCGCTGGGGGCGGATCTACGAGGGCTACTCGGAGGATCCGAAGCTGGTGAAGGTGCTGGGAGCGGCGGCGGTGCGCGGGCTGCAGGGGACGGGATTGAAAGATCCGGACGCGGTGCTGGCGTGCGCCAAGCATTATGTGGCGGACGGAGGTACGTCGTTCGGCACGGGGTCGCCCCTGCTCGACCAGGGCGATGCCAAGGTGGACGAGGACACGCTGAGGAAGATTCATCTGCCGGGTTACGTGTCGGCGATCGATGCCGGCGTGGGGACGGTGATGCCGAGCTACAGCAGTTGGAACGGGGTGAAGTGTTCAGCGAGCAAGAAGCTGATGACGGACATCTTGAAAGACGAGCTGGGGTTTCAGGGCTTCCTGATTTCCGACTACAACGCGGTGAACCAGCTTGCGCCGGACTTCAAGCAGGCGATCGCGATTTCGATCAACGCGGGGATGGACATGGTGATGGCGCCGGAGGATTACCGGGAGTTTTACAACGACCTGAAGGCGCTGGTGGAAGAGGGCAAGGTGCCGCAGTCGCGGATTGACGACGCGGTGACGCGGATATTGAGAGTGAAGTTCGCCATGGGGCTGATGGACAAGAAGCATTCGCCGCTGGCGGACCGGAGCCTGCAGGCGATGTTCGGCTCGCCGGAGCACCGCACGGTAGCGCGGCAGGCGGTGCGCGAATCGCTGGTGCTTTTGAAGAACAGGAAGAAGACGCTGCCGCTCGACCGGAGCGTGAAGAGAGTTCACGTGGCGGGCAAGAGCGCCGATGATCTGGGCAACCAGTGCGGCGGATGGACGATCGACTGGCAGGGCAAGAGCGGGCGGGTGACGACGGGAGGGACGACGATCTACGCGGCGATTCAGACCACGGTGTCGAAGGACACGAAGGTGACGTACTCGCGGGACGGGACGGGCGCGGAAGGGGCGGACGCGGGAGTTGTGGTGATCGGCGAGGAGCCGTACGCGGAGATGAAGGGCGACAAGAAGGACCTGTCGCTCGACGCCGAGGATATTGCGGCGGTGAAGAACATGAAGAAGGCGGGGATTCCGGTTGTCGTGGTGCTGATCTCGGGGCGGCCGATGATCCTGGGCGAGGTGCTGGAAGACGCCGACGCGGTGGTGGCGGCATGGCTGCCGGGGACCGAAGGCGAGGGCGTGACCGACGTTCTGTTCGGGGACTTTTCGCCCACCGGGAAGCTGTCGTACACGTGGCCGCGGTCGATGGAGCAGTTGCCGCTGAACATCAATATGAAGAAGGTGAAGTACGATCCGCTGTTCAAGTACGGGTATGGCTTGAAGTATTGAGGAGGCGGGGCGGGCGGGTTCGCGGGCGCCGGCGGATGAGTGGGGGAAGAGGAGGCGGTGATGTATTTATCGATGAACGGAGTGCCGATTGGCGGGCACTTGAGCTGGCCGGAGTTTGCGGGGCTGGCGTCGAAGACGGGGTTCAAGGGCGTGGACGCGATGCTGGAGCCGGCGATGGCGGCGGGGCTGGACAAGACGCGGGCGATGCTCGAGGAGCTGAAGCTGAAGCCGGCGTATGTGAACCTGCCGGTGGAGTTTCGCAAGGACGACGCGCAGTTCGCGGCCGGGCTGAAGAAGCTGGAGGAGGCGGCGCCGTTCGCGGCGGCGATGGGATGCCCGAGGATGATGACGTACATCATGCCGTCGAGCGAGACGCCGAAGGACGAGCTGCGGCGGCTGTATAAGAAGCGGTTCAGCGAGTGCGCGCACGTGATGGCGCGGTCGCACTGCCGGCTGGGGCTGGAGTTTCTGGGGCCGCAGCAGTTCCGGACGATGGCTCCGCACGAGTTCATCTGGAAGATGCCGGAGATGCTGGAGTTCGCCAAGGAGTGCGGGCCGAACGTGGGGTTGACGCTGGACGCCTGGCACTGGCATCACGCCGGGGCGACGGTGAAGGACATACTGGCGGCGGGCAAAGAGCGGATCGTGGTGGTGCATTTCGACGATGCGGCGAAGCAGAAGCCGGAGGACGTAAGGGACAACGAGAGGCTGCTGCCGGGCGAGGGAGTGATCGACCTGGTGGGATTTTTGCACGCGCTCAAAAAAATCGGGTATGAGGACTCGCTGAGCCTGGAGGTGTTCGGGCGGGGGTTGAAGCAGATGGCGCCGGAGGAGAGCGCGAAGCTGTGTTTGGACGCGGGGCGGGCGGTGCTGCGAAAGGCGGGCATCGAAGAGAGCTGAGCCCGCCGGGGGTCAGGCCGGGGCGCCGGGGTGAACCCAGGGGTGGCGATAGGGGCGATGGAGGAGTTGGTTGGCTTCCTCGTCGCCGATGACGCGCTGGGCGGTTGGGTCCCAGGCGAGGGAGCGGCCGAGCTTCTGGGAGAGATTGGCGAGGATGCAGGAGGCGGTGGAGATGTAGCCCTGCTCGATGTCGGCGACGGGGCGGGTGCGGTGGTCGATGGCGGAGAGGAAATTTTTCATGTGGCCGCGGATGGCGGGGGCGACGTGGCGTTCGAGGTCCTTTTCGGTTTTGTCCTCGGGGTATTGTTCGAACTCGTAGGTGACGTCCTTGTGGACGGGGGCGCCTTTGTTGGGGATGAAGTCGTAGGAGAAGACGCTGAGCTTGAGGGTGCCTTTGTCGCCGTAGAAGGTGGCGCCCCAGGGATATTTTTCATCCGGGGCCTGGCCCCAACTGCGGTGCTGCCAGACGATGCGGAGGTCGGGGTAATCGAAGGTGGCGGTCTGGGTGTCGGTGATGTTGGCCTTGCTGGCCTTGTCGATGAAGATGCCGCCGGTGGAGGAGACGCGGGAGGGCCAGCCGAGGTTGAGCATCCAGCGGGTCATGTCGAACATGTGGATGCACATATCGCCGACGATGCCGTTGCCGTACTCCATGAAGGCGCGCCAGCCGCGGGGATCGACCCAGGCGTTGTAAGGGCGCATGGGGGCGGGGCCGGTCCACATTTCGTAGTCGAGGTAAGAGGGAGGCGCGGTGTCGGGTGGGTTGCCGGAGGCGCGCATGTGGTAGTAGCAGTAGACCTCGACGAGGGCGATGTTGCCGAGGAGGCCGGGGCGGACGAAGCGGTCGAGGGCTTCGATGAGGTGAGGGGTGGAGCGGCGCTGGGTGCCGACCTGGACGACGCGGTTGTATTTGCGGGCGGCCTCGAACATGGCGCGGCCTTCGGAGACATCGGTGCTGATGGGCTTCTGGACCCAGACGTCGAGGCCGCTTTTGACGGCTTCGATCATGGGGAGGGCGTGCCAGTGGTCGGGGGTATCGATGAGGACGAAATCGAGATCTTTTTCGGCGAGCATTTTGCGGTAGTCGCCGTAGGTGCGGGGGCGTTTTTTGGAGCGCTGGCGGGAGGCGGCCATGTCGGCGGCGGCGGAGAGGGTGCGCTGGTCGACGTCGCAGAGGCTGACGATTTCGACGGGGGAGACCTGGACGAGGCGGAAGAGGTCGCTTTTGCCGTACCAGCCGGTGCCGATGAGGCCGACGCGGCGGACCTTTTGCTCATCGTATTCGGCGGAGGCGGCGGGCTGGGGCGCAGCGGGCGACGGGGCGCCGAGGGCGAGGCCGGCGGCGCTGGATTG
>DAIDHC010000152.1 GCA_027452065.1 Bryobacterales bacterium
CGCTTTGTCGGGAAGCTCGGAAACGGTGAAGGTGTAGGTGGAAGCGCCGGTGGTCATGTGCATGCGCTGGCGGTAGAGGGTTTTGCCGAATTTTTTGTCCTTCGGCGGCTTGGCGAAGGCGCCGATTTCGATCCAGTCGTCCACCGGGACTTCGGTTTCTTCGCCCTTGGCGTTGGCGCGGAACTTGTGGGTTTGCACCTTGAGAGTGACGTCGTAGGCGCCATCGGGGCGCTTGCGGGCGCTTGCCTCGAGTGCGCGGTTGGAAAACAGGGTGATGTCGTAGAACAGATCGCGGATGAGGTACTGATACTGGGCAGGCGTCTCGGCGGCGAAAGCGTCGACGAGGTTGTAGGAGGTCGGGTAAGGCGGCGGGGCGTATCCGTACCGATGGAGAACGGTGCGCAGGGCGCGGTTGACGGCGTCCTCGCCGATCATCTCCTTGAGGTAGTACATGACGACGCTGCCCTTGCGGTAGTGAATGTAGCCCTGGTCGGCTTCGACGTTGAGCAGTGGGCGCTCGTTGAGCAGTTCGCGGCCTCGGGAGCGGAGATAGTTGTCCATCTCGTACTTGAGGAACTTGCGCATGGTGTCGCGGCCGTACTGCTTTTCCATGACCATGAGCGCGGAATACTGGGCCTGGGTCTCCGACAGTAGCGTGGCACCTTCCATGTTGGCCCCGTCGACCTGGTGGGCCCACCACTGATGGCCCATTTCATGAGCTACGACGTAGAAGACCATGTCGATGTCGTCGGGGTTTTTCAGATTGGCGATGAAGCCGATGCTTTCCGAGTAGGGCATGGTGCCGGGGAAGGCCTGGGCGAAGGTGGCGATGCGGGGGAACTCGATGATGCGGGCTTCCTTGTTGGCGTAGGGGCCAAAATTTTTCGTGTAATACTCGAACGATTTTTCCACCGAGTCGAGCATTTTGGGGACGTTCCAGGGCTGCTCTTGGAGGTAGTAGACCTCGATCGAAATGCCGTTCCAGTTGCGGCGGGCGACGGTGTAGCGGGCCGAGAGCCAGGAGTAGAAATTGAGGGCGAAGTGATCGAGCTTGTAATCGAAGTAGCGGCGGCCGCCGCTGGTCCACTGGCGGATGAGGGAGCCGGGAGCGATGGCGATCTGGTCGGGCGAGGTGCTGATGACGGTTTCAACGTCAACCCAGTCGGAGTTGTTGCTGATGTAGTTGTTCATGCAGTCGCGCGAGCAGTTGCGCTCGAGGGCCGGCATGAGCTCCTTTTCCTTGAGTCCGTACTTTTTGCGGGTGTTGCGGTCGGTGAGCTCGACTGAGGGCTGGTAGCCGATCTGGGGGGCGATCTCGCTGTTGAAGAAAGATCCGTTCTGAACGATCTGGAGGGTGGTGACGTTGTTCTCGAAGCCGCGGGTGAGTTTTTTCACGGTGAAGCGCATATGGCGGCGCTCGCCCGGCTGCAGGGGCGGGTCGAGTTTGAAAATGCGGTAGCGGAGATGGCTGTCGTCGCGCAGGAGCGAGGCGCCGTCGATGGAGACGGTGGTGAGAAACTCGGGGGCTACGGTGACGTGGAGGCGGTCGATGGGGTGGGACGTTTTGTTCTGGATGATCTGATCGCCGCGCATGGTGGCTTCGCGGCGCTCCGGGAACAGGTCGATGGCGTAATAAACGCTTTGGACGCGGGGTTGGTCGAGGTGCTCAAACTTCTTGTAGGTCTTTTCGTAGTCGGCGGAGATGTGTTCCTGGTCGTCCTGGCTGACGATGGTATTGAGGATTTTGGTGTTGTAAAAGATCCAGGCTCCGCAGGCCAGAAACGCGGCGGCGGCGAAGAGCGAGGCGCGGCCGAGGGGGCCGTGGAGGCGGAGACGGGCCTCGGCGAAGCGGATGGACCAGGCGGTGTCCTTGCCGCGCGGCCAGAGGACGACGGTGGCCACGGCCAGGAGTGCGCAGAACAGGAGCCAGTAGACGGTGAACCAGGTCCAGGCGGTCCAATACGGCGCGAAGCCGAAGAAATCCGAGTAGGTGGTATCGGGAGTGGAGGCGAACTGGACCAGGCGGGTGGCGACTTTCAGCGGGCGCCAGCCGAAGGTGTTGGCGATGAGGAAAGCGATGAAGGCGAAATAGCCGACGTATTTGTTGGGCGCCAGGGCGTGGATGAAGAAGGCGAGGACGGCGAAGCAGACGAAGAGGGAGAAATCCATGACCAGGATTTCGGTGAGCCAGAGGCCGATCTGGTAGCGGTGGTAGCCGCTGAAGACCTGGGTGAGGATGCCGGTGAGCATGGCGGCGGAGAGAATGAGAACGATGCTGCCGAGCAGAGCGGTGAGCTTGGCGGCGAAAATGGGCCAGTCGCGATGCGGCAGGGCGTCGTGGACCTCGTCGATGCGGGCGTCGCGCTCCTTCCACACCAGGACACCGGCATAGTAGGTGACCATGGCGATGAGAAACAAGTAGAGCGTTCCCTGGATGAGCTCGACGAGGCGGTAGGTGACAGGGAATGAGCTGTTCCCGTAACCTTCGCTGGCGTTGAGGATGAGCGTGGGGATCGTGTTGAGGAGAGCGGCGGCGGTGATGACGATGAAGGATGTGGTGCGGACGAGGCCGAAGAACTCGGTTTTCAGGGAGCCGCGGAACTGGGCGAGGCGGGCCGGAGCGTCGAAGCGGGGGACGGCGGCGGAGGCGACGGCGGTGATGGCGGGTGTGGCGAGGGAGTCCGGCTGTTCTTCGGCGGGGCCGCGGCGCAAGCGGAAGCGCCAGCGGCGGCGCTGCCCGTTCTCGAAGCGGAAGCGGGCCGAGGCGAAGGCGAAGATGGCGGCGCCTACGGCGAGCCAGATGAGGCGGTTCCAAAGCAGGAGGCCCTGGAAGCCGATGGCCAGGGTGTTCTTTTCCGACACGGTCCAATATTTGGTGGCCAGGACGAAGGTGCGGATGGCGAAGGGGTCGAGAAGTGCGGCGGCGGTTTCGTGTTTGAGATCGCTGGTGAGGGCCTGGGTGACGGCGTAGGCGGTGAGGAGGAAGAGGCCGCCGAGGAAGGAGGTGACGGTGCTGCGGGTGAGGACGGCGATGGTGAAGATGATGGCGGCGATGAAGAGAGTGTTGGGGAGAGCGAAGACGAGGAGGCCGTAAAGGTGGGCCTGCCAGTTAATCGGGCCCCAGCGCTCGGCATCGACCCAGGGCATCCACTTGCCGACGATGATGCCGAGCGAGACGCCGGCCATGGGGATGACGGCGATGAGGGCGGAGCCGAGATAGCGGCCGCCGAGGTAGTCGATCTTGCGTAGGGGCGTGGAGAAGAGGATCTCGTGGGTGTTGTAAGCGAAATCGCGGGAGGCGGCGGAGTTGACGAAGGCTACGGTCATGAGCAGCGTGAGCAGGCACATGAACGAGTAGTAGTTCTCGATGACGTAGGGAGCGTTGCGGTAGGTGTTCTGGAGGGCGCCGCCGACGATGATCTGGTCGGTGGAGGTGGCGCCGAACAGCATGAGGGCGATGATGAGGAAGAAGACCCAGAGCATCCAGGAACGGAGCCAGTAGCGGAGCTCGAAGCGGAGGAAGTGGAGGAACATTGTGGAGTCCGTCGACGGCTAGAGATTAGCGATGCGGGCGAAGAAGACGTCTTCGAGGTCGGCGTGGGCGGGCTCGAAGCCGTCGCCGGGGTGGTCGGGGCTGAAGACGTGGATGAGGGGGCGGCCGGCGATGAGTTTGCTCGAGATGACGCGGTGGGACTGCTCGTATTGTTTGATGTCAGCCTTCGCGATGGTGCGCTGCCAGATTTTGCCTTCCAGCGATGCGACGGCCTGGTCCGGGGCGCCGTCGAACAGGACTCGGCCTTCGTGGATAATCGCCATGCGGGTGCAGAGTTCCATGACGTCCTGGACGATGTGCGTGGAGAGAATGACGATGACGTTCTCGCCGACCTCGGACAGGAGGTTATAGAAGCGGTTGCGCTCACCGGGGTCGAGGCCGGCCGTTGGTTCGTCGACGATGAGAAGGCGGGGATTGCCGATGAGGGCCTGGGCGATGCCGAACCGCTGGCGCATGCCGCCGGAGAAGCCGGCGAGCGCTTTCTTACGGACCGAGTAGAGATTGACGCGGTGGAGGAGATCCTCGACCAGGGCTTTGCGTTCGCCTGTGTGGGTGAAGCCTTTGAGCAGGGCGAGATGGTCCAGCATGTCGTGGGCGGAGATGCGGGGATACACGCCGAAGTCCTGGGGAAGATAGCCGAGAAGCTTGCGGACCTCCTCTTTCTCGCGCAGGACGTCGATGTCGCCGAGCTGGATGCTGCCGCTGTCGGCGGCCTGGAGCGTGGCGATGGTGCGCATCAGGGTGGACTTGCCGGCGCCATTGGGACCGAGGAGGCCGAACATCCCGAGGGGAATGGTGAGCGAGACGCGGTCAAGAGCCTTGACACCGTTGGGGTAGGTTTTGGAGAGTTCCTGGATTGTCAGATCCATAAGCTTCAGAGTAGCGTGCGGGCGGCGGGCCGTAGTAAGGGGGACGAGAGTGCGGGGCGGGGAGTTCCGCGGGAAGTTTCGGGCCGGGGGCGGCGGGCGCGCGGATCAGGTATTTGGATCGCCGACTTTGACGACGACCAGGGTCATGTCGTCGTGCTGTGGCGTGCCGGCGGCAAAGCGGTCGGCGCCTTCGATGAGGCGCGTGATGATATCGGAAGGGCCGAGGGAGCGGCAGTCGAAAACGGCCGCGATCAGGGATTCTTCACCCCACTCGTCGCCGGCGGAGTTCATGGCTTCGCTGACGCCGTCGGTGAACATGACGAGGGTGTCGCCGGGCAGGAGGCCGATGGAGGCCTGAGTGTAGGAGGCGGGCGGGAAGAGGCCGACGACGGGGCCGCCTTCTTCGAGGCGGATGACATCGGCGCCGCGGAACAGGAGCGGAGGGTTATGGCCGCCGTTGACGTAGGAGAGCAGGCGGGAGTAGGGATCGAACTGGGCATAGAAGAAAGTGGCGTAGCGGTTGGCGGGGGTTGCGTTGTAGATGAGGGTGTTGAGATTTTGCATGAGGCGGGCGAGGTCGGCGCGGCCGTCGATGGCCTGGGAGCGGAGGGAGGCTTGGAGGCTGGCCATCAGGAGAGCGGCGGGGACGCCTTTGCCGGAGACGTCGCCGATGGCGAGGCCGAGGGCGCCGTTGGGGAGAGCGAGGAAGTCGTAGTAATCGCCGCCGACGCCGAGAGCGGGGCGGCAGCGGCCGTCGTAGACGAGGCCGGGGATGGGGGGCAGGACCTGGGGGAAGAGGCGCTGTTGGACTTCGCGGGCGATTTCGAGCTCGCGGTTGAGGCGCTCGCGCTGGGCGACCTGATCGGCGATTTCCTCGGTGAGGCGGCTGTTGAGGAGAGCGAGGCCGGTTTGAAGGGCGACGGATTCCAGGAGGCCGAGGTCGGACTTGGAATAAGGCTCCTGGCTGCGCTTGGGGCCGAGGCTGATGAAGCCGAGCAGAGTGTCGCGTGCCAGAAGGGGGAGAAGGACCTGGGAATCGAGCCGGAGGAGGCGGTCGCGCTCGGAGGGGTCGAGGTTGAGGTCGCGGTAGATCCAGGAGTTGGGATCGTCAAAGTAGATCTGGAGGGGTTCGCGGGCGCGCTGGAGGGCGGAAGCGGCGCCGCCGGAGAAGGCGAAGGCGACATCGGGCGGTTCGGGAAAGCCGAGGCCGAAGGCGACGTGGAATGAGCCGGAGCGTTCGACAACCATGGCGAGGCGCTCGATGTGGAGGGTGGAGGCGAGGCTGTGGGCGACGCTTTCCAGCAGGGGCTTGGTTTCGATGATGGTGCGGACGCGCTGGCTGAGGTCGCTGAGGACGATTTCGGCCTGATAGGCTTCGCGGAAGAAGCGGCGGTCGAGCCAGAGCCGGAGGTGGCGGGCGCCGGAGTTGACGCCGGCGGCGAGGGCGACGGCGGCGGCGAGGGCGACGATTTTTTCCGGGCGGTTGCGGAGGGGATCGTTGGCGAGGCGGAAGACGGCGAAAGCAGTGGCGGCGATGGCGGCCAACTGGAGAACGCGAACGGCGCGTTGGGCGAGGGCGTATTGGAGGCCCTGGCGGAGGACGGCGCGGAGGTCCATGGCGCGGTGGACGACAATGACGTAGACGAGGGTGAGAGGGAAGACGGCGAGGAGGAGGAAGGCGGGGATCCAGAGCCATTCGGGGACGTGATTGAAGCCGCGGGAGACGCCGATGATGACGACGATGAACAGGGGGGTCATGGCGGCGAAAGAGCCGAAGTTGAGGAGGCGGAGGCGGCGGCGGGCGTCGGGAGACGGGGCGCGGCCCTGGCGGTAGCCGAGGGCGGCGAAGAAGACGGCGATGGCGGCCATGCCGATGTAGATCGCGGCGGTGCCCAGGGGGTGGTAAACGGCGGCGAGGAGTTGGCCGGCGGCGCCGGATTCGGAGTCGGCGACGGCGAGCAGAGCACCGGCGAGGGCGGAGGCGGCGACGGGGGCGATGAGAATCCATTTGAGCCACGGGCGGCGGCGGTCGATGGGGAGGCGGTCGGGGAAATAGACGCCGAACAGGAGCATGGAGATGGGCCAGAGGGCGGCGGCGAGGGCGTGGTAGGCGATGGCGGCGTCGCGCCAGGGATTGATCCAGGACCAGAGAATTTCGGCCGAGATATCTGAAGAGGCGCTGAGGTGGGAAAAGCTGATCATCATGGCCAGCAGGAGCCAGGCGAGGGGATCGCGGCGGCGGACGAAGACGGCGAGGAAGCCGAGGCCGAGGCAGAGGGCTGGGGTGAGGATGTGGACGACGGAATAGAAGGCCCATTGGATCCAGGGATGGGCAATGGTGGGCGGGGCGGAGAGCGGGATGCGGAGAGCGAGCGGAGCGCCGTCGCGGAGGACGGAGAGGATGAGGACGCCGCCGGGGCGCTGGGCCTCGAGCAGGGAGGTGAGGCGGGCTTCGCCGGAGTAGGGAAGGCCGTCGACGGAGAGGATGAGGTCGCCGGGGCGGAGGCCGGAGGAGGCGGCGGCATCGGAGACGATTTGGACGCGGCTGGAGCCGTCATTGAGAAAGAACGGCCGGGCTACGTGGGCCTGCCCATGGGAAAGGACGGCGAGGAGGGAGACGGAGTAGGCGATCTGGTAGCCGGCGGCGGCGAGGAAGAGGAGCGCGAGGAGGCGGCGCTGGAGGGAATCGGGGAAGGAGCGCTCGGGCACGAAAGAATGTTATAGCAGGGGCGGGGCCGGGAGTGAAGGGCCGGGCGATCGCGGACGCGGGGCCGGGCCGAAGCCCGCCGAAATTTCAGCGATCGAGAAGGAAATGGAAAAGGCCGATCTCAAAAAAGAGCTCCCGGGTCTTTATACGGCGCCGGCCGGCGATTTCATCGTCGTGGACGTTCCGCCACGCGTATTTTTCATGATCGACGGGCACGGAGATCCCAACGTGGAAGCGGGCTACAAGGAAGCGGTCGAGGCGCTTTATGCGGCGTCGTACACGCTCAAGTTTATGAGCAAAACCAGCCTGGGAAAGGATTATGCCGTCGCTCCGCTCGAGGGGCTGTGGTGGGCCGACGATATGACGGATTTCGTTACCCGGAAGAAACAACGGTGGAGATGGACGATGATGATTCCGGTTCCGAGCTTTATTCCCGACGCCTTGGCGGAAGCAGCAATTATCAAAGCGCGCCAGAAGAGAGAGCGGCCGGGCTTGCGGCTCGTTCGCCTGGCGCGGTTCGACGAAGGGCGATCCGTGCAAACGCTGCACATCGGGTCCTACGACGACGAAGGCCCGTTGATCGAAAAGATGCACGCGGAATTCCTTCCGTCGCGGCGGCTGGCCGAAGCGGGCGTGCATCACGAAATTTATCTCAGCGACCCGCGGCGGGCGGCTCCGGCGAAGCTGAGGACAATTCTGCGTCAACCGGTGAAACCAAGGGAGGCGGGCGGCGATCTGAAGCCGGCGCAATAAGGCAGGTTGCATCGCGCGGATGGGCGGGCGTGGGTACTGATTCGGCCTGGCGGCGCTTCGGGTCCCGGCCCGGCTGATTATGTTTTCGGCTGTATTTCCCACTCAGGAGACGGGCTCCGGCAGGCGCGGCGCTGTCAGCCGGGCATTGTCAGCAATGGCCGCTCGCTGCCCAATAGATTCGATCGATCCGCCTCAGTTCGGCTTTCAGGGTTCGGTTCAGGCGGAGAGCCTTTGTAGTTTCACGGCTAAAGCGCGTTGGCCGCGGTGAGCGGGGCCTGGCGGATTTCCAGGCAGCCTTTGCCGAGGGGGAGGACCTTGCCGGGGTTGAGGCGGCAGTCGGGATCGAAGAGGGACTTGAAGCGGCGGATCATGTCGAGCGAGTCGGGGTCGAACTGGTCAGAGATGAGGTTCATCTTCTCCATGCCCACGCCGTGTTCGCCGGTGATTGAGCCGCCGCGGGAGACGCAGAAACGGAGAATCTCGTCGCCGGCGCGGCGGGCGCGCTCGAGCTCATCGGGGTTGCGGGGATTGAAGAGGATGATGGGATGAAGGTTGCCGTCGCCGGCGTGAAAGATGTTGCTGATGACCAGATCGAGGCGGTGGGCGAGCTCGTGGATAAAGCGGAGGGTGGGGGCGATCTCGGTGCGGGGGACGACGCCGTCGTGGACGTAATAGGACGGGCTGACGCGGCCGACGGCGCCGAAGGCGTTCTTGCGGCCTTTCCACAGCAGGTCGCGCTCGCGGTCGTCGCGGGCGATGCGGAACTCGCGGGCGCCGCAGGCGACGCACGCCTGGCGGACCTGTTCGCACTGCTCTTCGACGGCTTCGTGAAGGCCCTCGAGCTCGATGAGGAGGACGGCGGAGGCGTCCATGGGATAGCCAGCATGGGTTGCCTCCTCAACCATTCGGAGCATCACGCCGTCGAGCATTTCGACGGCGGCGGGCGTGATGGAGCGGGCGGTGATTTCGGCGACCGTGTTGGCGCAGTTGTCGACCGAGTCGTAGATGGCGAGGATGGTTTTGACCGACTCGGGCTTGCGCATGAGGCGGACGGTGATGCGGGTGACCAGGGCGAGCGTACCCTCCGAGCCGGTGAAGAGGCCGGTGAGGTCATAGCCGGGGACATCGGGGAGGCCGAAGCCGGTCTGGCAGCACTCGCCGCCGGGGAGCACGAGATCGAGGCCGAGGACGTGATTGGTGGTGACGCCGTAGGCAAGCGTGTGGGGACCGCCGGCGTTTTCGGCGACGTTGCCGCCGATGGTGCAGGCTTTCTGGCTGGAGGGATCGGGAGCGTAGAAATAGCCCTGGTCCTGGACGGCGAGCGAGACGTCGAGGTTGACGACGCCGGGCTCGAGCTGGGCGCGCTCGTTGGGCAGATCGAGTTCGAGGATTCGTTTGAGGCGGGCGAAGGAGATGATCATGCCGCCGGCGCGGGGGATGGCGCCGCCGCTGAGGCCGGTGCCGGCGCCGCGGCCGGTGATGGCGACGTTGTAGCGGCGGGCGAGGCGCACGAGCGAGGCGACCTCGCCGGCAGAGCGGGGAAAGGCGACCAGGTCGGGGCGGGCCTTGTCGACGCCGCCGTCGTATTCATAGAGCGTGACGTCTTCGGGGCGGTGGAGATAGCCCGCCGGGCCGACCACCTCCTGGACGGCGGCGAACCAGGCCGGCGGCGGAGCGGTCACTTAGAGCGACTCCACGAAATGGATCATCTCCGGGTCCATCCAGTTGTAGTTGGAGATGACTTTGCGGACCACTTTGCCGGACCGGTCGATGATGTAGGTTTCCGGGTATTTGTAGGTACCGAAATCGGCGGAGATGCTCATATCGGGGTCGCGGTAGGTCTGGAAGGCGACCTGGAAGCGGCGGCGGAACTGATCGTAGAGCTTCTGGTTCCGGTCGACGCTGACGCCGAGGACGACGACGCCGGAGGAAGCGGTCTGGCGGGCGAACTGATTGAGGGCCGGCGTTTCCTCGACGCAGGGCTCGCACCAGGTGGCCCAGAAATTCAGTACCAGGACGCGGCCGCCGAAATGGGACGGCGAAATCTGTTTGCCCTCGTCGGTGGTGATATTGAAGGAGGGGGCGGAATCGCCGGCCTCGACGACGTGCTCGCGCATGCTGGAGACGATCACCCATCCGAGCAAGCCGGCCAAGGCGCACAGGAGGGCGAGGAGAGACAGGTCGACTTTGTTTTTCATCGGGTTAGGCGTTTGGACTCCTTGCTCTCAGTATAAAGCGGGCGGGCGGCGGCCGACAGGGCGGCCGTGGCCCGGGGCACAAGGAAAGTATCGAAGGGCGGTCCTGGCGCATCATAAGAAGAGGCGATCCATGCTCATTACCAGGCGAGTTGAGTTTGCGGCGTCGCACGTATGCGCCGATCCGGCGCTGAGCGCGGAAGAGAACCGGGCCCTGTTCGGCCCGGCGGCTAACCCACACGGGCACGGTCACAACTACGTGCTGGAAGTGACGCTGGAGGGCCAGACGGACCCTCGGACCGGAATGGTGTACGACCTAAAGCGTCTGAAACAAATTCTCAACGAAGAGATCGTGACACCCATGGATCACCGTTTTCTGAATCGGGAAGTAGCGCCTTTCCAGCAGGTGATTCCGACGGCGGAGAACATCGCAGCCGAGATCTGGCGGCGGCTGGCGGCGCATTTTCAGGGACCGGGGCCGCGCCTGAGCAACGTGAGGCTATACGAGACCGAGGATTTTTACGTAGACTACGCGGAAAGGACGGCGGGGGCATGACGACGCTGACGCGGCGCTACCGGTTCTCCGCCTCGCACCGATTGCATGCGGCCGGGTTCACAGAGGAGGAGAACCGGGAGCTTTACGGGAAATGCAACAACCCGTATGGTCACGGCCACAACTACACGCTGGAGGTTTCGGTGAGGGGCGAAGTGGACGGCAAGACGGGGCAGTTGGCGCGGCCGGCAGTGCTCGACGAGCTTGTCGGGCGCGAGGTGCTGGCGGAGCTGGACCACCGGAGTTTGAACGAGGAAATTGCGGCTTTTTCCGGCGGCGGCGAGGGAATGGTGCCGACCACGGAGAATCTGGCGGCCTGGATTGAACAGACGTTACAGGCCGGATGGCGGACGGCATTTCCCGATGGAAAGCCTGAGCTTTGCGCCGTGCGGGTCTTGGAGACAAAGAGGAATTCATTCGAGCTACGAACATGAAGACGAACAAAGCGTTGGTGCGCGTTATGCCGGCGAGCGGCACGGGAGACTCGATCGCGGGGCACATGAGAGAGATTCTGGCGAAGCTGGGTGAAGACCCGGAGCGCGAGGGGTTGGTGAGAACGCCGGAGCGCAGCGAGAAAGCGATGCGATATCTGACCAGCGGGTATCACGAGAATCTCGACGAAATCGTGAATGACGCGCTGTTCAGCCACGAGTGCGATGAGATGGTGGTGGTGAAGGACATCGAATTCTTCAGTCTGTGCGAGCACCATCTGCTGCCGTTCTTCGGCAAGATGCACGTGGCATATCTGCCGAAGAAGAAGGTGATCGGGCTGAGCAAGATTCCGCGGATCGTGGACATGTTCGCGCGGAGGCTGCAGTTGCAGGAGCGTCTGACGCAGCAGGTGGCCGAGGCGATCGAACAGGTGCTGGAGCCGCGCGGAGTGGGGGTTGTGTGCGAGGCGCGGCATTTCTGCATGATGATGCGCGGGGTGGAGAAGCAGCACTCGGGCACAATCACGAGTTCCATGCGGGGCGGCTTCCGTCAGCGCAAGGACACGCGGGACGAGTTTCTGTCGCTGATCGGGCGGCCTTAGCAGCGCCGGAGCCGGGCGGGGCGGGGAAACGGGGGAGCCGGAGTGTGCCGGGCGCATTCACAAGCGCGGGGCCTTCGGTTAGAATGCTGATAGATGGCCGACAATCCCAGAGAATTTGAAGCGGGGCCCGATCCGTTCGGCCGCCGCTGGAGTGTGCGATTCGAGTGGCTGCAGAACGCGATCTCGATCCGTCACGCCGATATGGTGGACGTGAAGTTCCGTCTGAGCACGGCCGGGGAGCCGGAGCAGGAGAAGGTGATCGCGCTGAGCCATCCTCATCTTTTTGCCGCGGCTGAAAAAGTGGGTGGGGCGGTGTCCGACGCCTGGTGCATGCGGCTGGCGGGACTGCATTTGCGGCGCATGGTGGAGTCCTTCGAGGACATGGAGAAGACTCTCGTGACGGTTTCGGGGGCGCACATCGAGGAATACGCCCGGGAGCTGGCGCCGGCTGGGGCGGGCGCGGCGGGCCGCTAGACGGCGAATTTTGTATAAATCAGATCTGCGAAAGGATTTCCAGCCAGGAGGGTGAAACATGGTGACCTGTCCGGTGTGTGACGCATCGATCGACGTGGAAGAGGACGAGCTGGACGAGGGGGAATCGTTGACCTGCGACGAGTGCGGCGCGGAGTTGACCGTGGCCGGACTGGATCCTCTGGAACTGCATCCCGCCGACGACGAGGATGAAGACGAGGACGACTTCGACTTCGAGGAGGACGAGGACGAAGACGAGGAAGAGGACGAGGAGGACGATGAGGAGGATTGGAAATAGCGCCGTAGTTTTGGCGGCGGCGCTGAGCCTGGCCGGGGGCCAGAAGAAAAAGGCGCCGGAGGCGCACGCGGTGGTGGCGGGGACGGTGTTTCGGGATCCGGGGTTCGCGTTTCCGGGGGTGGAAGTGGTGATAACGAACGTGCCGGAGCCGGGTGGGCCGGGCAAGATCCACAAAGAGCGTGCGGTATCGAGCGAACGGGGCGAGTTCGCCTTCGCGGTTGCGCCGGTGGAATCGCACTACAAAGTGGCGGTGTCGGCCAAGGGATACGGGAAGCAGGAGAAGACGGTGGAGATTCGGGGCGAGGAGCGCGTAGACCTGACATTCACGCTGGAGCCGGAGGCGAAGTGAGAGATGCCGCCGGAGTTCAAAAATGCGATGGAGCCGGGCTGGTGACGCGGCGGACGGCGGCGATGGCCGGGCTGCTGCTGCTGGCGTTGTCGGGCACGGCATGGGCGCAGCAGAACCGCGGTGCGGACACCGGCGCGCGGACGGTGCAGGGCGTGGTCACCGACGCCGAGGGTAATCCGGTGGACGGAGCGGCGGTGCAGTTGAAAGACACCAAGACGCTGCAGATCCGGTCGTTCATCACGCAGAACGGGGGGCAGTACCATTTTTCGGCCTTGAGCCCGAACGTGGACTACGAGCTCAGCGCGCGGTACCGGGACTCGACGAGCAAGACCCACACTTTGAGCGTGTTCGGTGGAGGGAAGAACGCGGTGGTGAATCTGAAGCTGCGGCGTTAACGCACGGCGCATCCGACCGTCTCGCCGCGGATGAGGTCGTCGTAGGTTTCGCGGCGGCGGACGATGCGGAAGGAATTCTCCTCAACCAGGACCTCGGCGGGGCGGGGACGCGAATTGTAATTGGAGGCTTGGGCGAAGGCGTAGGCGCCGGCGGTGGCGACGGCGAGAAGATCCCCCGGGTGGAGGTCGGGCAGGGAGCGGGCGTGGGCGAGGAAATCGCCGGTTTCGCAGACCGGGCCGACAATATCGGCGAGGATAGCGGCAGGAGCTTCGGCGACGGGGAGAATCTCGTGGTGGGCCTGGTAGAGGGCGGGGCGGATGAGATCGTTCATTCCGGCGTCGACGATGACAAATTCCTTGGCGGCGCCGGATTTGCGGTAGAGCACGCGGGTCAGGAGGACGCCGGCTTCGGCGACGATGGAGCGGCCGGGCTCGACCATGAGGGTGAGGCCGGCGCCGGAGGCGAGTCGGCGGAGAGCGCCGGCGAAGGCGGAGATTTCGGGGCGCTGCTGGCCGGCCTGGTAGGGGACGCCGAGGCCGCCGCCGAGGTCAAGCGCGTTGATGGCGAAACCCTGGGCGCGGAGTTTTTCGACAAGTGTGAGCAGGATGGCGGCGGCTTCCTCGATCGGGGTGGTGTCGAGGATCTGCGAGCCGATGTGGCAGCTCACGCCCTCGACCAGGAGGGCTGGGAGCAGGCGCGCCTTGTGGTAGGTGCGTTCGACCTGATCGATGTCGATGCCGAATTTATGCTGGCGGAGGCCGGTGGAAATGTAGGGGTGGGTGGCGGCGTCGACGTCGGGATTGACGCGGATCGCGACGCGGGCGCGGGAGCCGAGGGAAGAGGCGACTTGGGAGAGCAGTTCGAGCTCCGGGAGAGACTCGCAATTAAAGCTGTGGATGCCGTGGCGGAGTGCGAGGGCCATCTCGTCGGCGGTCTTGCCGACGCCGCTGAAGACGACTTTCGACGGATCGCCGCCGGCCTTGAGCACGCGGAAGAGCTCGCCGCCCGAGACGATGTCGAAGCCGGCGCCGGCGTCGGCCAGGAGCTTGAGGACGGCGAGATTGCCGTTGGCCTTGACGGCGTAGCAGACCAGATGGGGCGCGTCGGCAAAGGCGCGCTCGTAGGCCAGGAAGCGTTCCAGGATGGCGGACGCCGAATAGACGTAGACGGGAGTGCCGGCCTCGGCGGCGATATCGCGCAGGCTGACCGGGCCGCAGTGCAGCTCGCCGCCGCGGTAAGTAAACGGGCTCACAGGGCGGCCTCGGGGGTGAAGACTTTGAGGGCGATCAGGGACTGATCGTCGAAGCGGGGCTTGCCGGCGGAGAACGCGTCGAGGTCGGCGAGGACGGCGTCGACGATGGCCGGAGGTTCGCCGCCCCAGACCGATTTCAGCACGCGGACCAGGCGGGGGCGTCCGTATTCCTCTTCGTTCTTGCCGCCGGGCTGATCGAGGACTCCGTCGGAGTTGAGCAGGATGACGTCGCCCGGGCGGGCCTCAAATACCGCCTCGTCGTAATCGCGCTCTTCGAGGAGGCCAAGCGGTACGCCCTCGACGCGCAGCTTCACGAGGTCGCCATCACGGCAGATGAGCGGAGGGACGGCGCCGGCGTTGGACATGGTCATGGTGCGCGTGCGGTTATCCCAGAGCAGGAGGGTGAGAGTGACGTACTGGGCGTCGACGCGGCGTTCGAGAAGCGTTTCGTTGAGAGCCTTCATGAGGGCGGCGGGGCTGCGGCGGCGCGGGGCCAGGGTGCGGAGAAGGCCGCTGACGAGGGCGCCGTAGAGAGCGGCCGCCGCCCCCTTGCCGCTGACGTCGCCGAAGGCGATGAGGACGGCGTCATTGCCGTAGTCGAAGAAATCGTAGAGGTCGCCGCTGATTTCGCGCGCGGCGCGGGAGCGAATCGCGGCGGTGATGCCGGGCAGCTCCGGCGCGATTTTGGGCAGCAGGACCGACTGCAGCTTGCGGGCGGCCTTGAGGTCCTCTTCCATGCCTTGTTCGCTGAGAGCGAGCTCTTCGTACAGCCGGGCGTTTTCCACGGAACTGGCGATCTGCGGGGCCAGCAAGCCGAGGAGCCGGACATGGTCTTCGGTGAAGAAGCCGATCCGCTCGCTCTCCAAATTCATCACCCCGATGACCCGGTCCTGAATCATCAATGGCACCGCGACCTCGGAGCGGATGTCGGGATGGGAGGCGATATAGCGCGGATCGGCGAGCGTGTTCACGACGCGCACCGGCTCCCGGGACTCGGCCGCCGCTCCGGTGATCCCCTTCCCCACCGGGATATTGTCGAGCGACACCCGTTTGTCGTACCGCTCGCTGAAGCGGTGGCGGAGAAGTTTCTTTCCGGCGTCGAGAAGCAGGATGCTGAAGGCGTCGAAGCTGACCAGGGCGTGGATCGTTTTGGCGATTTTGCCGAGCAGCTCGTCGAGATCGAGGATAGAACTGAACTCGCGGGACAGGTGGGCGAGGGTGCGCAGGGTGCGGTTCTGGCGCTCGACGCGGCGATAGAGGCGCGCGTTGTCGATGGAGACGCCGACGCGGCTGGCAATGAGCATGACCAGGGCCCGGTCCTGCTCGCTGTAAGCGTTCAGGCGCGTGCTCTGGAGGTCGATGACGCCGACCAGTTTGCCGCGGGCGACCATGGGAACCGAGAGCTCGGAGCGGACCGCGTCCAGGGCGTTGAGATAGGCCGGGTCCTTGCGGACGTCGGGCACGAGGACGGGCTGGCGGCGGCTGGCGGCGAGCCCCGTGACGCCTTCGCCGAGCGGGATGACGAGGCTTTTGACCACCTCCTCCCGATGGCCGATGGAGTGGAGAATGCGCAGGCCCGCGAGCTTCTCGCTATACAGGAGGATGGCGAACAGGTCGTACGGGACGACCTCCTTGACGATCTCGGCCACGTTCGACAGGATGCGGTCGAGGTCGAGCGTTTCGGAGGTGGCCGAGGAGACGTCAAGAAGAAAATCGAGCAGCTCAGCCCGTTCGCGGAAGCGCACCGAAGATTTCGAAGAAGGGGGCATCGGCGGCTTTAAGCGAGCCCCTGTAAAATTTGGATGCCGGCGCTCGCGCCGATGCGGCTGGCTCCGGCCTCAATCATTCGGAGGGCGTCGTCCAGGGTGCGGATTCCCCCGGAGGCCTTTACGCCCATTTCGGTGCCGACGGCCCGGCGCATGAGGGCGACGTCGGCGGCGGTGGCGCCGGCCGGGCCGAAGCCGGTGGACGTCTTGACGAAGGCGGCGCCGGCCGCGCGGGCCAGCTTGCACGCGGCGGTTTTCTCGGCGTCGGTGAGCAGCGCGGTTTCCAGAATCACTTTCACCGCGGCGCTGTGCGTGCGGGCGGCCTCGACCACCCCGGCGATGTCGCTCTCCACGGCAGCGAAGTTGGCGTCTTTCAGCCTGCCGATATTCAGCACCATGTCAAGCTCGCGGGCTCCTTCGCGGGCGGCGATTTCGGCCTCCGCGATTTTAGCGGCGGGGGCGGAGGCGCCGAGAGGGAAGCCGACGACGCTGCACACCTTGACCGCCGTGCCGGCGAGCTCAGCGGCCGCCACCGGGACCCAGCACGAGTTGATGCATACGGTGGCGAAGCCGTGGGCGGAAGCCTGGCGGCAGAGCTCGACGACGCGGTCACGCGTGGCGTCAGCTCGCAGCAGGGTGTGGTCGATCATGCGGGCAAGTTGGTCGCGGGAAAGCATCGGATTATTTCGGCTCCGTCGTCGGGCAACGGCATGCCAAATGATTGAAAAAGAATAACTTGGCCGAGAAAAGAAGCCTCCTTCAGGATACCACAAGGCAAACGGGAACCGGCCGCGACGCGCAGCGCACGGCGGCGAAGACTCTACAATCGGGAATGTGACACATCTTCTCAGGATGGGGAGTTTTCTGATGGCGCTGGCGGCTGCGGGTCAGCCGGCGTTTCTTGGTCCGCCGCGGCAGTTGACTCACGGCGGGCAGAACGCGGAGGCTTACTGGTCGCCTGACGGCAAGCGTCTGATCTTCCAATCGACCCGGGACGAAGGTCAGTGCGACCAGATCTACATCATGAACTCCGACGGCTCCGATGCTCATCGCGTCTCCAACGGCAAGGGAAGGACGACGTGCGGCTACTTCCTGCCGGATGGGCATCACATTCTATACGCTTCGACGCACGAGGCGGGCGACGCTTGCCCGCCGCCCGCGGACCGGAGCAAGGGCTACGTGTGGGCCGTATATCCGAGCTACGACATTTATGTGGCGGCCGACGACGGCACGATCCAGCGGAAGCTTACCGACGCGCCCGGCTACGATGCGGAGGCGACGGTGAATTTCCGGACGGGGAAGGTGGTGTACACGTCGATGGCATCGGGCGATCTGGATTTGTGGAGCATGAAGACCGACGGGACGCGCAAGCGTCAGCTTACGCGCACGCTGGGCTATGACGGCGGCGCCGTCTATTCGCGGGACGGCAAGCACCTGGTGTGGCGGGCCAATCATCCGGAGTCTCCCGCCGGGCAGAAGGCGTATCGCGACCTTCTGGCCGACAATTTAACCACGCCAATGAAGATGGAGTTGTACGTGGCCGACGGCGACGGCAGCCACGCGCGCCAGATCACCAACTTTGGCTGCGCCAGCTTCGCACCCACGTTTACGCCGGACGGGAGCCAGATCCTGTTCTCGACGAACAAGCTGCACTGCGACAGCCGCGACTTCGAATTGTTTCTCATCAACCTCGACGGCACGGGCCTGCGGCAGGTGACCAGCTTCGGCGGGTTCACCTCGTTTCCTGAGTTTTCCCCGGACGGCAAGACGCTGGTGTTTGCCTCGAGCCTGAATGCGTCGGGGCGCTACGAATTCAACATTTTCACCGCGGAATGGAGGGGCGAGTGAGCGGTCGTTGGGCGGGCGCGCTGGCGCTGGCGGTGGTGTTGAGCGCGGGGGAGCAGACGCTGCCGACCACCGGGTTCGCGACACTGGCGGGAGGGAAGTTGACGCTGCCGGAGGCGGGCGAGGGCAAGGTCGAACTGCTGGTGGTCGGCTTCACCCACGCATCCAAGGAGCCTACATCGGCCTGGGGTAAAGCGATGTCGGCGGATTGCGCCGCGCAAACAGGGCTGGTGTGCTATCAGATTGCCGTGCTTGAGGACGTGCCGCACCTGGTTCGGGGCATGGTGACCGGATCGATGAAGCGTGAAACCTCCCCGGAAAAAAGGGACCGATTCCTGCTGCTGTTTCACGACGAGAAGGCGTGGAAAGCGCTCGCGGGATTCTCGGAACCGGACACGGCGTATCTGATTCTGGTGAATGGGAAGGGCGCGGTGATCTGGAAAACGAGCGGGGCGCCGGAGAAGGGGCGTGAGGCCGAGGTAAAGGAGCAGATCCGGCGGGCGCTGGCCCGGTAGCCGTACTGAGGCCGGTACGCGGCGCCCCGGGGCGGGCGGGTGTGCCCGGGCTCGGCTATCCTGTGAGCATGTCTTTTCGCGTTGCCGTCGATTACCGTCCGCGCGGCGACCAGGTGGCCGCGATCGAACAGCTCTCCCGCGGCCTCACCGACGGGGAGCAGCACCAGGTGCTTCTGGGCGTTACCGGCTCCGGCAAGACGTTCACCATGGCGAAGGTGATGGAGCGCGCAGGCCGGCCCGCGCTGGTTCTGGCGCATAATAAGACCCTGGCGGCGCAACTGTATCACGAGTTCCGGACGTTCTTTCCCGAAAACGCCGTCGAGTACTTTGTCAGTTACTACGATTATTACCAGCCGGAAGCCTACATACCCTCCGGCGATGTCTATATCGAGAAAGAAGCCACCATCAACGACGAGCTGGACAAGCTCAGACTATCGGCGACGCGGTCTCTGTTTGAGCGCCGCGACTGCGTAATTGTCGCCAGCGTAAGTTGCATTTACGGACTGGGCTCGCCGGAGGCCTATTATGGCATGCTGCTGATGCTGGAGCGCGGGCAGAAGGTGTCGCGGCAGCAGATTGTGCAGCGGCTGGTGGAGATTCTGTATGAGCGCAACGACCAGGATTTCCGGCGCGGAACGTTTCGGGTGCGCGGGGACACGATCGAGGTATTTCCCACTTACGACGATTACGCGGTTCGCATCGAGTTGTGGGGCGACGAGATTGAGTCGCTGAGCCAGATCGATCCGCTGCTCGGGCAGGTGCGCCGGACCTATTCACGGTTGCCGATTTATCCGAAAACTCACTACGTACTAACTCCGGAGGCCCGGGACCAGGCGCTGCAAAGTATCGAAATGGAGCTGGAATGGTGGCGCAAGGAGCTCGAGAGCCGTGGGAAGCTGATCGAGGCGCAGAGGCTGTACCAGCGCACGATGTTCGACCTGGAGATGATCCGGCAGATCGGCTATTGCCACGGCATCGAAAACTACTCCCGGCACTTCACGGCGCGCCTGCCCGGGGAGGCGCCTCCGACTTTGCTCGATTACCTTCCTCAGGACGCGCTGGTGTTCATCGACGAGAGCCACCAGACGATTCCGCAGCTCCAGGGCATGTACCACGGCGACCGGTCGAGGAAAGACACCCTGGTTGAGTACGGCTTCCGGCTGCCGAGCGCGCGCGACAACCGGCCGCTGACGTTCGAGGAGTTCGAGAACCGGGTGAACCAGGTGATCTATGTCTCGGCGACGCCGGGGCCGTATGAGCTGACCAAATCGGCCGGGGTGGTTGTCGAGCAGATCATCCGGCCCACGGGCCTGGTGGATCCGGAGGTGGAGATCCGGCCGATCCGGGGCCAGGTGGACAACCTGCTGGACCAGATCCGGGATCGGGCGGCGAAGAACGAGCGCGTGCTGGTGACCACGCTGACCAAGAGGATGGCGGAGGATCTGGCCGAGTATTATACCGAGGCGGGGATTCGCTGCGCTTATCTGCATTCGGAGGTGAGCACGCTGGACCGTGTGAGGACGCTGCGGGATCTAAGGCGAGGTGTGTATGACGCGCTGATCGGGGTGAACCTGCTGCGCGAAGGCCTGGATCTGCCCGAGGTGTCGCTGGTGGCGATCCTGGATGCGGACAAGGAAGGCTTCCTGCGATCGAGCGGCTCGCTGATCCAGACCATGGGGCGGGCGGCGCGGAACCTGAACGGGAGAGCAATTCTCTATGCCGATGTGATGACGGACAGCATGAAGAGGGCGATCGGGGAGACGAATCGGCGGCGGAGCATCCAACGGCAGTACAACGAAGAGAACGGAATCATCCCTCAGTCGATTCTGAAGCCGATCGATATGAGTCTGGTTGCCGTGGCCGAAGGCGACTACGTCACGGTGCCGGATGTGGAGGACGACGCGGCTCTGGAGTTGAGCGGGGAGGCGCGCGGGAAGCTCATTGAAGAACTCGAAGAGCGGATGCGGGAAGCGGCGCGGAAGTTCGAGTTCGAGAAAGCGGCGCAGATCCGGGACCGGATCCAGGCAATGAAAGCGAGTGCCATCTATGAGCAAGACCAAGCCGTTGGGCCTGATCGGGTCGGGTAAGGTGACCAGTTCGGCGTTCGCCCGGCTGCCCGGCCTGACCGAGCGCCTGGGGCCGGTAAAATCGCACTCGCTTCGCTTCGCCAGCCGGATTGCGAACGGGATCGGGGCGGGCAGCGCGGTGCGCCGTTACGAGGATCTCGCGCACTGCCGGATCATCTGTATCGCAGTGCCGGATGACGAGGTGCCGGCGGTGGTGTCGGCGCTCGCTTCGGCGGCGGTGCAGTGGGATGGAAAAACTGTGCTTCTGCTGGACACGTGGCTGGATTCGAGCATGCTGCATCCGCTGGCCCGGCTGGGCGCCGATACCGGATCGATGTGCCACGCGGAGGCGCCTGCGGAGGGCCGGTGCCTGGTTGAGGGCAACAGGAAAGCGCTGATCGAGGCCAAGCGTCTGTTGCATCGCGGCGGATATCGCGTGCAGACGGTGGAGCCCCACGCGAAGCCGCTCGTGCTGGCGGCGCTCACTCTGGCCGAGAGCCTGCTGTTTCCGCTGCTGGCCGGGGCCGAGGAGTGCCTGAGGCTGGGAGGGGTACCTCCTTTGCAGGCGATCGGATTTCTGAACCGGGCCGTCACCCGCGCTTCACGGTCGTATGGCAAATCGCGGCGGAAGGCGTGGAACGGAGCTCTGGCGACGGAGGACGCGGCGCTGCTGCACCGGCAGATCGTCGCCGTTGCCCAGGCCGATCCGCGGACGGCCCGCCTGCTGGTGGCCTGCGCGGTGGAGGCGTTGCGGTTTTTCAGCCGCGACACTTCCTGGATCCAGCAGCCTTCATGACAAATGCCCACGGCGCGGGGCCCGGCTGATTCGATACTCACTCCGGCGCACAGATGATTTTCTTGCGCACCGCGTACAGCACGATTTCCGCCGTGCTGTGGAGGTTGAGCTTCTGCATCAGATTCGTGCGGTGCGTCTCGACAGTCGATAGGCTGAGGTCGAGAATGTTGGCGGCCTCCTTGTTGGACTTGCCTTCCGCCAGAAGCTGTAGCACCTCGCGCTCGCGCTCGGTGAGCAGGTCGTAGGAATCCTCCAGCTTGCGCTGGCGAAGGTAGCGGACATAGTCCTCAAGTAATGTTTTGGCGATCCCGGGACTGAAATAGCTCTTTCCCTGGGAGACGGCGCGCACGGCGGGCAGCACATCCTCTCCGGCCGTGTCTTTCAGCAGGTAGCCCTTGGCGCCCGCGGTGAGCGCCCGCATAATGTAGGTTTCGTCGGAGTACATGCTCAGCATGATGACTCCGGTGGCGGGGCTCACTTTCTGGATCTGCGCCGCGGCCTCGATGCCGTTCAACTGGGGCATGGCGATATCAATGACGGCGGCGTTGGGATGGTGTTCGGCGCAGAGGCGAACGGCATCGCGGCCGTTGGCGGCCTCGGCGACCACGACGAAGCCTTCCTCCTCGAGCACGGCGCGAAGGCCCTTGCGCACGATGCCGTGGTCGTCGGCCAGCAGAACCGTGAGGGCGCCGGTCACGTGAGCTCCGCGGTGGGTGCGGGCGTGAGGAGGCTGGACGGGATCTCGAAGGTGAGGCTGGCGCCGCGGCCGGGCGCGGATCGGATGGTCAGGCGGCCGCCCAGTTCCCGGGCGCGCTCCTGCATCCCGAGCAGGCCCAGGCTCCGCGATCCGCCGGCCGGGGGCGCCATGCCGGCTCCGTCGTCGGCGATGATGAGGCGGATGAGACCGGCGGACTCGGAGACCGAGATGCTGACATGGGATGCGTGAGCGTGGCGGGCGCAGTTGGTCAAAGCTTCCTGGACGATGCGGAAGACGTTGGTGCGATGGTGATCGGGTAGGCGATCGAGGCAGGGATCGAGATCAAGGGTGACCGGGATGTCGAAGCGGCGCGAAAAATCGCGCGCCTGCCATTCGAGCGCCGGTATGAGGCCGAGGTCGTCGAGCATCGAAGGGCGCAGCCCCATGGCAATGTCGCGGACCGCGCTCAGCGTGCGGTCGAGCAGTTCCTTGGTCTGATCAAGACGCGCCTGGAAGCGCTCCAACGGAGCGTCGTGCAGGCGGCCGAGTGCGCGCAGGTCCATCCGCAGGCCGGTGAGCATCTGGCCCACCTCGTCGTGAAGTTCGCGGGATATCGACTTCCGCTCGGCCTCCTGGGCGTGGACGAGTTGGTTGGACAGGTCCCGGAGCTCGCTTTCGGCCTGCTCGGCGCGCCGGCGCTCGCCCTCCGAGCGCCGCTCCAGAGTCAGCACCCGGTAGATGCAGACGACGGCGATGATGAGGCCGAGGAGTTCGGCGACCGCGAGAGTACGCTTGGCGTATGTCTTGAAATCCTGTTCGCTTTCGGCGATGTCCTGCTTCTGGCGCTCGAGGTCGAATTTGTTGATCTGCTCGACACGGTCGACGAGCCGGAGGACGATCTCGCGGCGGGGCATGACGCGATTCCGGAGGAAGATGTAGCTCATGGCGCGCTTCTTCACCGGCGTCCACTCGAAGACGGGGTTGAGAGACTCCCAGTAGGCGTTGACCTCCCCGGTGAGGTTGGCGACGCGGCCGGCGTGGTCCGGACCGCTGATCCGCTGCAACTCGTCCAACTGGCGCGAAGTGCTGTCGCGAAACTGGCGAAGGGCGTTGCGGTAGTACTCATCGCGGAGATAGGTCGGGTCCAACAGATAATCGCGGACATAGAGGCTGGACTCGCTGACGCCGCTGCGAATCCGGTGCAGGCAGTCTTCGTTGCGGCGGTAGGCGTCGTTCAGCTCGAGCAGGCGCGCGTATACCTGGCGCGACCGGCGGATGCTGGCGAGGCCGGAGACCAGCAGGAGCGCCAGCAGGCTGCCAAAGGCGAGCGTCAGAACGAGCCACGAAGGCAAGCGCATGCTACTTTCCATTGTGCCGCGTTGCGATGCTTGATGTATGTTATTGACGGATGGGCAAACGGTGTTCGTCATTTTTAGCGACATGGACGGAACGCTGCTGGACCGCGAGACTTATAGCTTCGAGGCGGCCCGGCCGGCTCTCGAACGGTTGAGGATCGAGGGCTGGCCGCTGGTGTTGTGCACCAGCAAGACGAGGGCTGAGGTGGAGTTTTGGCGCCGGCGTCTGAACAACACCGATCCGTTCATCGTCGAGAACGGTGGGGCGGCCTTCATTCCGAAATCGTATTTTGGGTTCGACCTGCCGGACACCCAGGAGAGGGCCGGTTACGACATGCTCCGATTCGGTGACGAATATCCGGAGCTCAGAGCGGCGCTGCGGGAGGCGTCCCGGCTCAGCGGCACCCCGGCGCGCGGTTTCGGCGACTGGAGCGTCGAACAGGTGGCGGAGGCGGCGGGGCTGGGCCTGGAGGAGGCGGAACTGGCCAGACGGCGAGAGTTCGACGAGCCATTCGTGGCGCCCGAAAACCCTGAGGCCTTGCTGAACGCAATCCAGGCTCTGGGCAAACGATGCACGGAAGGCGGGCGCTTCTTTCATGTGACGGGAGCCAATGACAAGGCGGGCGCGGTGAAGCGGCTGAGCGAATGGTACCGGCGCAGCCGCGGCGCGGTGACTACGGTCGGCCTCGGCGACGCGCCCAACGACGTCGGATTTCTCCGGCAGGTGGACATCGCGATAAGAATGCGCTCTCCGCATGATGAGCAGATGCGGAGAGCGCTGCCGGGTGCTCGCGTTACCCGGCAAACTGGTTCGGCTGGCTGGAACGACGCTTTACTGGAGCTGATGGCGGAGCCTCTCCGGAAAGGCTAGCGGGCGCAGGCCCGCCGCAACCGCTTGGGCGACAGCCGGCGGTTCTTCCCAACCCGGTACAAGCACGGGACGCAGCGGGTCGGTTTCAGCAACAGCGTCGAGCAGCAGCTCGAAAAATTCAGGTACGGCGGCCAGAACACGGCCCCAGGAGGGCAACTGATCGCCGCCGAGAGGTTGATCGCAGACGGCGGCGGCGGCTTCGGTAAGGCTCCGGGAAAAGGCTTGAACGGTGGTCTCCTCCGCATGGCGGTTGTAGAGCAGACCATTACAGATCGCGTCGGCTTCGTAGCCGCGGATGGCGTCGCGCGCGAACTGGCAATAGCGGATCTGAAGCGAGCGCAACTCCGACGAGCCGAGCGCCAGTCCGTGGGCGGCGGCCGAACGAAGAACGCCCTGCGCAATGTCAAGGCTCATGCGGCGAAGCCCGCCCGAGGCATCATCGGCGCTGAGCCTCTGATGCTTGTGATCGTAGTTGTCGGCGATGTCCACCTGGCAGATGCGCGAGGTTCCGCAGTGGTCGAACGCTTCGGCGAGCATGCCGATCTCGAGCCCCCAGTCAGCCTGCATGCGGCATTGCCGGGCCAGCGGCGCGCGCATGGCGAACTCGCCGGACAACGCATAGCGGAAGCTGTCCAGGTATTCGAGATAGGGCTCGCCCGGCGCCAGCGCCCGCAGCGCGCGGACCAGCGGCGTGAAAAACAGCCGCGTCACGCGGCCGTGCAGTTGATCCGAGACGCGGGCATAGTAGCCCTTGGCGTACTCGAAGCCCAGGCCGGGATGCGCCAGCGGATAGCAGAGCCGCGCCAGAAGCCCGCCGTCATAATTGCGGATGTCGCAGTCGTGAAACGCGATCACGTCGGTGTCTCCGCGCGCCAGCAGGTAGCCGGCAGCAAGCCAGCAGGTGCGCCCCTTGCCGGCCCCATACATCGGGAGACCTTTTTCCTCAAGCAGGTGGAACAGGCGCAGGATACGTTCGTGGTCGACCTGAAGAAAGGTCACCGGCGTCTCCATGCCGTCGAAGAAAGCACGCGCGATGCGATATTGTGCCGCGTCGGCGCGCCCGAGGGCCACGACAATGCGCCGCAGGTAGCGATGCTGGCGCAATTGCATGACTATGCCGCGCATCGCCGGATGTTCGAACTCCGTGAACAGCGCCGGAAGAGCCAGGCCGATGGCAGCGGTGGAAGCATATGCCTCGAGCTCCTGTTCCAGGCGCGGGGTTTCGTTCGGTTTCAGGTGATGGAGGGTTGCAACGGCGCCGGTCTGGAAAAAATCAGCCATGACTTTCGTCCTCTCCCTACCGTCCCAGCGTATCCGGAGGGGCGCCGGGAGAACATCCTGTCGATGGGGGAGAGCGGCCCCCGGATTCCGCCAGACACCGAAAAACGAGGGAGCACGAAGACCTGTCCGCTATCCTGGTGATATGCGGATCCTTTTGTTCAGCGGCAAGGGCGGAGTCGGCAAAACGAGCCTCGCCGCGGCGACCGGGGTCAGACTCGCGCAGAGGGGCGTGAAGACGCTGGTGATGAGCGTCGACCCGGCGCACAGCCTTGCCGATTCGTTCAACCTCGGCGTCGATCTTTTCACCAACGCCACCTCCGACCCATACCGCGTGAACGACTTTCTCGATATTCACGAGGTCAACATCCAGCGCGAGATCAAGCGCCATTGGCGCGAGGTGTCTTCCTACCTGGTGTCGGTGCTCAGAGCCACCGGCGTGAGTGACGTCGAAGCGGATGAGCTTGCCATTCTGCCCGGCATGGAAGAGCTCAGCGCGATGATGTACGTCAATCAATACCGGCGCGAGCAGCGATACGAGGTGGTGATTCTCGATTGCGCCCCCACGGCCGAGTCGCTGCGCTTCGTCAGCATGCCGACAACGCTCGACTGGTACATGAAACACGTGTTTCCGATGCAGCGGACACTGATGAAGGCCGTCCGCCCGATCGCCAATCGCGTGTCCCCGGTGGAACTTCCCGCCGACAGCTACTTCGCCAACATGCTCGACCTGTTCCAGAAGCTGGACGGTATCGATGAACTGCTCGACGACCCGCTCCAGACGAGCGTCCGGCTGGTGACCAACCCGGAGAGAATGGTGCTGCGCGAGACGCAGCGGGCCTTTGTCTACTTTTCTCTCCATGGGCTCACCGTTGACCGGATTCTGGTGAATCGCGTTCTTCCGGAGGCGGTGAGTGACGCCTTTTTCGTGGACTGGCGCCGGTCGCAGGAACTTCTGCTCAAAGAGATCGACGAGTACTTTGCTCCGGTTCCGGTGCAAAGGGTGCCGCTGTTCCAGCAGGAGGTGATGGGGCTGGCGCTGCTGGAGCGCGTGGCCGATGTGTTGTATGGCAGCGGCGAGGATCCGGCGGCGGTCAGCAGCCTGGAGCGCCCCTACACATTTGAAAAACGCGACGGCCAGTACCAGGTGCGCCTCCGCCTGCCTTTCGCGACGAAGGGCGAAGTGGGTCTGTTCAAAAAAGGAGACGAGCTGGTTGTGCAGATCGGCACTCTTCGGCGTCACATCGGGTTGCCGGTAACCATGGCCGGACTGGTGCCGGCGCGGGCGCGTCTGGAAAACAAGGTGTTGACGGTGGAGCTTCGGGAGGTGGCGTGATGGCGGCTGGGAACATGCAGGCGACGGTGAAGTGGGCCGGGGACGGGCTGCTGGTGGGCATCAGTCCCGGGGGACATGCGATGGCGATGGACACCAATCCGGAGCGGAAGAGCGCCGTCTCGCCGGTGGAGATGGTGTTGCTGGCGCTGGGCGGCTGTACCGGCGTCGATGTGGTGTCGATTCTTGAAAAGAAGCGTATGAAAGTCACCGGATATGAGGCCGTCGTGACTGCCGAGCGCGAGCCGGAGCATCCCAGAAAATTCCGCAAACTTCACGTTCACCACATCGTCCGGGGCGTCGGAATCACACCCGAGGCCGTGGCGCGTTCCATCGAGTTGAGCGAAACCAAGTATTGCAGCGTCTCCGCATCCCTGCGGCCGGGCGCTGAAATCACGTCGAGCTTCGAAATCCTGTCCGACGCCCCCTCCCAGGCGTAGGATACTGGAGGGAGAAGGATTGAGGTGGCTGCGATGACCGAACAAACAGGTGATTCCACGCGTCCCCGGCCGCGGTTCTCCGATTTTGTGGCCGAAGTCGGCGAGTTTGTCGAAGGTGTTCTGCCGCCGGAAGACGTGCGGCAGCATTTTCGCGCGTCCCGGGTCGAGTTCTGGAAGGGCGTCCGCGCCCTGGTCGACCTCCGGATCGAGCACATTTCCAAGGGCGGCAAGCAACAAAAAGGCGCCGCGGTGCCGGTAGAGTAATCCAATCCGGCATATGGCGAACCGCGAGTTGAAAGAGGGCGACGCCGCCCCGGAGATCCGTTTGGAGGACGAACACGGGAAGCCCCTCGCGTTGTCTGGGCTGAAGGGTAAGAACGTCGTGTTGTACTTTTACCCGAAGGCCGACACGCCGGGCTGCACGAAGGAGGCCTGCGACTTTCGCGATCACGGGAAAGTGTTCACCAAACGGGACACCGTGATCGTCGGGGTCTCGCCGGACAAATCGGCCGCCCAGATGAAGTTCAAGCAGAAGTTCGACCTTCCTTTCTCGCTTCTTGCCGACACCGGCCATGAAGCCGCTGAGGCTTACGGCGTGTGGAAAGAGAAGAGCATGTACGGCAAGAAGTACATGGGCATCGAACGCACGACGTTCGTGATCGGCAAGGACGGAAAGATCCGGAAGATCTTCCCGAAGGTGAAAGTCGAAGGGCACGCCGGGGAAGTCCTGGCGGCGCTCGATTAAGCCCTAGGATTCGTCGGCGGACGGTCCGTAGAGCGCCGGGACGGGAACGTCGTTCAGGCGCAGATAGACGCTGAGCTGAGCGCGGTGGTGGATGATGTGGTTGAAAATCATCCCGCGGACGCAGGCGAACCGCGGCATGGCCATCAGAGTCGTACCACCTTGCAGCAGCGCCCATTGCTTCAAAAAATGATCGTCGCCGGCCGAGGCGATGGATTGGCGCAAGGGGACCAGCGCCGCGTCAAAGGCGGCCAGAATCTCGGCGGTCGAGGCCGGTTGGAACGCCTGGTAAGCGGGAGCGCCCACCGGTGCAATATCGAACGAATCGGACTCCATCGTCAGCTTCGCCCAGCTGAGCATCTCGGTGATGTGCCCCGCCAGCCGGCCCATAGCCATGGATTTTTCGTGCGGCTTCCAGGTCAGCTTGCCCGTAGGCACGCGTTCAAGTGTCTTCCGGGTGTTCGCCATTTCCGAGTCGAATTCACTGAGTAGCATCTGGCTGATGGTCATCGGGAGATCCTCTTTCTTTCTTTCGAAACGTTACATGATTGCCGAGACTGCCGCGCGGAGTTCCGCCTCCGTCATCGCCTCGGGATGATAGAGGCGGACGATTCCATTGCGGTCGATCAGCACCAGAGTGGGAACGGAACTGGCGCCGTAGCGGACGAAATTTTCGGTGCCGACCGGCATGGGGACATCGCCGAGCGGCGTGTAAAAGGCCTGGCGTACGCGAGCGATGAAGTTCAGCTCCAGTTGGGGCGGGGCATCTTCTTGTTGAGCTGTGTAGCCATAAAGCCGTGTCGGGCCGCAGAGCGCGAGGCCGCGAGGCCCGAATTCGTTCTTGATATTCATCAGAATCGGGATCTCCGCCCGGCAGTCGCTGCACCAGTGCGCCCAGAAAAATAGCAGCACCGGTTTGCCGCGGAGCGATGCCAGCGGTGCGGGCCGCGGACCGAGGTAGCTGGTGTAGCGCAGCTCCGGCGCCGGCTGCCCGGTCAGGCTGATGAGATTGATGTTCTTCTGGATGCGCGGCGCAATCGAGGTCGAGCGATAGGTCGCAAACTCGCTCCGTAGGAACTGGAGGGCGGCGGTGCGCTGGCCCTGGCGGTTCATCAGATCGGACTTCACTTCAATCGCCGCGCCAAGGGCCAGCGGCAGGTGCGGCTCGGCGTCCAGCGTGCGGCGCCGCAGTTCGGTGGCCGACAGACGGAGCACGCGCGAGGCATGAGTTTCGGCCGCCGCCAGTTGCCCGGTCGCCGCCTCGCCGCGGGCAAGCCAGGAGAGCGCCTCGAGCGTTTCCGGAGTCACGCCGCCGCTCTTCTCGGCCTCCTGCACAGCCTCCAATGCGGCGGCAAACCGGCCTTGCGACATGTCCCGCATCACGTCCTCCACCAGTCCCGCGCATGCGGGAAGAGCGAGGAGCAGGAGTAAAAGTGACCGGGCTTTCATGGTGCCGCCGAGCGCTCCTTTACCAGGCTAACAGGCGTCCGCCGTCAACCGTGATGGTCTGGCCCGTGAGATAGCTGGACTCTTCGGCGGCAAGCATGACGGCGATCTCGGCCACTTCGGCGGGCTGACCGAGATGCTGGATCGGCTGGAGCGACATCAGCTTCGCGGATTTCTCCGGGTCCTTCCAGAAAAATTCGCTCAGCACCGTCTGAATCAGACCCGGCGCGATCGCGTTCACGCGCACGCCCCGCGGACCAAACTCCACCGCGTACGATTTGGTCATCATGATCAGGGCCGCCTTGGTCATGCTGTACAGCAGGCTCTCGAACTGCGGCCGGATGCCGGCGATCGAGGCGATGTTGATGATCGATCCGCCGCCCCGCTCGATCATCGCCGGCGCCACCAGCTTCACCAGCCGGAAAGTGCTCTTCAGATTCACCTCCACCATCTTGTCGAACTGCCCTTCATCGAAGGTGAGACACGGCCCCTGGGCGACATTGGTTGCGGCGTTGTTCACCAGAATGTCCACCTTGCCGAATTCGCGCATCGCCGTCTCCACCAGAGTGTTGAGATCCTCGGGCTTGCCGACGTGGCAGGGAATTCCGGTCACCCGCCCGGCCAGGCCCTGAAGCTCCGCCACGGCCTTCTGAACTCCATCGGGCTTGCGTCCGCAAAGCATCACGTCCGCCCCTTCGCGCGCAAACGACCGCGCAATCGCGGAGCCGATCCCGCGGGTGCCGCCCGTAACAATCGCTGCTTTCGCTTCCAGCCGGCCCATGGTGAGTCTCCTTCGAATTTCAGATCCCGAACAGATCCCGGACGTAGGTCAGACTCGCCTCGAGGTCCTCGCGCTCCAGTTGCGGCCCGCGATCGAAGGAATACCCTGGCGTTGGTTTGCCGGATTCGGCGATCTTCAGAAAGCGGCTGAACGAGTAAGCGGGAACGTCCGGGTAGGCGTCCCAGAAATCGGTCTTTCGCCAGGGGAACATCCTCGGCCCGTAGACAATGCTCTCGAGCGAAAGCGCGCAGCCCGGACACAACTCGGCAAAACGGAGCAGGTAGTCGCGAATGCCGACGTTGCCCTGTCCCATGCGGACCCAGGTGACGGCCGCGCCGTCGGGAACGTTCCACACCGCGGTGTCGCGCGTGTGGCTGGTCAGCGCGTAGGAATGGAGCGTCTCGAGCGTG
>DAIDHC010000153.1 GCA_027452065.1 Bryobacterales bacterium
CGTTTCCACCCGCGCCCCAAACCCCCGCCCCGCAAACCCCATCGCCAGCACCAGCGCCCACCCCGCCCGCTTGGTCATAACTGGACAGCATACCAGCCCTCCACCTCGCCCGACACCGTCGTCCGGAACTTTTCCCGTCCCGCGCCGGCGGCCCGGAACAATGCCTCCGCCGCCCTTTTGAGCCCCTCCAGCCCGCTCAACCCCGCGCGCCCCGCCCGCAAAACGCCTCGGCCCGCCGCCCGGCCCGCTCCCGCTTCCCGGCCCTGGTACACCTCCCCATCGGTACCTGGGGTCCCAAGCAGCCTATGCCCCTCACCCCTCGCCCGGCCCGCCTCCACCGCTCGTCACCCGTCGAGATCCTGCCGTTCGCCGCCCGCCTCACACGCCGCCGTCTCTGTCATAGAATAGGTGGGTTATCTGAAACGATGTCCTTTCAAATCCAACCCCTAAAAGAGTTCCTCGTCCGCCCCGCGCTGCCCGAGAAGCTCTGCCGCCTCCACGAAATCGCTTACAACCTTCTGTGGAGCTGGGACCACTCCGTCCGCGCCGTCTTCCGCCGTCTCGACCCCGTACTCTGGAAATCCTGTGGCCATAACCCCGTCCTCATGCTCGGCCGCCTCCCCCAGTCCGTCCTCGACCGCGCCTCCAACGACCCCCGCTACCTCGCCGTCTACCGCCACGCCTGCGAACGCCTCGACGCCTACCTCGACGCCCCCGCCAACGCTCCCGACGGCAAACTCATCGCTTACTTCTCCATGGAGTACGGTTTAGTCGACTGCATGCCCATTTACTCCGGCGGCCTCGGCGTCCTCTCCGGCGACCACCTCAAAGCCTCCTCCGACGCCGGCTTCCCCCTCATCGCCATCGGTCTCCTCTATCAGAAGGGCTATCTCAAACAGGTCCTCAACCCCGACGGCGTCCAGCAGGAGCGCAACCCCGCCAACGATTTCTATACCCTCCCCGTCCGCCCCTACACCCGTTTGGACGGCTCCGAAGTCTTCGTCAGCGTCAAGCTCCCCTCCGGCGACGTCTCCATCAAGGTCTGGCACATGGATGTCGGCCGCGTTAAACTCTACCTGCTCGACACCAACATCCCCGAAAATTCCTCGGCCGAGGACCGCGAAATCACCGACCAGCTCTACGGCGGCGACCCTCATAAACGCATCCGCCAGGAGATCGTCCTCGGCATCGGCGGTCTCCGCGTCCTCCGCGCCCTCGACCTCGAGCCCACCGTCTATCACATGAACGAAGGCCACTCCGCCTTCCTCGCCATCGAGCGCGTCCGCCTCCTCATGCAGGAGCATGGCCTCCGCTTCCAGGAAGCCTTCGAAGCGACCCGCCGCGCCAACGTCTTCACCACCCACACCTCCGTCCCCGCCGGCATCGACCTGTTCGACACCGGCATGATGTACTCCTACTTCGAGCCCTACTGCCGCGAAAACGGCATCCCCTTCGACGAGTTCCTCGCCCTCGGCCGCCACCAGAACGCCGGCGGCGGCGACCCCTTTTCCATGGCCATCTTCGCCCTCCGCTGCTCCGCGTTCCGCAACGCCGTCAGCCGCATCCACCGCGAAGTCAGCCAGGAAATGTGGCAGGGCCTCTGGCCCAAGCTCCCCGTCTGGGAAATCCCCATCGCCTCCATCACCAACGGCGTCCACCTCCCCGCCTGGCTCAACGGCGAGATCGCCCAGCTCTATGACCAGTACCTCGTCCCCGACTGGCGCGAGCGCTACCCCGACCCCAAAATCTGGGACCTCGTCTCCGACATCCCCGACCAGGAGCTCTGGGATTCCCATCGCCGCCGCAAACGCACCCTCACCGCCTTCGTCCGCGAACGCTGCGCCGAGCGCGCCCTCAACCGCAAAGCCTCCGCCGCCGAGCACCGCCGCATGCTCGACCTCCTCGACCCCGAGACCTTGACCATCGGCTTCGCCCGCCGCTTCGCCACCTACAAACGCGCCACCCTCCTCTTCCAGGACCCCGACCGCCTCAAACGCATCCTCACCCATCCCAAACGCCCCGTTCAGATCGTCATCGCCGGCAAAGCCCACCCCAAGGACATGCCCGGCAAAATGTTCATCCGCGAAATCGTCCAGCTCTCCCGCGATCCCGAACTCTCCGGCCGCATCGTCTTCATGGAAGACTACGGCATGGACGTCGCCCGCGAGCTCGTCCAGGGCGCCGACATCTGGCTCAACACTCCCCGCCGCGGCGAGGAAGCCTGCGGCACCAGCGGCATGAAAGCCGCCATCAACGGCATCCTCAATCTCTCCATCCTCGACGGCTGGTTCGACGAGGCCTTCGAAGTCTCCGGTGGCTGGGCCATCGGCGACCGCGAGCCCTATTCCTCCGATCAGGACGAATCCCACGCCCGCGCCATCTACTCCCTGCTCGAAAACGAAATCGTTCCCCTCTATTACGACCGCGGCGATGGCGCCGTCCCCCTCGAATGGGTCCGCCGCATGAAGTCCTCCCTCCGCCACATCAGCCCCGGCTTCAACGCCTGGCGCATGGTCGGCGAATACATGTCCGAGTTCTACGACCCCGCCCACGCCGCCGCCCTCGATATGCAATCCGGCGCCTATGAAAACGCCCGCTCCGTCACCCTCTGGCACGAGCGCGTCGACAGCCTCTGGAACTCCGTCCGCTTCGTCGAAATCGGCGCCGGCCCCGACGGCCCCGTCCTCACCGGCGCCCCCGTCCCCATGCGCGCCGTCGTCGACCTCGCCGGCCTCAGCCCCTCCGATGTCCGCGTCGAAGCCGTCGTCGGCCGCATCGGCCCCAACGGCCGCCTCGAAGACACCGAGATCATGACCCTCAAACCCGCCGCCCAACTCGGCCAGGCCTTCGAATATCGCGAAGTCTTCGTCCCCCAGCAAAGCGGCCGCCTCGGCTACTCCCTCCGCATCAGCCCCAACCACTACGACGACCCCCTCACCCGCCCCTGCCACTCCCCGTTAAAGTGGAGCATCGAATAGCGCCGCCCCGGGCGGCTGTACAATCAAGGCAGCATGGCCGCCCAGTACGTTGAAGAGCGGGACGGCGGCTATTTCGTCGCCGGCACTCGGATCTCCCTCGATTCGATTGTCCACGCCTTCCGCCGCGGCGAGCCCCCCGAAACCATCTGCCAGAACTTCGAGCTACTCAGCCTCGAAGAAGCTTACGGCGGCGCCATCGCCTACTACCTCGCCCACCAACCCGCCATCGACGCCCACCCCGCCCGCCAGAATGAGATCTGGAAGCAAGCCCGCAGCGCCGCCCAACCCCTCCCCGAGGCCCTTCGCGATAAACTGCAGCGCGCCCGGCAGGACCTCCGGTCAACACACCCCTCGTGAAGCTCCGCTTCCTTGCCGACGCCGAAGCCGGTGGTGCGGTCACCGTTCGCAATTGGATCAGGTGAGACGAAGCCAAAGAGGCGACCACTGAAATCCAGGATGCCCGACGACGATCCCTACTACGCTTTCAACGAAAGCATCCATGATCCGCGCCCAAGCGGGCCGATCGGCGACGATCGCGCTCCGGCCCCCAAAAGCGCCACCGCGCCACCGCCGCGCCGAACTTTGCGAGAACGGCCCAAAATTCACTGGCCCCAGTTCCAACCGCAGACGATCATCGCTTTCTCCATCCTTGCGTCGGCCCTGATCGTCGCAGGGGTCCAATATCGCCAAGCCCTGGCGAGCGAGGCTTTGTGCCGCTCACTGGTCGACACGAACCTCCTCCTGCTTCGCACAAACGCGAGGGCCTCCGACGTCAAGGAGACCCTCGAAGGGCTGCGTCTCCAAGTTGAATTGATCTCCGACTACTACGGAATCGACCTCGACAGCCGCTCACGCCGCCAGGCAGAACGAGGCACCGGAGCGCTGAGAAGATCGGGCGGTGCATCACAGATCCCAACCAGGTCGCCATAGGAAATCGCAATGAGCCTCCCAGGCGCTGCGGACCTCGCTCAACGCATCGTCCGGCGCGGGACGTCCTCAGGCGATGCCGTTTTAACCGCCTCGGCTACTCCCTCCGCATCAGCCCCAACCACTACGACGACCCCCTCACCCGCCCCTGCCACTCCCCGTTAAAGTGGAGCATCGAATAACCCGCGACACTCCACCCGCACCCCCGCCAAAGTTATAATTCCCCCGAATCCCACGGGCCCCCGCCCACGGGGCGCATCCCGAGCGGAGGGGCTCTCACGTCGCACGCTTGGAATCTGATCGGCGTCGGCCGCGGCAACGCCGCCTGCTAACGCTCCACCGTCGACAGCAACCTCGCCGCCCGTCCAGAAAAAGCCAGCGAATGGCGACTGTCTGCAACCGGCATCGTCTCACTCGATGGGGTCACCCCATACCGCTGATCGCTGAACGCTCACTCCGCCCGCAGCGCCTCCATCGGAGCAATCGACGCCGCCACGCTCGCCGGAATCAGAGCCGCCACCAGCGAACAGATGCCCAGCGCGCCCGCCGCCACAAGCAGCGCCAGCGGATCCCAGAACGACACCCCATAGAGCTGCGACGAGATCAGGCGCCCCGCAGCCACCGCCAGCGGAAGTCCCAGCGCCAGCCCGAGCGCGGACCGCGCCGTAGCCCCGGCCAGCACGAAGCGAATTACCTTCGCCCGGTCCGCCCCCAGCGCCATCCGCACCCCAATCTCGTTCGTCCTCTGCGCCACCGTGTAAGCCGTCACGCCATACAACCCCACCGCCGCCAACAGAAGCGCCACAACTCCAAACAGCGCCGCCAGGCTCGCCACCGCCCGTTCCTGGTCGAACATCAATGCCACGTGCTCCTCCATCCGTCTCACGCTGTTGATGGTCAAGTTCGGATCCGACTGCGCCAGTACCCGCTTCACCTCGGGTTCGAGCGTTCCCGGCGGAATCTGCGTCACCAGCATGATGCCGCCCACGAAGTGGGACTGCGTCTCGATCCTCTTCATCATCTCGTTCGCGTAATTCACGTTCTGCGCCAGCGGCACATAGAACATCGGGCGCGCCGGCTTCGTCAGATTAAACCCCGCGAACTTGGCGTCCGCCACCACGCCGATAATCTGAAACGTACCTGCGTTCTCCGGCAGGTCCAGCCCGAAATGCTGTCCGATCGGATCCTCCCCGCTCTTGAAAAATCGCCGCGCAAAGGCCTCGTTCACGATCGCCACCGGCGACGACGTCTCATTGTCGGCCTCGGTGAAGTTCCGCCCCCGCAGCACACCCAGGCCGAAGTTCTGCAGATAATTCGCGCTGACGCGGTCCCAGGATGCTCCGGCATCCTCATTCATCTTCGGCTGCGGATGTCCGGATACCAGAATGAGTTCGCCCCAGTTATCGGTCAGCGGATTGTACAAAGCCATTCCCGATCCCGCCACGCCGGGCAGCGCATTCAGACCCGATTCGATCCTTCGATAAATCGCCAGTAGCTTCGGCACCGTGTAAGTCGCCGGCGGCCGGTTCAGCGAAATAACCACGCGGCCCTCCGTCCGGTAACCGAAGTTCTGGTGCTCCATTTTGTTCAGGCTGCGCCCCAGCATCGTCGCCCCCGCCACTAACACCACCGACAGCGCCGTCTGCACCACCAGCAGCGCCTTGCGCGCGATGCCGGAGTGGTCCGCCGTGCTCCGCCCGGACCCCCGCAGAGCTTCCACCGGATCCGTCCGCGTGTCAAACCACGCCGGCGCCGCTCCGAAAATCACGCCTGTCAGCAGCGCCAACCCGAATGCGCTCCCCAACACCAGCGGCGAGGGAATCACGCTGATCGGCAGGAAATGAGCATTCCGGAACGCCAGCATCAGCAGCAGCTTCGCGGCCCCGCCCGCCACCACCAGCCCCGCAACGCCTCCGCCGATCGACAACACGACGCTCTCCACCAGCGCTTGCGCGACAATCTGTCTCCGGCTGGCCCCGATCGCCAGCCGCAGCGCCGTCTGCGTCCGCCGCGCCACCGCCCGCGCCAGCAGCAGGTTCGCCACATTGGCGCACGCAATCAGCAGCACCATCCCGCACACCGCCAGCAGGATCTGCAGACTGCGCCCATACTCTTCCTTCATTGCCGCCACACCGGCGCCGGCCGGAACCACGTTGATCGTCTGCTTCGGAAGAACTCTCTTGATTTCCGCCATCCAGTTCGGCGGATAGCCCGAGTCATGCTCGATCCACTGCCGCAGAATCACGGTCAGCCGCGCCGCCATTCCGTTTGCCGAAGCGCCCGCCCGCAGGCGTCCAATCACCCGCAGCCACGCGCCCACCGGCTGGCGTAGCAGCGTGCTCTCGCCGGCGATCATCGGCTCCTGTTGAATCGGAATCCAGATGTCCGGCGGATCCCCCTCGAGCATCTCGCCGAAAAATCCCGGAGGCGTCACCCCGATCACCGTGAACGAATGCCCGTCAATCGTGAACGTCGCCCCCACCACCGATGAATCGGACCCATAGGTCGCCTGCCACGTGTGATGGCTCATCACCACCACCGGAGGCGCCGACGGCCGGTCGTCCTCCGGCGTCAACACACGCCCGCCCAACGCCCTCACGCCCAGCGTCGAAAAATAACTGCCCGTCACGTACTCCGAGTTCAGAGGAGTCGCCGGCGCCGCCACGCCCTCCCGCCGCACGTTCAAACGCCCCCGGCCGGCCTGAAACGCCGCCACTTCTTCAAACTCCGGCATCGCCTTCTTCAATTGCTCATACAGCGGGAACGAGAACATCCCCCACCGCTCCTGCGGACCGCCCTCCACGCAGCAATCGTCCCCGTCGCCGACCCGGTAAAGCGCCGCCGGATTCGCCACCGGCAGCGAACGCAGCATCACCGCATGAATCAGCGTGAAGATCGCCGTCGTCCCCCCGATTCCCAAAGCCAGCGTCAGGATCGCGGC
>DAIDHC010000154.1 GCA_027452065.1 Bryobacterales bacterium
CTCCCCTACGCCATCGGCCTCGACCGCCACATGCCCCCCGCCTTCTCCCGCCTCCATCCCCGCTGGCGCACGCCCCACGTCTCCCTCCTCAGCCAGGGCATCGCCGCCAGCCTCTTCCTCGTCGCCCTCCAGGCCGGCGAAACCCTCGGCGCCGCCTATCAAACCCTGGTCGACATGTGCACCCTCACCGGCTTCCTCCCCTTCCTCTACATCTTCGCCAGCGCCTATAAATTCGGCCAGCGCATCCCCGCCGTTTCCGGCTTCGCCGTCTCTCTTGCCGCCATGGTGCTCTCGCTCAGCCCGCCCGCCGGCGTGCAGTCCACGGCCATCTTCGAAGGCAAACTCCTCGGCGGCTGCTTCCTGCTCGCCTGGCTCGGCTGGATGATCTACCATCGCCGCCGCGCCCCCGTCCCCCCCGCCGCATGACTTACCCCGAAGCCGTCCGCTATCTCTACTCCCTCGGCAACGAGATCCATACCGCCAAGCTCGGCCTCGAGCGCATCGCCGCCCTGCTCGAAGCCCTCGGCAATCCCCACCTCGCCTCCCGCACCATCCACATAGCCGGCACCAACGGCAAAGGCTCTACCAGCGCCATGATCGAAGCCGGCCTCCGCGCCGCCGGCTTCCGCACCGCCCTCTATACCTCGCCCCACCTGGTCGAGCCCACCGAGCGCATCCGCATCGCCGGCAGCCCCGTCGCCCCCGAGGAATTCGCCGCCGCCTTCGACGAAGTCCATCAAACCGCCGCGCGTATGTTACTCTCGGGAGCCCTCGACTTACACCCCACTTACTTTGAAACCGTAACCGCCATGGCCTTCGTTCTCTTCCGCCGGCTCGGCGTCGAGTTCACCGTTCTCGAAACCGGACTCGGCGGCCGCCTCGACGCCACCAACGTCGCCCGGGCCGAAATCTGCGTCCTCACCCCCATCGATTACGACCACCAGAATTTCCTCGGTTCCACCCTCGAAAGCATCGCCTCGGAAAAGGCCGGCATCCTCAAGCCCGATTGCATCGCCGTCGTCGCCCGCCAGCGCCCCGAAGCCCTCGCCGTCATCCTCGCCCGCGCCGAAGAACTCGGCGTCCCCGTCGTCCTCACCACGGACTGGAAAATCGACTCCCTCGACCTCCGCCCCGACGGCTGCACCATCCGCACCGCCGCCGGCCCCGTCATCGAATGCCCTCTCGCCGGCGAGCACCAGGCCGAGAACGCTCTTACCGCCGCCATCGCCCTCGATCTGCTCCACGTCGCGCCCGCGGGCATCGCCCAAACCCGATGGCCCGCGCGCCTCGAATGGGTCCACAAACGCCCCGATATCATCCTCGATGGCGCCCACAACCCCGCCGGCGCCGCCGCCCTCGCCGCCTACATCCGGCGCTTCTTCGCCTCCCGCCCCCGCCGCCTTGTCTTCGCCGCCATGCGCGACAAAGCGGTCGCCGAAATCGCCTCCCTCCTCTTCCCCCTGTTCGATTCCATCCTCGCCACGCAGCCCGAAAACTCCCGCGCCATGCCTCCGGAAACCATTCGGACCCTCGCCCCCGATCCCGCGCGCGTCACCGTCATCCCCACTGTCGCCGAGGCCGTCCGCCACGCCCTCGAAGCCCCGCCCGGCACCGCCGTCTTCTTCGCCGGCTCGCTGTTTCTGGCCGGCGAAGCCCGCCCCCTCCTGCTCGCCGAAAATACCCTCAGGCCGGCAGCGAACCCCGCCGGATGATCTTCTCCATCACATCGGCGAACGTGTCCACCTCTTCGAGCGTCGTGTAAACGTTCGGCGTCACCCGCAGCCCCTGGTATTCGCCCGGCGTCACGATCGCCACCGTCCAGATCCGGTACTTCTCCCACAAATGCTGCGCCAGCTTCGGCGCGTCGAATCCGTCTACGCTCACAAACCCGATCCCGCAGCTCTGCTCCGGATCCTCGCTGTTCAGTATCTTCACTCCCGGCAGCGTCCGCAGCCGGTCCGACCACCTCTTCCGCAAATACCGGAACCGCGCCGCCTTCCGCTCCGCCCCGATGCTTTCGTGAAAATTCAGCGCCTCGGTCACCGCGTTCCGCTGCGACGCCGGATGCGTCCCGATCTCCTCGAACTTCCGGATGTTCCCGTTCATCGTGTCCGGCGCCGCCATCATCGGCCAGATCTTCTCGATCTTGTCCTTCTTCACGTACAGCATCCCCGTCCCGATCGGCGCCAGCGTCCACTTGTGCAGCGACGTCCCGTAGTAATCGCAGTCCAGGTCCGCCTGCGTGAAGGGAAACTGGCAGAACGCGTGCGCCCCGTCCACCACCACCTCAATCCCCCTCTGGCGCGCCATCTGGCAGATCGCCTTCACCGGAAAAATCTGTCCCGTCCGGTTCGTGATGTGGCAGATGTGTATCACCTTCGTCCGCGGCCCGATGTTATCCTCGATCCGCTTGGTCAGATAGTCCATGCTCGGCGGCGGCACCGGAAACGTGATCTGCTTCAGCACAATCCCGTCCCGCCGCTCCCGCTGCTGCCAGGTGGTGATCATCCGCGGATAGTCCTGGTTGGTCGTCAGCACCTCGTCGCCCGGCTTCAACTGCATCCCCAACTGCACGATCTCCAGCCCCTCGCTCGCGTTCCGCGTGATGGCGATCTCTTCCGGATCGCAGCCAAAGGTCCGCGCCAGCCGCCGCCGCACCGTCTCGATCCCCGGGTCCAGCACGTTCCACATGTAATAGGACGGGCTCAGGTTCTCCATCTCCAGGTACCGGATCTCGGTGTCCATCACCATCTTCGGCGACGGCGACACGCCCCCGTTGTTCAGGTTGATCATGTTCCGGTCCACGGTGAACGCGTGGCGGATGTACATCCAAAAATCTTCGTCGCGCGCCACGCTGTCGGCCGGACGCCCGCTGGCGGCCTGCGCGGCGGCCTGTGCCCGTGCCGTGGCCCCGGATTGAAATGCGGCGACAACGCCCGCGGAGGAGGTGAGAAAACTGCGGCGGTCCATGAATCAGCCTAGGCGCATCTCTTCGCCGCCGTCAACTCCCCGCCTCCAGCGCCCTACAATGGTTCCTGATGCCGCTCCTCCGGGCCCTCTTTTTCACAGACCCGCTCATCATCCTCGCCACGCTCTTCTTCGGCTGCCTCAACCTCGCCGTCTCGTTCTTCGATGCCGGCGGCGCCCGCCAGATCTCTCTCGCCCGCATCTGGGCCCGCATCCTCCTCCGCGTCTCCGGCGTCCGCGTCACCGTCGAGGGCCTCGAGAAACTCCCCGCCGACTCGGTCTGCGTCCTCGCCGTCAACCACCTCAGCTACATGGACACTCCCGTCGTCCTCGCCCACCTGCCGCTCCCGTTCCGTTTCCTCGCCAAGCACGGCCTCTTCCAGATCCCCCTGCTCGGCTCCCACCTCGCCCGCGCCGGCCACATCCCCGTCTACCGCGGCAATCCCCGCCGCGCCCTCAAAACTCTCTCCCACGCCGCCGAAACCATCCAGCAGCGCCGCATCTCCCTGCTCGTCTTCCCCGAGGGCGGCCGCTCCCACAGCGGCGTCCTGCGCCCCTTTACCGACGGCGCCGCCTACATCGCCATCAAGGCCCGCGCCCCGCTCGTTCCCGTCGCCCTCATCGGCACCCGCGAAATTCTCCCCATGGGCTCCATGCAACCCCGCCCCGGCCGCGTCGTCATCAAAATCGCCGACCCCATCCCCACCGAATCCGTCACCCTCCACGACCGCGCCCGCCTCACCGAGCTCGCCCGCTCCCGCGTCGCCGCCTTCCTCGAAACCGAATCCAACGCCCCGGTCCCCGCCGCCGTCCCCGGTCCCGCCGCCTGAGCCCCCACCCGCCCGCCCCTGTAGAATGTCTTCATGCTTCGCACCCGCATCGCTGCCCCCGCCTGCGCCCTTCTGCTGGCCTGCTTCGCGGTCTCCATCGTCCGCCACGCCCGCGCCGAGTCCACGACCCGCGTCTTCGAACTCCGCACCTACACCACGGCCGACGGCCGCCTCGACGCCCTCAAAACCCGCTTCCGCGATCACACCATCGCCATCTTCAACCGCCACGGCATGACCAGCATCGGCTACTTCACCCCCCAGGATGCCCCCGCCTCCGCCAACACGCTCGTCTACATCCTCGCCCACCCCAGCCGCGAAGAAGCCAAAAAACACTGGGCCGAGTTCAACGCCGACCCCGAATGGCAAAAAGTGAAAGCCGCCTCCGAAGCCAGCGGCCCCATCGTCACCCACGTCGACAGCGTCTTCCTCGACCCCACCGACTTCTCGCACCTGCGCTGACGCGCGCTCCACCCCCGCGTAGCCGCTTCATCGCGGCGGGCCATCGCCCCGCTTCCTATCCCTTTGCCCCGCCCAGCGCCCCCTCCACAATCGCCTCCACCCCGCTTTCGAACGCCTCGTCCCCCTCTTCCCCCACCCCCGCCATTCCCCGCACAAATCCTTCGATCGCCCGCGCGTACACCGCCGCCCGCTTCTCTCCCACCCTCTCCAGCAGCGCCTGCCGGAACCGCTCCCGTACCGCCTCGGCCCCCTTCTCCCGCCCGATCAACTCATAGCTCGCCGGCCGCCGCCGCGCGTAGTCCCGGCACGCCCGCGCCATCGCCTTCACGCTCCGCCGCACCTTCCCCGGCGTCGCCGCCCTGCCCATCGCCGCCCCCAATTCTTTCCCGGTCAGCTCCCCCACCGCCTCCAGCACCGCCGCCCGGTTCGCATACCGCTTGTACAACGACGGCGCCCGGATCCCCACCGCCGTCGCCACCGCCTGCATCGTCAGCCCCGCCGCCCCGTGCCGCTCCACAAGCTCCCGCGCCGCGAGCGCGATCCCCTCGCCCGACGTCTTCGGCTGCGCGCTCATCGCCTGGCTCCTCCCCGCTCCCGGCTAACGTTCATAGCCATAAGGCTACCACTCCTTCCTCATTGCGGACCCGCCGCGTCCTCCATGATCCCCTTCACCACCCGCTCCACTTCATTCGCCGCCGCTTCCAGCCCCGGCTCCCCGAATATACTCATCAGCGCCGTCGGCCGGATCGTCGCGATCGTATACGCCCCCTCCTTCCCATACACCGAAATCCGGCAAGGCAGCGCCGTCGAAACCGCCCCGTTCGCCTCCAGCACCGTCTTGGCCTGATGTGGATTGCACACTTCGTAAATCAGGCACACCGGCTCGAACTCCACCCCCTTCTTCCTCATCGCCTCCCGCAGGTCGTGCACTCCCAGCACTCCAAACGCCCGCCGCGCCGCCCCCGCTTGCAGCGCCGTGTCAATCTCGGCCAGACTCCGCTTCGACGTCATCTTGAGGACCATAATCCTATCTCATAGCACTTTCCCGCCCAAACTGCGCCCCCCTCGCCGTCCCCCAGGCCTGTGCCAATTCGCGCACGCCCCGCCACTCCGCTCCCCCAAATTCCTTGCTCCCCAATCATTTCCGTTTGGTCCGCCAGATGCCTCCTCAACCGCGAAAGGATTTTTATGCGATCCCTCATCCGTTTTGCGCCCGGCGCCGCTCTCCTGCTGGCAACTGCCTTCGCTCAACCTCGCGCCGGCATGCGCAACATGCCCATGTACGACCCCGCCACCGAAACCACCCTCACCGGTACCGTCGACAGCGTCCAGCAGTTCCCCGGCGCCTGTTGCCGCGGCTACCAATCCGGCACCCACGTCACCGTCAAAACCGACGCCGGCCCCACCGAGGTCCATCTCGGCCCCACTACGTTCCTGACCAAGCACGAGTTGTCCTTCGCCAAGGGCGACAAGATTGAGGTCACCGGTTCGAAAGTCAAATCCGGCGACACCAGCTTCGTCATCGCGCGCGAAGTGAAAAAAGGCGACAAAACCGTCACCCTTCGCGACAAAGCCGGTAAGCCCGAATGGTCCGGTGGCCCAGGCCGCCCCGGCGGGCCGCCGATGCAATAACCCGCTCTACCGCGCCGTCCATCCACCGTCGATCACCAGCGTGTGCCCGGTGATCAACGACGCCGCCGCCGAGGCCAGAAACACAACCGCCCCGGTCACCTCCCGTGTCTCCCCGATGCGGTGCAGCGCCGCGATCCGCTCCACCACATCGGCCCGGAACCGTGCGTCCGCCAGCGCCTCTTCCGTCCCCGGCGTGTAAATGAACGTCGGCGCCACCGCGTTCACCCGGATGTTCTGCCGCCCCCACTCCACCGCCAGGCACTTGGTCAAATGCGCGATCGCCGCCTTCGTCATGCAGTACACCGACTCGCCCGGCAGCGCCACAATCCCCGCCTGCGAGCCCACGTTGATGATGCATCCCCCGCCCTGCTGCATCATCCGCCGCCCCGCCGCCTGGCTCGCGAAAAACGTCCCCTTCAAATTCACCGCCAGCGTCCGGTCGAAATCCTCTTCCGTCACATCCTCGGCCCGGTTCTCCGGCGCGATCCCCGCGTTGTTCACTAAAATGTCCAACCGCCCCAACCGCTCGGCCGCTTCCTCCACCGCCCGCGTCACCTGCCCCTTGTCCCCCACGTCCATCTGCAGCGCCACCACCCGCCGCCCCATCGCCG
>DAIDHC010000155.1 GCA_027452065.1 Bryobacterales bacterium
CCCTCGGTCGGGCTTCCCGGCGGGGTGATGAACGGGCCGGTGCAAAGCTCGCGCGATTCCTATGCCGAACAGGCTGTGCAACTCCAACAGTCCGCTCTGGGGTTATCCCAGCAGCAGGCCAGCGATCTGAACAACATCCAAAACCTGTTCAGCCTGTCGAGCACCGACGGGGTTTCCTCCTCGCTCGACAACCTGTTTCAGGGATTCTCGGCGCTCTCGATCAATCCGAACGATCCCGTGGCCCGCCAGACAGTGCTGACGGACGCCCAGCAGGTGGCGACGGCGTTCAATGTTGCGGGGAACGGCCTGCAGAATGCGAGTGCCCAGGTCGGCCAGGAGGCGATGGGGGCCATCACCAGCATCAATCAACTTGCCGCCCAGATTGCCCAGCTCAACGCCAATCGCCTGCAAAATAACACCGGAGCGCCGGATCCGGGAGCCGACGCGGCCATGTACTCGGATCTGGAGCAGTTGGCGCAATACGGAAATTTCACCGCGCTCCAGCAGACCGACGGTTCGATCTCGGTTTACCTGGGAGGACAGACACCGCTGGTGGTCGGCAATCAGTCCTACGCCATTCAGGGCGACTTCTCGCTGCCGCAGATGCGGGTGCTGAGCGCGCAGGGCAACGACATTACGTCTCAGATCAGCGGCGGGCAGTTGGGCGGCGAAATCAACGTCCGCAACAACCTGCTGCCGTCCTATCTGTCGAACCTGAATACGCTGGCGCAGAGCGTGGCCGACCAGGTCAACAATACGCTGGCCCAGGGCGTCGATCAGAACGGGAATAGTCCGGTCAACAATCTGTTCACCTACAACGCGGCCATGGGGGTGGCACAGAGCCTGGCCGTGAATCCGGCCATGACGACCGACCAGATTGCGGCCGCGCTTCCGTCGGGGCCGGGCGGCAACGGTAACGCTCTGAACCTGGCCAACCTGGCCAACGGCGCCAATACCAATGGCTTCACGTTCACCCAGTTCTACGGAAACCTGGCCGGACAGGTGGGAAACGACATCGCCACGGCAAATACCAACCAGACGACGGACCAGCAACTGCTCACCCAGGCCCAGTCGATGCGCTCCAGCGTTTCCGGAGTCTCGCTCGACGCGCAGGCGGCGACGCTGATTCAATATCAACGCTCCTATCAGGCGGCGGCGAAGATGATCACGGTTCTCGACGACATGACCAATACGCTGCTGAGCATCATGCCTTAGACGAGGTCAAGGAGAAGCGCCATGATTTCCAATCTCGATCCTTCCTATCAGGCCTTTCTGAACGCGATGAACCTGATTCAGCAGCGGGCGCAGACGGACCAGTTGCAGTTGAGCTCCGGGCTCAAGATCAACCAGATCTCGGACGCCCCCGACCAGGTCAGTCCCCTTCTGCAGACGCGGTCTTCCATCGCTCAACTCGATCAGATCAACTCCAACCTCGGCTTGGTGCAGACGCAAACCAACACCGCCGAGAGCGCGCTGCAGTCCGCGGTATCGGTGATGGATCAGATTCAATCGCTGGCCACTCAGGGCGAGCCCAGCACGACGACGGCGGACACCCGCGCGACCTTGGCCCAGCAGGTGGGTACCGCCCTGACCAATCTCGTCAACCTCGCCAACACAACGGTCGGGGGTAAGTTCGTCTTCAGCGGCAACAGCGACCAGACGCAGCCGTACACCATCGACCTGACCCAGACCAACCCGGTGAGCGCCTACGCCGGCTCGGCCGCCACCAGCCAGGTGCAGTTGCCCAATGGAACCCAAATCCCCATCGCCCTCACGGCGCAACAAATTTTCGATAGCTCCTCGGCGCAGAACAACGTCTTCACAGTGGTCAACAACCTCCGCAACGCTCTCCAAAACAACGACCAGGCGGGCATCGACTCTTCGATCACCGCGCTGGCCAGTTCGGCCACCTACCTGAATCAACAGCTCGCCCAATATGGCGGCATTCAAAACCAACTCACCGCCGCCGTCACTGACGGCCAGCAGATGAGCACCCAACTGCAAACGCAGTTGGCCAACATTCAGGACGCCGATCTGGCGCAGACGATCACCGATCTCAACCAGACCGTAATTCAGCAGCAGGCGGCGCTGGGTGGGGAATCGAAACTTCCTCAAACGAGCCTGTTCAACTTCCTGGGTTGAGGGCCGGCCGGGTTCTTGGGTTGAGGGCCCGCCGGGACCGTACCCGCTCCAGCGGCGTTTCGCTGCCGAGCCCGCCATCAGTTCCGCCCCCGAAGGTGCGCATCCGCTGTGGTCCACCCGTTGAGGCTCCGCCGCCGCCCGCCCTTGCGGCGCACGCCGCCGCCTGCATCTTGCGGCGCACGCCGCCGCGGCTGACCTGACGTGGTCCAACCGTCACTGTCAGCGGCCCCGGGGCTTGTGCTATTCTGGATTATCTGTCGAAGCTTACCGAATTTCCCGCTGTTTTCCGCCGAATCCGGTCCCGGAACCTCTCCGGCCGACACAAATCCCTGTAAGGAGTCCGCTTTGCATACTGGGAACACCAATGTCTTGTATGCCTCGGGCGCCGCTTTTCCGCGCCTTGTTCAGATTTCTCGATGACGCCTCCACGAAGCTATCCCCCCCGACGCCCCAGAATTCGGGAGAACGTAAACGAAGCGATCCGCGCACGTGAGGTTCGCGCCGTGTTTCCGGATGGCTCGGTGGAGATCATGCCGACGATGGCCGCGGTACGCCGCGCCCAGGAACTTGGGCTTGATCTCATCCTGATCGCTCCCACGGCGGAGCCGCCTGTCGCCAAGGCCATGGACTATGGCCAGTGGCAGTACGAGAACAAGAAGAAGCAGCACGAGGCGAAAAAGAAGCAGCACGTGATCCAGGTCAAGGAGCTGAAATTCCGCCCCAATACCGACGATCACGACTACGAATTCAAGAAAAACCACGCCATGCGCTTCCTCAAGGAAGGCAACCGCGTGAAGGCGGTAGTGCAGTTTCGCGGCCGCGAGATCGCCCACGTCGATCTGGGTAAGAAACTGCTGATTCGCTTCGCCGCGGACCTGGCCCAGGTCGGCTCGGTCGAAGGCCAGCCCCGGCTGGAGGGCCGCAACGCCCACGTCATTATCAGCCCCATCAAGGCCATCAAGGAACCCGCCAAGACGAAGGATTCCCCCGCGCAGGCGCCGCCGGCGTCCTGATCGGGTTGAATTGACGGGCGCGCGGCAGCGGGAGGCTATTCAGCCGGGCCGGATGGCAGCGCGTCTTCATCTCCGGCGACCGGGCGGCGGGTCCGCCGGGCGCTTCAATAAAAAAGATACTTCTGCCAACGGTCGTCGCCCTTGGCCAGCAGCCGCATCAGGTGGCGGCTGGTGTGCAAGCTGAAGGGGCGCGGGACGCGCGCCAACTTCATATTGGCTTCGTCCGGGGTTCGGCTGCCTTTGCGGTTGTTGCATGGGTGGCAGCAAGTGACCAGGTTTTCCCACGTCGTCTCGCCGGCGCGGGAACGGGGAATCACGTGATCGAGGGTCAACTCCGACGACGGCAGTGTGCGGTGGCAGTACTGGCAGGAATAACGATCGCGCATCAAAATGTTTTTGCGCGAGAGGGCGCGGGTCTGATGGGGAATGCGGCGGTACTCGAGAAGGCGGATCACGCTGGGCACCGGCAGGCTGTTACGCGCGGAATGAATGTGGCTCTGGGAGATCTCCTCGGCCGAGGCGACTCCCTTGAGCACGAGCACCACCGCGCGGCGCGCCGCACAGATGTTGATCGGCTCAAAGCTGGCGTTGAGTACGAGAACCGGCTTATGCAGGCGATCCAGGCTGGGCATCTTCAAAGCTCCGGGTAAAGTGCGTGTTGGAATGAACTCCGCCCTTGGCAGCGGCTTGGGAAGTCGAAGAAAGCTTTTCGGCGAGAGCGTTCAGGCCGCCGGAATCGCCGGCGGCCGGCTCGAACGTGCCGGGGCTTGCCCAGCGTCCGGCCCGCGCCAGAACAACGATGGACACCTTTGCGGCGCCGGCTCTTTTCAGGGTGCGCGCGCAGGCGGCGGCGGTGGCGCCGGTGGTCATGACGTCGTCCACCAGCAGGATGCGCTTGCCGCGAACGGCTTCGGGCCGCCGGACGGAGAAGGCGCCGGTGACGTTGCGCCGGCGGGCGGAACGCCCCAGGCCGGCCTGGACGGCGGTGGGCCGCGTGCGACGCGCCGCGTTCATCGCGGGAACACCGGTATGGCGCGATATCTCTCTTGCCAGCAGTCCCGCCTGGTTGAATCCCCGCCACCAACGCCGTTTCCAGTGCAACGGCATCGGGACGATAAAGTCGAAGCGCCCCTCATGCGGAACCGCCCGCCGAAGCAGTCGCGCCAGGGGCGGCGCCAGGGCCTGGACGCGGCCATATTTGAAAAGCAGAATCAGTTCGCGCAGCGCGCCCTCGTAGGCGCCGAAGGCATATGTGGAGTCAAACTCGGAATGGCCCCCGCGGCACAAGGCGCACAGGCCCCGCTCGTCGAGCGGATAGTGGTTGGCGAAAGGCATCAGGCACTGCGCGCAGCAATACTCCGCCCGAAGGGGCTCGGCCGCGCTGAGACAAGAGCCGCAGACCGGAACGCGGGAAATCTGGCGAAGGGGCTGGCCGCAGAGGCGGCACTCATCGGGAAACAGCAGGGAAAAAGCCGAGGAAAGGCAGGTCTTCGCAAAGGAAGCCAGGGCGCGGGGCGCCGGCCGTGTGAGCCATCTACTGCTGAAGGCACACCCCCATTTACCCCAAGTGTACCGCAACGGCCCGTCGGCCGTGCGCGCTGCGCGCTCCGGCGCACTCATGCGCCGAGCGGCTTGGGGGCGCTGGAGGGAGCGGGGGCTGACAGGCGCCCCCGCTCCCTCACGTGCCGAAGAAAACTCAGACCCGGGAGGCGAGATGCCGAAGTGCAAGCCGAGCGCGCTTTTGCACACTCACGCGCGCCGCGCTTGCTCAGGCCCCGGTGGGAGCGGGTAGGCCGAACACCCGCTCCAGCCACGGCCGAACGACCGTGCCCGCCCGCGAGGGGAAGCGATGTCCGCCGGGCAGCAGATGGAACTCGACGTCAGGCGCCCGCAGCCGCAAGCGCCGGGGATACTCCGCCACGGCGGCCGGCGGATAAAACTCGTCCTCCTCCCTGGCGATGTGCAGAATCGCGGCATCGACGCCCGTGTAGTGGCCATCCTCCCAGTCGCGGGGAACGCCGCCGCACAGTGCCAGGACTCCGCCCACCTGCCCCGGGTAAGTGGCGCAGAACCGGTAGTTCAAGCCGACAGGCTGCGAAAATCCGGCCAGCAGACACCGTGACGCATCGGCTCCGAATCGCTCGCGTAACTCCGCCAGGACGGCAAGCACCATCTCATGATGCAGCCGTGCCGCCTCTTCCCAATGGTCCCTCGTGCCCCAGTTGTAAACCGCTTTCCCTTCGCCGGGATTCGATGCATAATGTTGATTTGGAGCCTGCAGGGAGGCTACGATCCAGTCCGGTCCGAGAAGATCCGACGTCAGGTGCAGCATTGGCTCGGGCCGCATACCATAACCGTGAAGTGTGACGGCCAGAGATGTTTTTGGGGAAACGATGTCCGGGACGAGGGTGAAGAAGCGGCATTGCAGCCGGGCAAAGTAAGTTGCGTTTTCTTCGAGTGCCGACATCTCACGATCCTACACTGGACGGGCGCGCCAGGGGCAATGTTCGGACGCGTTGGCGACGTGCCGAAAGTCGAGCGATTGGTTTCATGAGAGAGTGATAAAGGAGCCGCCGTGATGGATGGCGGACGAACACAATGGCGGGAGACAAAGACCTTACAGCTTCCAGCAATACTTCGACTCCGGCGCCCCAGAGAGATTCACCGGGCGCGGCGCTGCCAGCGGAGTTGGACATGGAAATCGCGCTGGCGCGCGTGGGCGGGCAGATGGATCTGCTCAAGGAAATCGCCGCGCTGTTTCTGGACGACTGTCCGCGCTCGCTGGCCGAAATTCACGCGGCTTTCGCCAGCGGCGACGCCAAACAGGTCGAGCATGCCGCGCATAGCCTGAAAGGCTCGGTTTGTAACTTCGGCGCCGCGGGCGTGGTGGCGGCGGCGGCGGAGCTGGAGCGCCGCGGCCGCGCCGGCGACATCTCCGGTGCGGGCGAGCTCATCGAGACCATCGAGCGCCGTCTCGGCGCACTCGGCCGCGAGCTTCACGCCCTTTGAACCCTGCGCTCGAGGGCAGGACGGAGCCTCGTTCGCGGGACCGTTTGATATCATAAAAGAATTCCCCTCACTATGGTTCCTTCCCCCGTAACAGAGATCGTCTGCGCCCATAGCCCGGACTCCGACGACGCCTACATGTTTTACGGCCTGGCCACCAAAAAGGTGCGCTCGCGGCTGGTCAACTTCCGTCACGTTCTCGAGGACATCCAGACCCTGAACCAAAAGGCGATGGAAGGAGTTTACGAGCTCACCGCCATCTCTTATCACGCTTATCCTTACGTGGCCGACAAGTACGTTCTCATGGCCAGCGGCTCGAGCGTCGGCGACGGCTACGGGCCGATTGTTGTCGCCCTCCGGCCGTTCGCGGCCGAGGAGCTGAAAGGCAAGCGCATCGCTGTGCCCGGCAGCCAGACTACCGCTTATCTCACGCTTCGTCTTCTCGAGCCCGACTTCGAAGCCGTCCAGACTCCGTTCGACAGAATTCTCGAGGCGGTTCAGGAGGGTTCGGTCGACGCCGGACTGATCATCCACGAGGCGCAGCTCACCTACAGCAAGGGCGGCTTCCACAATATCGTCGATCTCGGCAAGTGGTGGAAGAAGACGCAAGGCCTGCCACTGCCGCTGGGCGCCAACGCCTTGCTGCGCTCGCTGCCGGCCGAGATTCAGAGCGAATGCTGCCGCATGATGAGAGAGAGTATCCAGTACGCCCTCGATCACCGCGAGGAATCGATCAACTATGCCATGCAGTTCGCCCGCGACATGGAGCAGCCGCTGGCGGAGAAGTTCGTCGGCATGTACGTCAATCATCACACCGTCGATTGCGGCGAGGATGTTCCGGCAGCGGCGCAGAAGCTGCTCGACATGGGTTATGAAGCAGGGATCATTCCGAAGAAAGTTCAGGTTGAGTTCGTTCGCTAGGCTGCTAGCCGCCGCGGGCGTGGTTTTGCTCGCTCTTGCCGGGCTATGCCCGGCGCAGGAAGCCGGGCAGGCGGCGCCGATCAGCGACCCTAAGCAGCGCGCCAAGGCGGTCCGCGACTACGCCAGGCAAGGCGGCTCCGAGACCATCGTCACGCTGCGCAAATTCCTTACCGATCCGGATATTGGAGTACGGCAGGAAGCCGTCAAGGGGATCGTGCAGATCGGCACTCAGTACAGCCTCGATCCTCTGGTGCAGGCGCTCCGCGACAACGACCCCGACATCCAGATCCGGGCCGCCAACGGACTGGTGAATTTCTACCTGCCGGGCTACGTGCAGTCCGGAATCACCGCCACCATCAAACGCGCCGGCGGTTCGATCGCCAGCCGCTTCGCCGGCTCCGGAGACGACGCCATCATTCCCGCCTATGTCGAAGTGCGGCCCGACGTGATCCACGGCCTGGGCGAGTTGGTGGGAGGCGGCGCCAGCATGGATTCGCGCTCCAACGCCGCGCGCGCCCTCGGCATCCTGCGCGGCCGCCCGGCGGTGCCGCAGCTTGTCCAGGCCCTCCACTCGCACGACGAGGACGTGATCTACGAATCGCTCATCGCGCTGGACAAGATCAACGACCCCTCGGCCGGCCCCGGCGCCGCGTTCCTGGTGGGCGATTTCGACAAACGCATTCAGATCGCCGCTCTCGACCTCCAGGGCGTGCTCCGCAACCGCGATGCTCTGCCCAAACTGCGCGACGTATTCACGCGGTCTCGCGATAAGAAAGTCCGCCAGTCAGCGCTCGAGGCAATCGCGTCGATGCCCGAGGCCCAGGACCAGCATCTGTTCGAGTCTCTGACCAAGGCCAAGGACCCCGACATACGGGCCGGCGCCGTGGAGGGCCTTGGCCGCCTAGGCAACCCCGCCGCGCAGGCCGCGGTTCACGCCCAGTTTGAAGAGGAGACCAAACCCGCGCCGCGCATGGCCGCGGCTTTTTCCGATGTGCTGCTCGGGAACCTGGACATGAGCGAGTTCGCCCCGCTCCGCTACCTCGTCAATCAGCTCAACTCGGCCGCATGGCGCGGCGTTACGCTGGCCTACCTGGTGGAGCTGGCAAGGCAGGAAAAGGTGCGCCAGGCGCTGTACCCGGCACTGGCCGGGAGCAGCCCTACGCGCGAGGAGAAAACCGGACTGGCGCAGGTTCTGGCCGCCAGCGGAGGAAAGGATTCCGTTCCCTACGCCGACAAGCTTTCGCGGGACAGGGATTCCGATGTCGCCTCGGCCGGGCTGGATGCGCTGAGGACGCTCAAGGGCCGCTTTCCCGGATCCTGAAGCACGCTGTGGAAGAAAAGGGCGCTGTGAGGAGTGAGTGGCTCTGTACAGGGGTCCAAAAACAGCAGCGCCCGCCCCGAGGGGCGGGCGCAATCGGGAAAGAAACTCGACTTACTTCGCTTTCTTCTGCTTCTGCTGGCCGACGCGAATCTTAAAGTGGAGTTGCTTCGCCTCCTGATATGCTTTATGATCGTGCCGCGCCACGGCGTCCTGAAGGTAGCCTTCTACACTGGCCTCTTTCGGGAGCACCGCCATCAGCGTGAAGTTCTCGTTGCAGACCGGGCAAAAGGGCCGGAACCGCTTCACGTTAGGAATTGCCATAGCTTTCTTAGAATAGCATAGTCGTAACAGTCATGGCCGCCACCATCAAACAGGTCGCCCACCGGGCCGGCGTTTCCGTTGGCACGGTGAGCAATGTGCTCGGCGGAATGGCCTGCGTCAGCGACGGGCTCCGCGAGCGCGTCCTGGCGGCCGTGCGTGACCTGGACTACCATCCCAATCACGCCGCCCGCAGCCTCAAGATCCGCCAGACCCACATGCTGGGCCTGGTCATTTCCGACATCACCAACCCCTTCTTCCCCCAGTTGATGCGCGGCGCCGAGGATGCGGCCTGGCGCTCTGGGTACGTTCTGACCACCTTCAACTCCGACGAACAGCTCGATCGGGAAAAGCAGATTCTGTCCGTGCTCCGCCACCGCAACGTCGACGGCATCCTGATGGTGCTTTCGGCCGATAACGGCGACCTCTCGCATGTCACGCAGGCGGCGGACACCGCCCCGGTCGTCTGCCTGGACCGGGTGCCCCGGCACGCCGCCTGGGATTCGGTTTCCTGCGACAACGCCGGCGGGGCTCGCGAATGCGTCACGCATCTGGTCTCGCTCGGGCACCGGCGCATCGCGATTCTCGCAGGCTCGCCGGGCCTGTGGACCGGACGGGAGCGCCTGCGCGGCTACCGCCAGGCACTGAAGGCGGCCGGCATCCGGCCCGACCCCGCCCTCATCCGCAACACCGGCTTCCGGCACAACGCCAGCTTCCGCGAGAGCCAGGCCCTCATGCGCCTTCCCGATCCGCCCACGGCCATCTTTTCGAGCAACTTCACCGTCGCTCTCGGCCTCCTCGACGCTCTCGCCAGCCTGGGCCTCCGCCCGCCCGAGGATGTCGCCGTGGCCACCTTTGACGACCTCCCCATACTCGACGCCATCCGCCCGCGCCTCACCGCCGTCGCTCAACCGGCTTACGACATCGGCTTCCGCGGCGCCGACCTGCTCATCCAGCGCATCCAGGGCAAGCTCGGCCCGGACCGGCAGCGGATCGTGCTGCCCGCGCGCCTGCTGGTCCGCGATTCCACCGCGCCTCCCCCGGCCCGGCCGTAACGCCCGCCCAGCATCGCGCCGCAAACCCTCCCGTTGCTATCATGAACAATACCGCAGGCTCCGCGCTTTCGCCGCGCCTGCCCGGCGATCTCCCAAGCGCCGGCAAGCCAAAACTGTGACGCCTTTCGATCCAACGCAACTCCCAAAGCATTTTGATTCCCGCCAGGTGGAGGAAAAGTGGTCCTCCGCCTGGGAAGCCTCCGGCATCCATCGCTACGACCCGTCGCGGCCGCGTGAGGAGACCTTCGCCGTCGATACTCCGCCGCCCACCGTTTCCGGCTCGCTCCATATCGGCCACGTCTTCAGCTACACGCACACCGACGTTCTGGCCCGTTACCAGCGCATGCTCGGCCGCAATGTCTGCTATCCGCTCGGCTGGGACGACAACGGGCTGCCCACGGAACGCCGCGTCCAGAATTATTTCAACGTCCGCTGCGATCCTCATCAACCCTACGCCGCCGGGCTCAACCTGTCGCCGTCCAGCGGCAAAGACGACGGCAGGCCGCTGCAGGTCTCGCGCCCCAATTTCATCGAACTCTGCCTCCGGCTCACCGCCGAAGACGAGCGCGCCTTTCAGACGCTGTGGAAGCGCGTCGGCCTCACTGTCGACTGGAGCCAGGAATATTCCACCATCGACGACCGCTGCCGCCGCGCCGCCCATCTGAGCTTTCTCGACCTCTATCGGAAAGGCCACGTCTATTCGCTCGAAGCGCCCACCATGTGGGACGTCGATTTTCAAACCGCCGTCGCCCAGGCGGAGGTCGAGGATCGGAAGGTCGCCGGCCATTACCACCGTCTCCGCTTCGCCGTGCAAGGCTCGGATGAGTCGTTCCTGATCGCCACGACGCGCCCCGAGCTGCTGGCGGCCTGCGTCGGCATCGCCGCCCACCCGGCCGACGAGCGCTATCGCCATCTGTTCGGCCGCCACGCCGTCACACCGGTTTTCCACGTTCCCGTGCCCATATTCCCGAGCGAACTCGCCGATCGCGAAAAAGGCACCGGCATCCTGATGGTCTGCACCTTCGGCGACGCCACGGACGTGTTCTGGTGGCGGGAGCAGAAGCTTGCCATGCGCCAGGTGCTCGGCCGCGACGGCCGCTTGGTGCCGGTCACCTTCGGCGCCCCCGGCTGGGCCAGCCTTCAGCCCGAAGCCGCCAACAAGGCCTATTCGGCTCTCGCCGGACGGAACATCAAGCAGGCCCGCAAGCTGGTGGTGGAAATGCTCCGCGATCCCGCCTATGCCGCCGCCCCCGGCGGGCCACCGCTCGCCGCCGAGCCCGAGCCGATCGAGCACTCCGTCAAGTTTTACGAAAAGGGCGAGCAGCCGCTCGAGTTCGTCACCAGCCGCCAATGGTTCGTACGCCTGCTCGACAAGAAGGAAGCGCTGCTCGAGATGGGCGACCGCATATCCTGGCACCCGGACTTCATGCGCACCCGCTACCGCAACTGGACCGAGAACCTCAACATGGATTGGTGCATCAGCCGCCAGCGCTATTTTGGCGTCCCCTTTCCGCTGTGGTATCCCGTGCTGGCCGGCGGTGAGCCCGATTTCGCCCATCCCATTCTCGCTCCGGACGCCTCCCTGCCGGTTGATCCCATGTCCACGCCCGCGCCTGGCTTTGAGGAATCCCAGCGCGGCTTCCCCGGCGGCTTCATCGCCGAATCCGACGTCTTCGACACCTGGTTCACCAGCTCCCTCACGCCGCAGATCGTCGCCGGCTGGCCCTCGGACCAAAAGCGGTTCCAGCGCCTGTTCCCCATGGATGTCCGCCCTCAAAGCCACGAAATCATCCGCACCTGGGCGTTCTACACCATCGTCAAGGCTATGCTCCATAGCGATGACATCCCTTGGAAGAACGTGGCTATTTCCGGCTGGGTGCTCGATCCGGACCGCAAGAAGATGTCCAAGAGCAAGGGCAATGTGGTCACTCCCATCCATCTGCTGGACGAGTACGGCTCCGACGCGGTCCGCTACTGGAGCGCCAGCGCGCGCCTCGGCGCCGACACGGCGTTCGATCAGAACGTGCTGAAGGTGGGCAAGCGCCTGGTCACGAAACTGTTCAATGCCGGCAAGTTCGTTCTCTCGCAAACGGCGCCGCTCGAGCGCCGGCCGTCGCACGCGCTGGATCTCGCCTTTCTGGCCGAGTTGAGCCGCGCCGTCGAGCGCGCAACGGCGGCCATGGAGCGCTGGGACCACTCCGGCGCCCTGGCGGAGGCGGAACAGTTTTTCTGGCGCGGGTTCACCGACAACTACCTGGAGCTGGTCAAGTCCCGCGCGCGCGGCGGCCACGACGGCGAGGGCCGCGCCTCGGCCGTCGCCACGCTGCGCCTCGCCCTGGATACTTTTCTTCGTCTGTTTGCACCGTTTCTACCCTTCATCACCGAGGAGATCTGGTCCTGGTCGTTCGCCGAGGAGCTCGGCCTGCCCAGCATTCACCGCGCGCCCTGGCCGAAGCTGGACGCCCCGGAAGCGGAGCCCGGCGTGTTCGAAGCCGCCGTCGCATTCTTCGCCGCCGTCAACCGTGCAAAGAGCGAAGGCAACGTCTCCATCGCCCGCCCGGTGGACGAGCTGCGGCTTGCCGCCAACCTCACCTCCGCCGGCCGTCTGGCGCTTGTTCTGCCCGATGTCCTGTCTGCCGTCCGCGCCACCGGCTACCATCTTGACGCCCGCGCCGACATGGAAGACGGAGCTTTCCAGGTGGTCTCGGCCGTGTTCGCCGCCGCTGAATAGGGCTTCCGGCCTGCCGTCCCATGCCCTACATCTCCAGCGCCGGAGCCCGAATCTATTGGGAGCAGCACGGCGACGGCGATCCGATCCTGCTGATCATGGGCCTCAGCTTTACGCTCGACATGTGGCATCGCACCGCCCCGCTGCTGGAGCGCCGGTATCGCACCATTCTGTTCGATAACCGGGGTGTCGGCCGCTCCGATGTGCCGCCCGGCCCGTACCGGATCCCGGTCATGGCGCGCGACGCGCTTGCCGTGCTCGATGCCGCCGGCGCCGGCCGTGCCCACGTCATCGGCGCGTCGATGGGCGGGATGATCGCCCAGGAACTGGCGCTGCGCTGGCCGGAGCGCGTGCGTTCGCTGGTGCTCGCCTGCACAACGTGCGGCGGGATTCACGGCCACTGGCCGGGATCAGCCGATCTGCTCCGCGTCCTCCGCGCGTCCGGCCGATCGCCCGAGAGCCGCGTCCGCGCCTTCCTCCCTCTGCTCTATGCCCCGGGCACGGCTCCGGAGCTCATCGAGGAGGACACTGCCATACGCCTCCGCGCCGTCCCTTCGGTTCGCGGCTATCTTCACCAGCTCACAGGACTGCTTCTCTGGTCCAGCTACCGCCGCCTTCCGCGCATCCAGGCCCCGACGCTGATCGTGCACGGCGAGCGCGACCTCATCCTGCCCGCCGGCAACGCCGCCACTCTCGCCCGCCGCATCCCCAACGCCCGGAAGTTTCTGGTGCCCGGAGCCGGCCACCTGTTCACCACCGATGCTCCGGGCAAGGCGCACTCGATTCTGTTCGATTTTCTCGACGCCGTCGAAGCGCGCACGTCTGCGGCGCCGGAGTCCGGCACTCGCGATGGCTACTCTTCATAGCCATCGGCGACGGGCCGGCGGGCATTGCCGGTTCGGACGTGCATATTCCAATGCGGCCGGCCAGGGGCTCGATGCCGCCGGCCTGCCAGCGGCCCGGCCTGGCCAGTGAAGCCCTCGCGGCGCCCGCGCGCAACAGGCCGGCGCCGGCGGCGATAGAGTAGAAAGTTCGACTATGAAACGCTTCCTCGCTCTCGGCCTCGCGGCTCCGTTGCTGCTGGCCCAAACCGGTTCCATTTCCGCCAGCCGCATTCGCGCCCACGTCCGCTTTCTGGCTGACGACCTGCTTGAAGGACGCGGGGTCGGCAGCCGCGGCGGCGACCTTGCCACAGCCTACATCGCCACCCAGTTCGAGCTTGCCGGTCTGCAGCCGGCCGGTGACGACCACACCTTTTTTCAGAAAGTCCCGCTGCTCGGCGCAACCACCGATCCCACCTCGACGCTCAGTGCCTCCCGGGAGGGCCTGGAGACGTCGTTCCAGTGGCTCGACGATTTCGTCGGCGTCAGCCAGCGCCAGCAGGCGGAAAACATTGTCGATGGCGAAGCGCTCTTTGTCGGTCACGGCATCAGCGCCCCCGAGTTTCGCTGGGATGACTATAAAAACGTCGACGTCAAGGGCAAGGTGCTGGTGATGTTCACCAATGAACCGCCGTCGGAAGATCCGAAATTCTTCGGCGGCCGCGCACTCACCTACTACGGCCGGTGGACATACAAATACGAGGAAGCCACGCGGCGCGGCGCGCTCGCCGTTCTGATTCTGCATACCACGCCCACGGCGGGCTACGGCTGGGACGTAGTGCGAAGCTCGTGGGGCAAAGAGGACCCGCAGCTCAAGCTCGCCCCGGGCGCCCATGCGCTCGCATTTGCGGGATGGCTCAGCCAGGGCGCCTCGGAGAAAGTGGCCGTCATGGCCGGAACCACGCTCGATACTTTGTTGCGCGCCGCCGACTCGCCGGAATTCCGGCCGATGCCGCTCGGCGTGCGCATCCATGGGAACTTCCTCACCAAGGTCCGGCCCATCGAGTCGCGCAATGTCGCCGCGCTGGCGCCGGGCAGCGATCCGAAGCTCAAAGACCAGGCGGTTGTGTTTTCAGCTCACTGGGACCATCTCGGTGTCGGCAGCCCGGTAAACGGCGACACGATTTACAACGGCGCCGTCGACAACGCCACCGGCTGCGGCGTCGTGATGGAGATCGCCCGCGCCTGGGCCGCGCTGCCGAACAAGCCCCGGCGATCGGCTTTGTTTCTCTCGGTAACGGCCGAGGAGGCCGGTCTTCGCGGTTCGGAATACTTCGGCGGCCATCCGCTGATTCCCGCTTCGCGCCTCGCGCTGGACCTCAATTACGACGCCCTGTATCCGTTCGGCCGCACCGCCGACGTCGCCGTGTCCGGCGCCGAGCGCACCACCGTGTGGCCCACGGTGGAAGCCGTCGCCCGCCGTATGAATCTGCGCATCAGCACCGACGCCCATCCCGAGCAGGGCCACTACTACCGCTCCGATCATTTCTCTTTCGCCCGCTTCGGAGTGCCCGCGTTTTCACTCAGCATGGGCAGCATGTTTCTGGATAAGCCCAAGGACTTTGCCGAAAAAGTTTTCGCCTCCTACGTGGCGCGGAACTATCACCAGCCCTCGGATGAGTACCGCGAGGACTGGGACTTTTCGGGTATCGAAGAAATGGCGCGGTTCGGCATGGAGATCGGGCTTCAGGTGGCCAACCAGGACGCGATGCCGACCTGGCGCAAGGGCGATGAGTTCCGGCGGGCGCGGGAAACGAGCGGGGTTAAGTAAGCCGGCCGAGAAAGCGCGCCAGCGCTTCGTAGTGATCGCTGGCGATGTAGTCGACGCCGGCGCGCCGGGCCGCGGCCCAGCGGGTTTCGGCGGCGCCGCGGGAGCCGAAATTGTACTCGTCGAACCAGCCGTTGGCTTTCATGGCGGCCGGCGTGTCGCCGTCCAGAGTGTAGAAGCGGATCCAGAGCCCGCGATCGTGGGCGTGCCGCACCAGGGTGTTGAGCCGCGCCTGTTCGACACCGGTCCAGAAGCCCGCTTTGGCCTGGCCGCCCCGCTCGACCACTTTCCAGGGATTGTTCCACCAGCGCCGGTAGTTGGTGGCCGCGCCGGGCACCATCACCTCCGGCGGCGTCGTGGACTCGCGGCGGCCCTTCACCGCCACAGCGCCAAACAAGCGGAGTCTCTCGCCCACGGGAACGATGTCGTGAAAATCGTGCTCCTGCGAGTCCGCCTCGCCCGTCAGCACCAGCAGCGGTCCGGCGGTCATGGGCGCCGCGCGGGCCGGGTCCGCCAGGCGCTCGGCCGTGCACAGCCAATGCTCGTACTCACGGAGAAGATCCCAGACGCTGGCGTGATGCGCGGCCTCGTCGGATTTGAAGTCCAGGTTCAGCGTCACCAGCGGCCAGGCGCCGCGGTTGCCTTCGAGCAGGGCCTTCTCCATCAAAGGGCGGATGCGTTCGAAGAAATAGTCGCGCATCGAGGGTTCGTCGCCGCGCGCGGGTTTTCCGTGAGTCACGAGCGAGCGCGGTTGTCCCGTGGCCGGGCCGGTGTACCAGAACAGGTCCTGTTCAATCGCCAGCGGCGGGCCCGCGCTCAGCGCGCGGTCGATGCGGTCGGCCCAACGCCCGTCGTAGGGGTAACAGTTGTGCGCGTCCATCTGCGTGCGCGCGCCCGGGCCGGCCGGCGGCGGCGCGCCGAGGAGTGGTGCGGCGGCCAGAGCAAGAAATTCCCTGCGGGACGGACGGAGACTCATGGCGCTACCGGAGGTCCTTCGGCCGGAACATGCGCCCGGCGGCGCGTGTGACCAGGCGCCGCGACGCCATGCGCTGCAGCACGATGCCGGCGCGATTGGCTGTTCCGTGGACCACTGCGGGCCGGCCCTCGGCCAGGGCCCGCAGTCCGAGGCTCGCCACCGAAGCGGCCGAGGCCACGCGCGCGCGGGGCGGCTCCGGCGCTCCCGCCACCTCGACGAACTCCGATTCGGTCGGTCCCGGACACAGCGCGCAGACGTGCACGCCGTAACGCTTCACCTCGGCCGCCACCGCCTCGGCGAACATCAGGTCGAAGCCCTTCGTCGCCGCGTAAGTCGCGATGTAGGGCACGGCCTGAAAAGCGGCCGTCGAGGACACGATCAGCACGCCGCCCGAGCGCCGCTCGACCATCGCCGGCAGAAACAGACGCGTCAGGTGCACGACGGCGACGCAGTTCACCCGCACCATCCCCACCTCGCGCACCGGATCGTTGCGGTGAAATTCACCGTAGAGCCCGAAGCCGGCGTTGTTGATCAGCAGCTCGACGGCGATGCCGCGGTCCCGGGTATAGGAAAAAATCCAGTCCGGGGCGGCCGGGTCGTTCAGGTCGGCGGTTACGATCTCCACCTCGACGCCGTGGCGGGCCCGTAAGTCGGCGGCGGCGGCCTCCAGGCGGTCCCGGCGGCGCGCCGTGATCACCAGGTTCGTTCCCATGGCGGCAAGCTGGGCCGCCAGTTCGAGCCCGATGCCCGCGCTGGCCCCGGTCACAACCGCCCACTTGCCCTTCCAATCCGGCTTCGCCATGCTCAATCCCGGCCTTCTCCGCTAAAAGAAATTTCTCAAATAGCTGCCGCTCTGGCGCAGCGATTTCTTCCGCAGCTCGAGCGTCTTTTCATAAGAACGATCCTCGACCTCGATGCACACCGGACCATCGTAGCCGGTGTCCATCAGCACCGAACAGAACCGTCCCCAGTCGATCTCGCCGAGCCCGGGCAGCTTCGGGGTGTGAAATTCGAGCGGGTGCGCGAGGATGCCCACCTGGTTGAGCCGGTGGCGGTCCAGACGGACGTCCTTGGCGTGAACGTGGAACAGCTTGCCGGCGAAATCGCGCATCGGCTGGAGGTAGTCCATCTGCTGCCACACCATGTGCGAAGGATCGTAGTTGAGGCCGAAGTTCCTGCTCGGGATGGCGTCGAACATGCGGCGCCAGATGGCCGGCGTCGTGGCCAGGTTCTTGCCGCCGGGCCATTCGTCGGCGGTGAACAACATGGGACAGTTTTCGATGCCCACACGAACGCCCTGGTCCTCGGCGTAGGCGATGATCGGCTTCCAGGTCGTCTCGAAGCGCTTCCAGTTGGCATCCACCGACTTGGTCCAGTCGCGGCCGATGAAGGTGTTCATGCGGTTGACGCCCAGCAGGCGGGCGGCGCGGATGACTTTGCGGATGTGGGCGGCATAGACTCTGGCTTCGGCCAGGTCGGGCGCCAGCGGGTTCGGGTAGTAGCCGAGGCCGCTGATGGCCACGCCGGTTTCGGCCGACAGGTCGAGGATGCGCTTCACGCCTCCGGCGTTGAGCTCGGTGACGTCGACGTGAGTGACCCCGGCGTAGCGGCGCTCGGCCTTGCCTTTGGGCCAGCACATGAGCTCGACGCAGTCGAATTTTTCCGAGGCGCCGAAGCGGAACACCTCTTCCAGGCTCAGATCGGGAAGAATGGCGCTAACGAATCCAAGTTGCATGCGGTCAATGGTCTCCTAAGATCGAAATGCCGGTCAATATGCCGGCGGCGGGACGGGGCGGCGCGCAAACGGCGGCTGGGAGAGCGGCACATCTCACGCGCGGCGCTCCTCGAGAATCATCTTCATGCCGTAGCGCGGTCTCAACGTGATGAGCGGCTGCGGTTCCACCCGATGGCCCGGCGCAAGGCGCGGGCGCCATTTCTGGGCGATCGAGGCCAGCACGAGCGAGCCTTCCATCCAGGCGAAGCGCTCGCCGATGCAAAGGCGGGCGCCGCCGCCGAACGGGTAATAGGAAAACTTGGGGCGCGAGTCACGGGCCTCCGGAGTCCAGCGCTCGGGATCGAAGCGCTCCGGATCGGGCCAGAAGCGCGGGTCGCGGTGCGTCACCCAGGTGCTCATCAACAGCACGGAGCCGGCGGGAATGTGCCAGTCGCCGAGCTCGTAATCCTCGAGCGCGAGGCGGCCCACGCCCCAGGCCGGCGGGTAAAGACGCATGGACTCGGCGAACACCATCTCGGTATACGTCAGGCGCGGCAGGTCGTCGAAGCCCGGCGGGCGCCCGTCCAGCACCGAGTCGATCTCCTGGTGGAAGCGGCGCTCACAGTCCGGATTCTGCGAAAGCAGGTACCAGGTCCAGGTGAGGGCGTTGGCGGTGGTTTCGTGGCCGGCGAGAAACAGCGTCATGGCCTCGTCGCGCACCTGGCGGTCGTCCATCTGGCCGGAGCCGTCCTCCTCGCGCGCCAGAAGCAGCATGCTCAGCAGGTCGCCGGTGTCCTCGCCCGAGCGGCGGCGCTCGGCGATGAGCTGGTAGATCACGCCGTCCAGCTTCTTCAGGGCGGCGCGGAAATCCCGGCCTTTGCGCGTCGGCAGCCAGCGGAGAGCGCGCGCGCCGGGCAGGATCAGGATGTTGAACATGTGCAGGATGACGGTGAGGGCCTCGCCGATCGCGGCGGCCTCCAATTCGACATCGGCGCTGAATAATGTTTTGGCGACGATGGCCAGCGTCAGGCGCATCATCTCGTTCGACATGTCGATTTCGCCCCCATCCCGCCAGCGGCCGCGCGTCTGGAGCGCGAATTCGGTCATTGTGCGGGCGTAAGCGGCCAGGCGCTGGCGCTGGAAGGCGGGCTGGGCGAGCCGGCGCTGGCGGAGATGGAAATCCCCTTCGCTGGTGAGCAGGCCCTCCCCGAGCAGAATTTTCACGCGCTGCAGGGCGCGGCTCTTGACGAAATTGTTCTGGTGGGTGACCAGGATGTCGCGGATGTAGGCGGGGTTGTTCACCAGGTAGGTGGACTGCGGGCCCAGCCGGAAATAGCAGACGTCGCCGTAGCTCCGGGCGAGACCCTCGAGAAACAGGACCGGGTTGGCGCGGAAGGCCTTCAGGTGGCCGGTGATGAGCGGATTTTTTGGTCCGGGAGGGCGTGGGACGCGTGCGGAGGCGGCCATGGTCAGTCGCGAGTCCGGATGGCGACGATGGCTTGTGCTTCGGCCGAGCGGCCCTCGCCGACCGGACCCACCTGCTCGGCGGTTTTGAACTTCACCGAAACGCGCTCCAGCGGCAGGCCGAGCGTGGCGGCGAGCTTCTGGCGGATGGGGAGGCGGAAATCCTTCAACTTGGGCCGCTCGAGAATCACCGTGGTGTCGACATTCACCAGCGTGAAGCCCTGCTCGCGGACCAGGCCGAGGGCATGGGCGAGCAGTTGCAGGCTGTCGGCGCCCTTCCATCGCGCATCGGTGTCCGGAAAATGCATGCCGATGTCGCCCAGCGCCGCGGCGCCGAGCAGCGCGTCGGTGACGGCGTGCGCCAGCACGTCGGCGTCGGAGTGTCCCTCGAAACCGAACGGGCCGGGAATCGCCACGCCGCCGATCATCATGGGGCGGCCGGGAGCGATACGGTGAACGTCCCAGCCCAGGCCCATGCGGACTTCGCTCATGCGGGCCGCCCGGCGGTCTCCTCAGCCAGGAAGAGGCGCGCCAGGTCCATGTCGGACGGCCGTGTGATCTTGATGTTGCGGTCGCTGCCCGCCACAACACTCACTTCGGCGCTCTCCAGCCGTTCCACCAGGCTCGACTCGTCGGTGCCGGTGAAGCTGTCCTCGCGGGCCTTGCGGAAGGCGTCCTGAAGAAGGCCGTAGCGGAACACCTGGGGCGTTTGCGCCATCACCAGGCGCTCGCGTGGGATTGTCGCGCGAACCTTGTTCAAGTGCACCTGCTTGACCGTGTCCACCGGTACGATGCCGACAATCGCGGCGCCGGTTTCGGCGGCCAGAGCGACCACCTTCTCGATGGTCTCGATGTCGATGAACGGGCGCACCGCGTCGTGGACGGCCACCAGGGCGGTGTCGGGCGAAAGCGCGGCGAGGGCGTTTTCCACCGACTGCTGCCGTGTTTCGCCGCCCTCGACAACCCGGACAGGCTTGGCGAAAGCCTCCTGCCGGATGAGCGCCGAGACCCAATCGACGTCGTCGGCGCGGAGGGCGATGACGATTTCGGCCACCGAGGGCGCCGAGACGAACTTGCGGATCGTATGAACGAAAATGGGCGCGCCGTCCAGCAGCATGAACTGTTTGCGGCTGGTGCCGGTGCGCTCGGCCTGGGTGCGGCTCATCCGGGTGCCGAGACCGGCGGCCGGAAGGATGACGGATACCTGAGTCATGAATCTTGCTCCACTATACGGCAGACTGGGGCCGCAGTTGTGGAAGAGGGACGTGCCGCACCGGGCCGGCGGGTACGGCCGAGCCCGCCCCGGCGACGGGAACGGCCCGCCCGTTCAGGTGGCCGCGCTCTCGCGTGCCGGGCGCTCGGCCCGTTCCGGCGGCCGCTCGGCTCGCTCCACCGGCGCTTTATCGTGAACCGCGTGCGTGCGTTCGTCGAAGCGCCCAAAAATCATCTTCCCCGCCGTGGTCTGCAGGACGCTGGTGACGGTGATGTCGATGGTGCGCGAGATCAGCTTCCGGGCGTTGTCCACCACAACCATGGTGCCGTCGTCGAGGTAAGCGACGCCCTGGTTGTACTCTTTGCCTTCTTTGAGGATGAAGACGCGCATGGTCTCGCCGGGCAGCACGATGGGCTTGAGGGCGTTGGCGAGCTCGTTGATGTTGAGCACCTCCACGCCGTGAAGCTGGGCCACCTTGTTGAGATTGAAGTCGTTGGTGACGATCGTGCAATGGAAGACCTTGGCCAGTTCGATGAGCTTGAGGTCCACCTCGCGAACGTTGGGGAAATCCTGCTCGACGATTTCCACGTGAAGCTGGGGCATTTTCTGGATCCGCTGGAGCACGTCGAGCCCGCGCCGGCCGCGATTGCGCTTCATCGAGTCCGAGGAATCGGCGACAAGCTGCAGCTCGCGGAGAACGAACTGGGGGATGGCGAGGGTGCCTTCGAGGAAGCCGGCGCCCGCGATGTCGGCAATGCGGCCGTCGATGATCACGCTGGTGTCCAGAAGCTTCAGCGAGTGCCGCTGCGTTTCCTCGGCGCCGAAAAGACCGCCGAGCGCGGACAGGTTGAGCGTCTCGCCTTTGCTGGCGCCGACCACCAGGCCCACATACGACATCAGCAGCAGAAGCGCGAGCTGGAGAAACGGAACCGCGGCGGTGTTACCCGGCGCCGCGCGGCTCAGGACGAGGGAGAACAGATAAGCGCCCAGGATACCGAGCAGCGAACCGACCGCCGCCCCGATCAGGCGCTGAAGTGAGATTTTCCGGACTTCCAGCTCGAACCACACGACGCAGGCGCCAAAGGCAGCGGAGGCGAGCCCGTCAAGCCACGGAGACAAATGAAACGGCCGCAACCAGACGCCTGTGGCGGCCATAATGCCAATAAAGATAAAACGGAGCGACAAAGTACTGCGCATCGCCCGACCTCCCCGTCACGTTATGTGGTGCCCCCCGAAATGGTCCAGGGTCCCCTTTCCAGTGCCCTGAGTATATCATCGAACATTGAGTCGGGAATTGCCGGATCGGGTGGTCCACGCCGCCGTTACGCGCCTCTGGCCGAGGCCCGCGCGGAAGACAAAACGCCGGCCCGATGTCGGGCACGAACTCGTCACCTCCGGACCAGGCGGGCGGCATCCGGTGGACAACGCCTCCGATGACGCGCCGCGGGTACAAACGTCTATACCAGTTGCTGGAGCTAAGGCAAACGGGTTCAGTCGCTTATAACTACGAGCGCCGGATTTCCCGGCGGATTGAGGCCGCGTCTGTTGGGGGGTGTGGGTGAGGTAAAATCCGGGGGAATGCAGGGGACGGCCAAATCTGCGGAAGAAGTGCTCATTTTGTGCCTGGAGCGCGGAAGAGCCGAGGACTGGACGGCGTTCGTCGCCGCGACGCAGCCGCTGCTGGCATTGGTGGTGATGAGGGCGGTTCGCGGTTTTGGCGACAAGTCGATCGAGACGGTCGACGACCTGGTGCAGGAAATTTATCTCAAACTCTGCGCCGAGAATTGCAAAGTGCTTCGGGCGATTGAGTTCCGTCATCCACAGTCGCTGTCCGGCTTTTTGAAGGCAACGGCACTGAACTCGGTTCAAGACCACTTCAAAAAGCAGCGGGCCCGGAAGCGGTGGGGCCACTTGAAGCGGGATGAGTTCAGCGACGGTGACACCGAGATCGACGAGCGGACGGGGGTTGAGGCTGTGGATCGGAAGATTCTGCTCCGCGAAGTGGACCAGCACCTGAAGGAAGGCCTGACCAAGCCGGAACGGGATCGGAACCGGAGGATTTTCTGGCTCTACTACCGGCACGGGCTCACGGCGAAGGCGATTGCGGCGATCCCCTCGGTACAACTGTCGGCCAAGGGCGTGGAAACGGTGGTTTCGAGGATGACGAGGTTGGTGCGCAGGCGCATGGCGGGCGGCCGCTAGGGGGCGTGTGAAGGGTTCAGGGCGTGGGAATCGTTAAGTAAGAGGGGTGCAATTTGAGGCCGGAGCAAGAACATCTGAGTGAGGCCGAAATCGAGCGCCTGCTGACCGGCGGTCCGGACGAGGGGGAAGGGCGGCGGCACGCGGCCTCCTGCGGACCGTGCCGGGCTTTGCTCGAGTCGCACGAACACGCGGCCCGGCAGTTGCAAGCGCTGCGGCCGGAGACCGTTCCGGAGAGGGGCGCCGAGTGTCCGCCGCGGCAGGAATGGCCGCTGGTTACGGCCGGAATGCTCGGCGAGGAATCCGAACAACAGCGGCTGGAGCACGCCACGGAATGCGATGCATGCGGGAGTCTGCTGAAGGATGCTGCCGAGTGCGGAGCCGGCGACCCGACGGCGGAGGAGGAGCTGGCTCTGGCCCGGTTGAGGACCTCGGACGAGCAATGGCGGCGCAGCTTCGGCGCAAGGCTGAGGCGGGCGGCGGCGCGGCGGCGTCTGGGTTGGGAGGCGTGGGCGGTGGCGGCCGCGGTGGTGCTGGCGGTTGCCGGCTGGTGGTGGATGGGGCAGCGGATTGTGGGCGGCGAGGAGGGTGCGGTCAACCGGTTGCTGGCGCAGGCGTACCAGGAAGACCGGCGGGTGGAAATGCGGCTGCGCGGCGCCGGTTACGGGCCGATGCGCGTGGTTCGCGGCAGTGGGGAGACGGAATCGGCGATGGACCGGCCGCCGGCGTTGCTCGAGGCCGAGGCGCGCATCGGCAATGCGCTGCGCGGGGCGCGCGACAACTCAGGCTGGCTGGAGGTTCAGGCGCGCGCGGACCTGCTGGAGGGGCGGCGCTATCAGGCCGCAATCACCGAGTTGGAGAGGGCGATGGCGGAGCGGCCGGGCGACCACGAAGTGCGGACGGACCTGGCGACGGCCTATTTCGAACGCGGGGACGCGCTGAACCGGCCGCTGGATTACGCCAGGGCCGTCGAGTTGCTGGGGGCCGTAATTCATGACCGGCCGCGGGACACGGTGGCATTGTTCAATCGCGCCATCGTGCTCGAGCGGATGTACCTTTATCACCAGGCGGAGGCCGATTGGAAGCGGTACCTGGAGTTGGACGGGACAACGGGCTGGGCCGCGGAGGCGCGCCAGCGTTTGGCGGCGCTCCAGGACAAGATCGGCCGCGAGAAACGCCGCGTGGGGCAAGCTCTCGAAAGTCCCGGTGCGTTTGCGGCGGCGATCGGGCGCGGGCGGCCCGAGGAGTGGGAGGCGCTCGACGCCAGGGTGGAGGACTATCTCGACGAGGCTCGCGGCGGGTGGATGCGGACTGCGTTTGGCGGCGGCGACGGGGCCCAGGCGCGGCAGGGGCTGGAGGCGCTGGCGGCGATGATCGCGGCACGGCACGGCGACGTCTGGTTGAAGGATTTTCTCGAGGCCGGCAAACACGAGCCGGGCTTCGCGGCGGCCGCGGCGATGCTGGGGCAGGGAGCGGAGGCGGCGCGGGCGGGCGACTATGATACGGCGCGGCGGCTGGCTCATGATGCCGGAGGCCGACTCCAGGCGCTGGGGAACCGGGCCGGTGCGCTCGATGCGGCCTGGCAGGAGCTTTATGCGACGCGGCTGGGCGCCAGGACCCGGGAATGCGATGCCATGGCGAGGACCGAGACGGCCGCGCTGCGGGCGACCGGCTACCAGTGGCTGCGGGGACGGGCGCTGCTGGACGCCGGCTTCTGTGCCAAGATGGTCAACGACAAACGCGCGGCCGAGCAGGATGGCGAGGAGTCGGCGCAAGCCGGGGAGAATAGCGGATACCGCGCGCTGCGGCTGGCGGCGCTGAAATTTTCGGCGGACCTGGCGCTGGCCGATGGAGAGAGCGCGGCCGTGTTCCGGCGCACCGGCCGTGTGCTCAGGGAATTCTGGGATCCGGGGGCGCCGGAGCTGCTGGGATACAACGTCTGCACCACGCTGATCGGCGTGGGCGAATACGAAGGCATGTGGCGTTTCTCGGTCGCCGCGGCGCGGGAGGCGCTCGAGCTTTTTCCTCAAGGGCGTGATCCGTTCTGGCGGATGGCGGTGGAGGAAGAGCTGGCGCGGGATCTGATGCTGGCCGGGGACCTGAGCGAGGCGCGGGCCGAATTGCTGGAGGCCCGCCGCATGGCGGCGGCGGCGCCGGCGGGCAAGACGGCGCGATTCCGCACGGCGGAGGTCGAGGAGTGGCTCGGGCAGGCCGAACTCACGGCCGGGCGGCCCGCCGAGGCCATGAAGTGGCTGGATGAGGCGGGCGACAGCTTGAAACAGTCTCCGCGGGGCCCGTTATCGGTGGATTACTACGGAACGCTCGGGAGGGCGCGATGGGAAACCGGCGATCGCGCGGGGGCGCGGACGGCGCTGGACGAAGCGCTCGGCCTCGTCGAGCAGGGGTTGAGAACGGCGGCGAGCGAACCGGAGCGGCTGGCGTGGAGCCGCCGTAGCGAGCAGGTGTACCGGGACCGCGTGCGGTGGGAGCTGGGCGACGACTCGACGCGGGCCTGGGAGTGGTGGGAATGGTACCGGGGAGCTTCCTTGCGGCAGAGCGCGGCGGGCCGGCGCATGGAGAGCGGCGAGATCCGGCGCCAGGCGGTGGAGGGGAGCGGCGCCCTTTTGTCGTACGCCGTCTTCCCGGATGGCGTGGCGGCGTGGGTGGCCGACGCGCGGGCGGTGAGTTATCGCTGGATCCCGGTGCGTCAGGCGGATCTGGAGCGGCTGGCGAACCGGTTCGCGGCACGGTGCTCGGATCCGCGCTCGGCCGAGGAGGCGGCGCGCCAGGAGGGCCGGGAGTTGGAGCGCTTGCTCATCGAACCGCTGGCGCCGCTGCTCGACGGGCACGCAACGCTGACCATCGAGTTGGACCGCGCGATCGAACAGGTGCCGTTCGAGGCGCTTCTGGACCGGGGCGGGCGATACCTGGGCGACCGGTATCAGATGAGCTATTCCCCTGGCGCTTATTATGTGGCGGCGGCCGGGCGGGAGGAGCGCTTCGGACCGGCGAGCCGGCTGCTGGTGGCCGCGGACTCGGGCGCACACCCGGAGGCCGGGCTCGGAGGGCTGCCGGAAGCCGAGACCGAAGCGAGGCAAGTGGCGGGTCTGTTCCGGAATCCGGTGCTTCTGCTCGGACGCGAAGCGAACGGGCCAGCCATCGAGGCGGGGCTGAAGGAAGCCGATCTGGTGCATTTCGCCGGGCACGCGGTGAACCGGGAAGATTCCTCGGTGCTGCTGCTGGGCGGCGAGAGGATGGACGCCGCGGCGCTCCGGCAGCTTCATTTCCCGCGCGTGCGAATGGTGGTGCTGGCGGTCTGCGGGAGCGGGCAGGACGATGCGGCGGCGTTCAGCGGCCAGCAGGGCCTGGCGCGAGCGCTTTTATCGGAGGGAGTTCCGCAGGTGGCGGCGAGCCGCTGGGCGGTGAATTCGGAAGCGACGAGGGAACTGATCGGGACGTTTTACGGTTCCCTCCGGAACGGGGCGGACGCGGCGGCGGCGATGCGCACCGCGCGGGAGAAACTGCGTGCCGACGCCCGCTGGCGCCACCCCTTCTATTGGGCGGCGCTGGCGATCTTCGGGCGCGCCTGAGCGGGCAAGGAGTGCCATGAACCTGGAAGTGACTTTCAAAGGGCCATTCGTCTTCCGTTTTCGAATGGAGGCCAAACGGCGGTTTGTGTCGATCTATGCGCCGCGGCGGGCCGATCATTATGCACATGCCATCACCGATCGGGAACTTCGGATGATCGCCGGATGCCACGACCCGGCCGCCACGGTGGCCGCCGCGAACTATGAGTTGAGCGTGGGCTACGAGAGCGGCGGGGGCAGGCCGGCGGTGTGCTATCGCGCGGCGGAACTGCTCAACGTCAAGGCCGGGGACGTCGCGGATCCGGACGGACCGGCTCCGGGCAGCTATCTGATGAAAATCGAGGCGCCGCAGCCGGACGCGGTTCTCGGGCTGCAAGCGGACCCGGCCACCTTCGAAGGGGCCGTGCGGCGTCCGGCACTGCCCAAGGCGGGCCGGTATGCACGAGGCCTGCGGTTTTACTACGAGAACTTCGAGCTCAGCGTGGGCCTTCAGCTTACTGGTGCGGCCGGTGCAGTCGTGATCGACACGCGCCAGTACCCGGCGCCGCCCGCGCCGCAGAATCACGTTCCGTTATTGATCCGCTACGCCGATCGCAGCCCGAATGTGGGCGGAGGGGACGAGGACGCGGCCGCGTGTTTTCTGGAGATGGGGAAGCTGTTCCCCCCGCTGGAACGTTGGCGGATGAAAGGCGGGGCCGCGGGCGGCGCGGCGATGCCGTTCGACTTTGTGTCGGACTGCGGCGCGCCTGTATTGGTGATTTCAGATCCGGGAGCGGTGGGATGGAACGGACTGCTGGAAGGAGCGACTGCGGGATAGAGATCGAGGGAGCGAAGCGGGGAAGGGGAAGCCCCGCGGGACCGGGTCAAGACCCGGATCCGCGGAAACTAAAGGGCTTTGGCGAGTTCTTCGGCGAAGGCACTCTGCGGGCCCTGTTGGGCGTTGCCGGTGCGGCGATGTTTGCGGCCGCCGCGCTCGCGGCGAACGATCGCGCCGTTGGCGGGAGCCGTAGAGGTCGGGCGGAGGCCCGGTCCGCCGGGTCCGGTTTTGGACTTCGGAGGCTGAGCCGGGTTGGCGCGAAGGAGGCGATCCTCAAGAGGAGCGCGGTCGAAGCGGCGGATGATGGAGTTCATCTCTTCCGAGTTCGGAGAGTCGATGAAGGCGAAGCCCTTGGATTCCTGGGTTTCGGGGTTGCGGATCACTTTGATCGAGTCGGCCACGAGGTTTTCTGCGGTGAGCCAGGACTTAATATCGTCGGCTGTCACCCAGACGGGGAGATTTCCGAGAAATACGGTGAAACTCATTCTATGGTGTTTTTAGCTCCGTTGCGGATTTGCGGGACTAGCTTCTTGGAAGGGGTCCATGAAAGCTGCTATGAGAATATCATACCGCCCTTTTGCGGGCAAATGATTTTAGGCCCTAAGTTGAAGGAAGCGGAGGAGAAAAATTTTTGTGACTGGCATTTCGCCGGGACCTGGGGCAAGTGGCGCGGCGGGTGCCGGACTGGCCGGGCGGGGCTCTCCGGCGGACGGCTCCGGAGCGGCGGGAAGTGCCCCTCCGGAGCGTTTTGAGCAGCGCTAAAAATTGAAACGCGCGGTGAGCTGGATGGCGCGCGGCCCGCCGCCTTCCGCGTTTTGCAGGCTGGTGATGGCGCCGAAGCCGCCCGCCCCGAGGTCGAGATTCCCCGGAGTGGCATAGTTGGCGTGGTTGAAGGCGTTGGCGGCGGAGATGCCGAGCTGCAGATTCGAGCTTTCTGTCAACGAAATGCTCTTAAACAACGACAGCGAAACCGCCTGCGTGCCCGGCCCGGTAACGCTGCCGACGGCGGAGTCGCCGAAGCGGCCGATGTTGTTCTGCGGCACGGCGAACGCCGCGGGGTTGATCCACTGCGAGATGGACTGGCCGGCATACGGATTCACGCCGGCGACTGTGTCGGCGCGCGAGTCGCCCACAAGCTGGTTAAAGCCCGTGCCCGAGGGGTCTCCCGGAGCCAGAACCGTCATGAACGGCCCGGTCTGGAAAAGGAGCACGCCGGCAACCTCCCATCCGCCCACCACGCGGCTCAGAATCGAATTCGACCCGTTCAGGAACGCCTTGCCGCGGCCGAACGGCAGTTCATAAAGGAACGTGGTCAGGAAGCGGTTGCGGCGGGTATAGTTCACGTTGCCGTAATCGAGTCCCGGGTTGTTGGGATCCGAGATCGTGCCCCCGCCCTCGCCGGAGAACGTCGAGCCCGGAGCGTAGCCGCCCACGTTCGAAAGATTGCGGGCGTAAATGTAGCTGGCCTGAAACTGGAGGCCGCTCGAAAAGCGCTTCTGCAGCGACGCGGTCAGAGCGTTGTAATTGCTGTAGCCGAGGTTGTTCTGATAGTAGATGTACTCGAACACCGGGAAAGGCGCCCCGGCCGAGGCGGTCCCGAAGCCGGCGGTGTTGGTGGGCACCTGGTTCAGGTTTTGAATCATGCCCAGGTTGGAGGCATGGTTGCCGTCGTAGGAAACGCGCAGCACCGTGTTGCGCCCCAGGTCGCGCTCCACCGTCAGGTCCCACTCCTGGACGAACGGGTCCTTGTAATGTAAGGCCGTGGCCAGATCGAAGCTCTGCGTGCCGGGTTGCGCGATGTTGGAGGGGTACGAATACGGGGTTTGGTAAGCCGGCACGCCGGAGTTGATCTTGTTCCGGAACACGCCGACGTCGCTCGATTCCACTGCCCAGGCGTTGAGCACCGCCGAGCCGAGCAGCGCTTCAATGAACCGGCCGTAACCGCCGCGAATGACGGTTTTGTCATTGCCGAACGGGCGCCAGGCGAAGCCGATGCGCGGGGCGAAGTCGGTTTTCTGCGAGTAGCGCAGGCTGGAGGGGATGCCGGCCTGGGCGGCGGTGAGGATCGGCGTCGGAAGAATCGACTGCGAGAAGCCCGGGTTGACTATGGCGGAGGTCTGCTGGTTGGGAATCACCACCGCGCCGGGAACCACCGCGCCGTTAACGAAGCTGCTGTAGTTCGGCAGGAAGTTGGCGAGGTTGTTGAGATGGTCGAGAAACATCGGGTGATACTCGTACCGCATTCCGTAGTTGAGGGTGAGCGATGGGGTGATCTTCCAGTCGTCTTGTGCGAAGAAGCCGTAATGCGAGGCGTAGGACTGGGTGTCGGGCTGGAGCACCGTCGCGATGGTGGTCGAGTCGGGGTAGCCGAGCAGGAACGAAGCGAACGGCGTGGCGCGGCTGGAGCCGAGCAACGAGGACATCACCGAGCCGTTGAAGGCATAGGAGCCCAGGCGGAGGGTGGCAAAAACGTTCGTGTAGAGGCCCGTGAGATAGCGGTAATCGGCGCCGAATTTCATGGTGTGGCTGCCGTGCGTCCATGTCAGCGTGTCCAGGATCTGGACGGTGCCGTTTTTGGCGAGGTTGGAGGCCTGGCCGCCGGTATTCTGGAAGCCGAGTATGCGGAAGTTGGGCACTGCCTCGCCGGAGGGAAGCGGACCCGGCAGGTTGGTGAGACCGAGCTCGGAAGCGGCCTGGGCGGCCGGGATGGCGAAGCTGGTGGCAATGTGGTTTCCGCTGAAGCCGGCGCGGAGTTCGTTGACCACGGCCGGCGACAATACCGCGTTATAAGCGCCGGTCAGCGCGTCGTCGATTTCCGGCTGGCTCAGCGGGCCGAGGAGCGCGGAGCCGGTGGGGGCGTTGCTGACGCGCCGGTTCTTGTACGTCATGCGGAAGTAAACCTGCTGGTTCGAGGTCAGGTTCTGGTCAACGCGCGCGTCGGCCTGCGCGCTGTTGATGGGCTCGGCGAAGGCCGTCAGATAGTTATTGGCGATGGCGTTGGGCGGTCCGTAGTTCGGAAACGGGTAAAGGGTGTTCAGCGCCTTGCTGGCGAACGGCGAGATCTGGCTTTGGGGGATGATGTTGCCCGGGTAGCCGTTCAGCGCGCCCGGGTAACCGCTGAGGTTGCCCTGGCGGAGTTCGAGCGACGGCACGCTCTCGACGGCGATCACGCTGCGGGGCAGGCGCAGCGCCTCGAAACTTCCGAAAAAGAAGGTGCGGTCGTGGCCGTTATAAAGCTTGGGAAACAGCACCGGCCCGCCGAGGTAGGCGCCGAAATTGTTCATCTTCAGCGTCGGCGTCGTGTGGCTGAACGTGTTGCCGGCGTTGAAGTCGGAGTTCTGAAGATTCTCGAACAACCCGCCGTGGTACCGGTTCGATCCGCTCTTGGAAATCGTAGTGATGTCGGCGATGCCGCCGAACTCGGCCGGGTTGATCACCTCGCCGACGCGAATCTCTTCAATCGCGTAGAACGACGGGAACAGTTCGGTGAGCGGCCCGTCGGTGCGCGGCCCCACCGTGCTGATGCCGTCGATGGTCACCGAAAGCTGCGTGGGTAGGGCGCCGGCTACTGAGATTCCGCCCGAAGCGTCGGTCTGCACGCCGGGCTGCGTGGTCAGGGTGGACATCGGGCTGGTGGACCCGGCGCCCCGCGTGGCAATGGCCACCGGCAGGTCCACCAGCTCGCGGCCGGTCTTGGTTTCCGAAATGCTCGAAGTGTCGGTCTGCACCAGGGTGCCCTCCGAGCCTTCGACGTTCACCGTCTGCGCCTGGCTGGCGAGCTTGAGCTCGGCATCGAGCCGCTTGCTTTCCCGGGCGCCCAGAAGGAACTGCGTAAACTCGAGCTTCTGAAATCCGGGAGCCGCAACGGACACCGTGTAGGAGCCTGCATCGACGTTGGGAAATTGGAAATCGCCGGATTGATTGGTCAACGTCGAGCGCTTGAGGGCCGTGCCGGTGTTCACCAGATCGACGACAACGCCCGGTACGGCGCTGCCCGAAGGATCACGGACGGTACCCAGCACCGCGCCGAATGTAGACTGGGCCCACGAGGCGGGCGCCAGAGCCAGCGCGCAGGCCGCGGCCATCAGCCAGCGGGACACAGCGGCGGTAGAGCTTTGATATTGCGTCACGATACACCTCCAGTCGGACTCAGGCAGCGGATCGGAGATCCGGATTTGTCGGCAAGCCGCGGCGGCGCGGACGGACGCGAACCGGTGCGGCGTGGAGGAGAGACACTTTGGGCGGGGTGTCCGGCGTGACGGGGCTGGCCTCGTTCTAAAAAGGGGAGGCCGGCAAAAGACTGGAAAAGGAAATCCGCTTAAAACAAAAGCGCGGTGATTGTTAAGTCTGAATAAAAGTGAGCCCAGAGTAACCGAGGGCGGAGGGGCTTGTCAATAGACAACTACGCTGCTAGAGTTTCCCATGTGAATGTGGTGTTAGAAAAAAATTGAATGGTGTGGATATGAAGAAACCCGCTTGACAGAAACAGCGTCCGGGGCAATACTCGGGAAGTTTAGAGCCTCTCGTCTACTCTATCGCCGCGAGGCCGCCGGGCGGAATCTGCCGCCGGCGAAGCGGCATGTCCCTCCTGGTCGAGGCAGCGGCACGCCGCGCGGGTCCCGACTGAATCGCGCGGCCGATTCGAAACATTTGGGGAGCGATACGTCACGGCGATGAAACGAACGCAGATCCTGATTCTTGTTTTGGGCTGGATGTGCCTGGGGCGCGCTTGGGCGCAGGGTGGGCGCGGCGCGGAGGAGGGCAAGCCGCCCGGCGAAGCGGTCCCGGCCGAGACCGAGCCCGGAATCCCGGTCACCGACAAGCTGACCGTCGAGCGCTGCGGAGGCTGCCACAAGCAGGACGGCAAGGGCAATCTCACGCGCATCTCCTGGATACGCACGACGCCCGAAGGCTGGGAGGAAGCCATCAAGCGGATGGTGCGGCTGAATGGTCTGCAACTGCAGCCCGAGGAGGCGCGCCACATCCTCGCCTACCTGGCGGCCGATCATGGCCTCGCCCCGGAGGAGACGGCGCCGCACCGCTGGTATCTGGAGATGCGCCAGCCGGAGAACGACCCGGCGCCGAGCGCAAGCGTGAAAATGGCCTGCGGTTCGTGCCACGCCTTCGCGCGGCCCCAGACATGGCGGCGCAGCACGGCCGAATGGCACCTGCTGGTCAGCATGCACCTGGGTTATTTTCCGGTCGCCGGATTCACCAGCTTTCACGCCCGGCCGCGGACGGATGGATACGGAATCCTGCCGGTGTCCAACCCGGGTCCGCCGCTCAAGGACCCGCTCGAGTCGGCGATGGAATATCTCACCGCGTCCAACGGCCTGCACTCGGCGGCCTGGTCCAACTGGAGAGGGTCAATGCGGGAGCTTGATCTTAAGGGGCGTTGGATGGTAACGGCGACGGCGCCCGGAAAGGGAAAGTATTTCGGAACAATGACGGTGAGCGGCGGACCCGCGCCGGGCCAGTATAAGACGGAAGCCTCCCTGGTGCGCGTGGCGGACGGCTCGGCAATGACGCTCGCCGGGGCAAGCGCTGTCTACACCGGCTACGAGTGGCGCGGGCGCAGCCGTGCGGCGGGCGTCGGCGAGGTGCGCGAGGTGATGACCGTGAGCGCGGATCAGGCTTCCCTCTCCGGGCGCTGGTTCTGGGGCGGATATCAGGAGTTCGGCCTGAACGTGACCGCCCGCCGCGATTTCGGCGACCCGGCGGTGATGGGTACCGACGTCACTTCCATTCGTGCCGGAAGCCAGGGCGTGGGGATGAAAATCTACGGCGCCCACTTTCCCCGCTCGGTGGCCGCCGCCGATCTCGACCTGGGGGCCGGCGTGAAATTGGCCAAGGTCACCGGCGTCAAGCCGGATGAGATTTCCGTCGTGGTGGATGTCGAGGCCGGAGCGGGAACCGGCTGGCGGCCCGTAAGCCTGAAAGGCCGCACGCTGGCTCAAGCCTTCGCCGTCTACGACCACATCGACTACATCAAGGTGGCCACCGATTCGGCGATGGCTCATCTGGGCGGCGGACCCCATCCCAAAGGCTACGCGCAGTTCGAGGCTCTGGCGTTCAACCGCGGCGTGGACGGAAAAGCCCACACCGCCGACGACGTGGAACTGGGTCCGGTGCCGGTCAAATGGTCGATGGAGGAATTCGTCGCCCGATATAACGACGACGACAAGGAGTTCGTCGGATCCATCGGCGCCGACGGGCTGTTCACACCCGCTATCGAAGGGCCGAACCCCCAGCGGCGATTTTCCACCAACAATACGGGCGACGTGTGGGTGGTGGCGAACTATGCCGGACCCGGCGCGGAAAAAGAGCCGCTGACGGCAAAGGGCTACCTGGTGGTCACTGTGCCGGTCTACATGAAGTGGGACGAGCCGGAGGTCGCTCAATGAAAGTGTTGGAGGCCGAGACTTACCAGGCCGGCGAGGTGCACCGCTTCGAGGCCGCGGGTCAGGAGTTTGTGTACCTGGCTCCGGCCGGCGGAATTTTCGGCATCTCGGCGGCCGCCGCTGCGGTGCTCGAAACGATGGGCGCGGCCGGGCGGCGGATGGACGAACTGCGGGCCGAGATGCGGGCGGCGGGCTTCTCCGCCGGCGATGTGGAAGAAGCGCTCGAAGAGTTGATCGAAGCGCGCGTGCTCGAGCGGCCCCGCACACTCCCCCCGCCCCGGCAGAAGATGCCCGAGCGGTTTCCGCTGCAGTCGCTGGTGATGAACCTCACCAACCAGTGCAATCTGTCCTGCAAATACTGTTACGAGTACGGCGAGGACAAGGTCGCCACGCCCGACGGAAAGCCCAAATTCATGGACTGGGAGACGGCGAAGGCCTCGGTGGATTTCTTCCTCCAGGACTCGGCCGGCCGCGAGCGCCTTCACATCACATTCTTCGGCGGCGAGACGCTGATGAACTTTCCGCTGCTCAAGAAAGTCGTCGACTACGCTGAGGCCGCCGCCGGTGCGCAGGGCCGCGCCGTCGATTTCAGCCTCACCACCAACGCCACTCTGCTGACCCCGGCCATCATCGGGTTCCTCGCAGACAAGCGCATCGGCGTCACGGTCTCCATCGACGGTCCGCCGGATATGAACAAGCTGCGGGTGTTTGCCAACGGCCGGCCCAGCTACGATGTCATCGCCCCGAAGATCCGCGAGTTGCTCGCCCGCCATCGCACGCGGCCGGTGGGGGCGCGGGTGACGCTCACCGCCGAAGTCACCGACTGCATCCGGATCTTCCGGCACCTGACGGAGGACTTGGGATTTCAGGAAGTTGGCTTCGCGCCGGTGACCAGTTCGCAGAAAAATCTTGTGACCATCGGAAGCGGCAAGATGGACAGTATTCTGGAACAGTTTTGCGCATTGGCGGACGAGTACCTCGCCGCGGCGCTCGAAAACCGCCAGCACGCTTTCTCCAATGTCACCGACACCATCGCCGAGCTCCACGAGGGCGTCAACAAGTCGCATCCCTGCGGAGCGGCGCTGGGCCTGGTCGGGGTCGGGCCTTCGGGCGACATCGCCCCGTGCCACCGCTTTGTGGATTCTGACACCCACAAGCTGGGAAATGTTTTTACGGGGATCGACCGCTCGAAGCAGGCCGACTTCCTCGAACGGGGCCACATCGACGCCAAGTACGACTGCCACACCTGCTGGGCGCGTCCGCTGTGTGCCGGAGGGTGCCACCACGAGGCCTACGTCCGGTACGGCGACACCGGGCATCCCAACCTGCATTATTGCGACTGGATTCGCACCTGGACGGATAAATGCCTGCGGGTGTACGGGGCCATCGCGGCCCAAAACCCCGGGTTTCTCGAACATTTTGAAAGGAGGAAGGCGTCATGAAGCATCTTCGCGCGGTGAACCGGAAAGCCGTCCGGGTAGCCGGGGAAATCGACGCGGCGGCGGCCGACGTTCACGCTCTGCAGGAGGGCGCTCCGCCCCAGCCGAAACCTGTGCCGCATTATCCGGTCGGCTGCACCATTGTATTCTCGCCCGGCTGGGAGGTGGACTCTTCCGGCGGCACCGCCGGCCTGTGCCAGCCGGCCGAACGCGATTTGTACGACTGTTACGCCACCTGCTTCTGGCCGGCGCAGGTGCCCGACCATCTGAACAACTATCCCGACTGGACCAAAAAGTGCGCCTCGGCCACCAAGGACTGGCGGGAAATCGACCTGGTGTTTCCATGAGAAGCGCGTGCGGAGACGACGAGTTGGGGAGGCAACGATGAAGACGACCAGACTGGCTTTCGCCGTAGCGCTGGCCTGCGGGCTCTGCGCGGGCAAGACGATGCTCTATCTCGGTGCCTGGCCGAACCAGGTGATCGTGATCGACGAGAGCACCTACCAGGTGGTGAAGCGCATCGAGCTCAAGACCGACGTGCCGCGGAACATGGCGCTCACCGCGGACCGCCGCAAAATGATCGTGGCGACGCTCAAGGACACCGGCATCGAGACCATCGACCTCGCGAAAGGCGAGGTGGTTGACTCTTTCACGCTGGGCGATCACAACACCCGTGTCTGGATGATGGGCCTCGCCGTCGACCCTGCCGGCAAACTCGTTTACGCCAACGTCACTACGTCGAAGAAGCTCATCGACCGCTGGGAGATCGGCGTCGCGAAGCTCTCGGTAATCGATCTCGCCCAGCACAAGATCGTCAAACAGGCCGACATTCCGGCCAGCGAGCGTCAGGCCGGCGGCTTCCGCGGCGGCAGCTACCGTGTCTCGCCCGACGGCAAGCTGCTCTACCAGTTCGGCAAATCCATCGTCATCTACGACACGGCTACGCTCAAAAAAGTGCAGACCATCGAGCTCGAAAAGCCGTCTTTCCCCGGCATGGAGAATCTCACCTTCGCGCCGGAAGTCGATCCCAACGATGACGCCGACACTCTCACCGGCATCTTTAACTCCGAGGACCCGGAGGTTCACCGGCGGATCGTGGGCATCGCCACCTTTCACCTGAATGAACAAAAATTCGACTTCACGCCCATCGGCCCGGCCGAGCAGGACGTCTCCAACATCCGCTACACGCCAGACCACAAGAAGGCCTACGCCGTGGCCATCACCGGGCTGCACGGAGACCGGCACTGCGAGTTCTGGGGCATCGATGTCGCCAATTCGAAGCTCGCGCAAAGGCAGGAATTCGCCTGCCGGCCGCGGTTCTCCTTCGCCTCTTCGTCCTCCGGCGATTCCTTGTTCATCTATGCCGCGGGCTTTGAGCTGGAGGTCTACGACGCGGCGACCATGAAGCTCCAGAGGACGCTGAACGTGGATGCCGACATCACAACCCAGATGGTGACGGTGATTCCGGAGGAAGGGGCGCGGGCATCGCGTTAGCGGAATGAGGCGGACGAATCGGGACGGCTGCGATTCATGACGGGCGCCTGCCGGGTGGCGATTTTGGACAGTGGTATCAACCCCACGCATCCCCACGTGGGGGCCATCCTGGGCGGCGTGGGCATCGGTCCCGCCGGCGAGAGTGAAGACTACCAGGACTGGTTGGGGCACGGCACCGCGGTGGCCGGGGCGATCCACGAAAGGGCTCCGCGGGCCGGAATTCTGGCCGTGAAAATTTTCGACCGCGAGTTGAGCACCACCATCGGCCAGCTTGTCGCCGGCCTCGAGTGGGCGCTCGACCACCGCGCCGACGTCGTGAACCTCAGCCTGGGGACGGCGAATCCCGCCCATCGGGAGAAACTGGAGCCCGTCATTGCGCGGGCGCTGCTGGCCGG
>DAIDHC010000156.1 GCA_027452065.1 Bryobacterales bacterium
GCCGAAGAACTCGACGAACTTGCCGACCACGCCCTTCTTGCGCAACATCTGCGTTACGGTCAGCACGAGGTCGGTGGCGGTGGCGCCCTCGGGCAGACGGCCTTTCAGGCGGAAACCGACCACCTGCGGCAGCAGCATCGAAATGGGCTGGCCGAGCATGCAGGCCTCGGCTTCAATACCGCCGACGCCCCAGCCGACGACGCCAAGGCCGTTGATCATGGTGGTGTGCGAGTCGGTGCCCATGACGCTGTCCGGGTAAACCAGGGTGGGCGGGGCAGCGGCGGCGCTGAAGACCACGGGGGCGAGGTATTCGAGATTCACCTGGTGGACGATGCCGGTGTCGGGAGGCACGACGCGGAAGTTCTCAAACGCGGTCTGTCCCCAGCGAAGGAAACTGTAGCGCTCCTGGTTGCGCTGGAATTCGAGCAGAGCGTTGGCCTGGAAGGCCGACGGCGAGCCGAACTCGTCCACCTGGACGGAATGATCGATCACCAGGTCGGCGGGAATGAGGGGATTGGCCAGCCGCGGTTCGGCGCCGGCGGCTTTGAGGGCGTCGCGCATGGCAGCCAGATCGACCACGCAGGGCACGCCGGTGAAATCCTGAAGCAGCACGCGGGCAGGCATGAAGTTGATCTCGCGCGCCGGGGCATCGAGCTTCCACTGGGCGGCGTATTCGATGTCGGCGCGTTTGACGCTTTCGCCATCCTCCATGCGAAGCAGATTCTCGATGAGGACGCGGATGGAATAAGGGACTCGGGACAGGCGGGAGACGCCGGCTTTTTCAAGCGCTTCCAGCCGGAAGAAGGCGTATTGATCTCCGTTGACGCGCAGGGTATCGGCGGCGCCAAAGCTGTTTAGATTCTTCATGGGTTACTCGATTCTATTGTAGGCCGCGAAAGCCGCGCCGGTCACATGTATTCGGGGGCCGCGATACCGAGCACATCGAGTGTGCGCTCGAGCTGCGAGCGGAAGCAGGCGGTGAGCCAGAGCAGGAACGCGCGGCGCTCCGGGTTCTCCTCGGCCAGCACGGGGTAGCCGTGATAAAAATTGCTGAAGGCCTGGGCGAGTTGGAAGGCGTAGCGGGCGGCGTGGGCGGGCTCACCCGAGGCCAGGGCGCGCTCGACGGCGGAGCCGCTTTTGGATGCCGCCAGCAGAAACTGCCAGAGGTCCTCGTCAGCCAATTGGCGCTCGAGAGCGGCCTTGTCGAGCAGAGCGGCAAAATCGGGCAGCGTGCCGCCGCGCTCTTCGAGCTTGCGGAAAATATTGCGGGCGCGGACGGCGGCGTACTGGACGTAGGGGCCGGTCTCGCCTTCGAAGCTGAGCGCCTCCTGGAGGTCGAAGGCGATGATCGAATTGCGGGTGTACTTCAACATGAAGTAGCGGAGCGCGCCGACGGCGATCTGGCCGGCAACCCGGCGGCACTCTTCGGGCGGAGCTTCGGGGTGGCGGGAGACGACTTCTTCGAGCGCCTTGTCGATGAGCTTGTCGATCAGGTCGTCGGCCTTGACGCCGAGGCCCTTGCGGCCCGACACCTCGACATAGGGCCGCTGGCGGTCCTCCTCGCTCAGCTCGATGCCCAACTCGACGCAGGTGCGCGGCGACAGGGCGACCATTTCGTAGGAAAAATGGATGGAGCGCTCGGCCTGGTCGTGGTAGCCGAGGGCGCGCAGGCCCGCCACCACGACATCCTGCAGGTAGGACTGGCGGGAGTCGATGACGTTATAAACCTGGTAGCCGGCGCCGAAGCTGACGCTGGTCTGCTGCGGCTGGTCGGTGGTCACGTAGACCGTGTGATGGTCGTATTCGCGCCACGGGCGGTAGTGAAAATCCTTGCCCAACAGGCCGAATTTCCAGAGCTGGTAGGCGATGTCCTTGCCGACGTAGGTGACCGTATGGTTGGAGCGGACGATGACTTTGCTGTCGCCGGAAGCGTCGTCGCTGTCCTTGAAGGCGCTGGCGGGCATCACCCAGCAGCCTTTGTTCTTGCCCTCGGTCTCGAAGTAGATCGCCTGGCGGGCCTTGAGCTGCTCGAACGCGGTGGCCCAGAAATCGAGGTGCAGAATCTCGCTTTCGCGCGGCAGGACGTCGTAGTAAACGCCCAGCCGGAGCATGGTTTTGAGGTGGCAATCGACGATGGCGTCGGAAACGAGAGCGGCGATGGCGGCGGCTTCTCCCTCGCGGTGCTCGATGGCGTGCAGGGCCTGGGGGCGCCATTCGAGAGCCTCGGGATGATCGTGGTAGTAAGAGGAGACGCGGGCGTAAAGGTCCCAGCAGTAATAGTCGAAGCGCACCGCGGGCGAGGCGATGAGGGCGGCGACATCGGCGGCGGACTTGTTTTCCAAATGCACAAAGCCGGCCACCACGTCGGCCACCTGGACGCCGGTGTTGTCGATATAGTTCTGGACCTCGACGCGACGCCCGGAAGCGCGCAGCATGCGGACGAAAGTGTCGCCCAGAATGGCGTTCCGCAAGTGGCCGATGTGGGCGGCCTTGTTGGGGTTGATGTTGGTGTGTTCGACGATGATCTTTCCTCCGGAGGCGGGAGGCGCGGGCGCCTCACCGGCAACCATCAGCGCGGCGAGGGCGGCGCGATCGAGGCGAACGTTGATGAATCCGTTGCCGGCCACTTCGAGCGAGGCTACGCCGGGGATGGGGCCGATGGCGGCGACGAAATCGGCGGCAATCTTGCGGGGATTCTGGCGAAGCTGGCGCGCCAGGGCGAAGGCGGCCGGGATGGCAAGCTCGCCGAAGGAGGCTTGCTTGGGCTGCTCCAGGGAAACCGGGGCGTCGGCGCCGAAACGCTCTCGAATGAAGGCGGCCACGCGGCCCGCAATGGTCCGTTCTACGATATGAAACACAAGCCTTTAGTATCCCGCATCGGGCGGCGATGAAACCTTTTGGCGCCGATTGACTCTGATACATAGGGTCAGACAACATGAAAATAGAGGTCCGCCATTTGGGCGGAGTACAATTCGAAATCGCAGCCGGCAAACACCGGGTGATCTGCGACCAGCCGGCATCCAACGGCGGCCAGGACGAGGGCGTAACGCCGCCCGATTTTCTGCTGGCATCGATCGGCTCCTGCGCGGCTTATTACGCAGCGGAATATCTGCGCGTACGGGGGTTGGAAAGCGAGGGACTGGCAGTGTCTGTGGAGGCGGAAAAGCTCAAGGCGCCCGCCCGGCTGGGTAATTTTCGCGTCACCATCCAGGCGCCGGGTGACTTCGAAGAGCGCCACCGTGAGGGGATGGTGCGGGCCGCTAAAAGTTGCCTGATTCACAACACGCTGCTGCATCCGCCGTCGATCGAGATCACGGTGGAGACGCCGGCGCTCTGCAGCGTTGATGCCTGATGACGGCGTGAGGCTGTCGGGAGCCGAGGTCCGGCGATTGGCCGGCGAGTGCGGCTTCGAACTCGCGGGAGTGGCGCCGGCCGGGCCGGTGGCCGAAGCGGGGCATTATCAGGACTGGGCGGCGCGGGGGCTCGCCGGCCAGATGCGGTATCTCACCGACCATCGGGCCGCGATGCGCGCCGATCCGCGTTCGCTGCTGCCCTCGGCGAAGTCGATTGTATGCGTGGGGCGGCTTTACGGGACCGGGCACGAGCGGCGCGAATCGCCCTATACCGGCTGGATCTCGCGCTACGCCTGGGGCGAGGACTACCATCAAGTACTGCGGCGGGATCTCGAGCGGCTGGCGGCACGGCTGCAAGAGGGGGCCGGGCCATTCGAGTTCAAAATCTGCGTCGATACGGCGCCGCTGCTCGAGCGCTCCTACGCGCGGCAGGCAGGGCTGGGCTGGATCGGCCGCAACACCTGCCTGATCCGCGAGGGCATGGGCTCGTGGTTTTTCCTGGGCGAGATTCTCACCTCGCTCGAACTCGACGCCGGCTCGCCGCCGCCGGACCGCTGCGGCACCTGCACGCGGTGCGTCGATGCCTGCCCGACCGGAGCGCTGGTTCCGGTGCCGGCGCCCGCTGAGGTGCCGGGCATGGATTATGAGCTCGATGCGCGGCGGTGCATTTCGTATTTCACAATCGAGCTCCGCGGCCCGTCGCCGGAGGACATGCGCCCGGCAATGGGGACCCATGTTTTCGGATGCGACATCTGCCAGGACGTCTGTCCCTGGAACTCGCGCGCCCCGCTGGCCGCGGAGGAGGCGTTCGCGCCGCGGCGCGAAACAATCGCGCTCGACAATCCGCCGCTCGCCGAGATGGCGGCCTTAAGCGAAACCGGGTTTCGCAGCCTGTTTCGCGGAACGCCGGTGCTGCGGGCCCGCTACACAGGATTTCTGCGCAACGTGGCGATCGCAATGGGCAACAGCGGGAACACGGAGTTTCGCGAGCCGCTCGAGAAGTTGAGCGCGTCGGAGGAGGCAACGGTAGCCGAGGCCGCGCGGTGGGCGCTGGCGCGGCTCGATTAGCAGGGCGGCGGGAATCAGACCGGGGACGCGGCGGCTTCGGGCGATTGCGCTCCCGGCAGGAGGCTGGAGGCGAATGCCTGCGCCGCTTCGGCCGAATCGGCGCGGAGCGGGATGGCCCATCGAGTGTCTCCGCTCAGACTGACGATGAGCTCATCCCCGGCAGAGGCGGTGGCAACGACGGCCTCAGCCGGGGCCCACCGCGTCACGGCGCCGTAGCGCTCGCGGCGGCTGCGATAGTCGTCGGTGATCCAGATCAAACGATGGCTGGTGAGCAGGAGCATATGCCCGGCCAGCCAGCGATGGCGCCGCATGGGGCCGAAGCGCCGCGTGTCTTTGCGTGGAGCCGAGAACCAGCTCCGGTAAAGCCGCTCTCCCGGGAAGAGCTGGTCGCGCAGGGCATTGCGGAATTTGATGTCGAGCTCAGCGCCGAAATGGAGAACGGCGCCGGCGAGCGTCCGCGGCGGGCAGGCGGCGGCAACGAGGTCGCGGAACTGGCGCACGGGCGCAAAGCTACGGGTGTTGAACGGCAGCGTTACGGCGGCGTTGCGGCGGCTCGGCGTGAGCCAGCCCAGCAGAAGGAACTGGCTGAGCTCCATCTGGAATTCGGAGTCGAAGGGAACGGCAAAGAGCGCTTCGGGCCAGGCACGGTGAGCGATGACGCCAAAGGAGGCGCCGTCGAACCAGACAACGCGAGGCGGGTAATCCTGCCGGCCGGGCTCGGCGCCGGGGAGGAACAGCGCGGCCTGGAGCGCCCGGGGCGTATCGAGCGGCGGAAAGCCGGCCGGGAGATCAGAGCCGGGACGGATGAGGAACGGGAAGCGGTAGGCGCGCGAGTCGGGGGCATCGGGCAGCATAGAGGCATCAGCCGGCGAGCATGCGGCGCAGATCGCGGAGTGCGTCATCGCGGCCGGGCGAGGGAGCGGCGGCGTCTCCGTCGAAGACGTTGAGGCGGGCGCGAAGGCCGGCGGCGTGGGTCTCGATGCGGCGCTCAAAGCCGGCGAGGACGCGGCGCAGCCAGTTCTCCAGCAGACGGCTGTAGGTGGAGAGGGCGTCCTCGAGAGCCGGCCCGGCGCGGCGGCGGAGTTGCCCCAGCGCGCCGCGGGCCGCCAAGCCCCGCCCGAGACGCCACAGAGGAGCGGGCTCGATCGGGGCGTCAATCGAGGAGGCGTCAAACTGGGGAAGCTCGCGGAGGCCGCTGAGAAGATCGCGGCGGGCATCGTCTCCGGGAAAGCCCGCGGCCAGCGCCGCCCGTTCGAGAGCTTCGCCGAGGGAAACCGCGGTTTGACGGAGGGACTCGGCCACTTCGGCGCCGGCGCGGTTGGCAAACACGCTGAGCCATTCGCGCACCTCGGCCGCGGGCACGGGCACCAGGCCCGGCGGACCGCTCCAGAACTGAATCGCCTCGCGCGCCACCGCGATGAGGGCCTCGTCTCCCGAGCCGCGAATTTCCGAGACGATGCCGAGACACCGGGCGCGCGAAGTCTCGATGCCGGCCGAGGCGAGGCGCAGGGCGTCATCGGCTTGGCGCAGCTCGAAGGAACTTCCGGCCGCTGCGCCGGCGGTGTTTGTCCCGAGGGCGCCGGCCAACTGGCGGCCGAGAGCGGCGATGGAGCGGTCCACCGATTCGGCGAGCAGAGTCTCGTGGCGCCGCTCGAGGGGAGCGAGACCGGTTTCAAACCACGCGCGCAGAGGCGCGGGCGCGCCGGCAAGCGAGCTCACCGCCGCCACCTCGACGCGCTTTCCCGTGTGCCGCTCGATCTGCTCGCGCGCGTACTCGACGGCCTTGCCGGCATCGGCCGGAGTGAGCAGGTCCGCCTTGCTGAGCAGCGCCTGCCACGGGATGCCCGCTGCCTCGAGAGCCTCAATGGCAGCGAGGTCGTCGCTCATCAACGAGGAAGCCGCGTCGATAAGCACCAGGCCGTGGTCGCACTTCGGAAGATAGGCAAGCGTCTCGACGGCGCCGTGAGAGGCGAGTGAGCCCAGCCCGGGCGTGTCTACCAGCACAATTCCCTCTCGCAGGCCCGGAGCGGGCGCGCGGACGACGATGCGGGTGACGTTCTTCGCGTTGGCCGGATTGAACCGCTCGGTGACGAACTCGGCGACGCGGTCCGCGGGCATCGTTTCCGGAGGCTGGCCGGCGCGCCAGACGGTCAGCTCGGCGCGCTCGCCCCAGGTGAGCCGCGTGGGCACGGAGGTGACCGGAGTGACGCCCACCGGCAGCAGGTCCTGGCCGACGACGCGGTTCAACAGCGACGACTTGCCGGAGCTTACGCGGCCGAAGACCGCGATCTCGAAGCCGGAGAATTCGAGACGGTCGACGATGGCCGCCAGGGCTGGCCGGAACTCGACCTGGCCGTGCGCATGGATGATGCGGTCGATCTCACGCAGCCGGCCGGCGGCCGAGCTGGCGGTGTCGAGACGCGCGATGCGCTCGTCCAGGCGTCCGGTGCCGTCCTCGGCCAGGAGGCGCCCGAGCGAACGAAATCCGGCGGTGAGCTCGGCCACCAGACCGCTCAGCACGGAGGCGGCGGCCTCGGAAATGTCGCCATAGCCGCGCATCCGGTCCGGCGCGCATTCGGCGGCGGCGATTTCGGCGAAATTGAGCGTGATGCGGGCCGAGTGCACGGCGCCGTAAGCGGGCTCGGGACGGGCGACGCCGGCGCTCGAAAGGGCGCGAAGCATCTGCGCGCGGGTTTGCCGCAACGCGTCGCGCATCACCTTCGCCTGCATCGGGTTCAGGTCGAAACGGAAGCGCGGGAAGGCGGCCGCGGAGGGTCCGTCGAGAACCGCTTCGACATCGGAGAGCAACTTGTCGATGTACTGGCAGGTGGACAGCAGATGCTGCCGCTGCGCGGAATTGAGGAGCACGGGTTGGTCGTCGCCGCTCATGCCGTATGGCGCACCGCGCCTTGCAGGAGTCATCTTCCCCGCGGCCCGTGGGCGGCCGGCGGGGCGGTTTCGGGCGAACTCCAACGCCTGCTTCCATTATGAAGCAGCGCCGCCGCGCGCGGCCGGGCGCGGGGGCGGCGCAGCGCGAATCGGCCGGCTATTGATAGTAGCGGCGGTCGCGGGTGAGGAACGCGGGCACCTCGAGGTCGTCCATCGGCAGCGCCTGCTCTTCGGCCGGCGGCGGAGGAGGCTCGGGCGCGGCGGCGGCCACGGGCACCGGTTCGGGCGCCGGCGGCGGAGGAGGCGCCACAACGGGCTCCGGCTCGCGCGAGGCTTCCCGTGCGCGGGAGGCGCCCCGGCTGATCTGCGGCAGGTTTTCGCGCTCGAAACCGGTGGCGATGACGGTGATCTTCACCTCGTCTTCCATGCTGTCGTTCACCACCACGCCGAAGTTGATCTGCACGTCGTCGTATTCGGTGGCCTTGCGGATCAGCGTGCAGGCCTCGTTGACCTCATGCAGGCTCAGCTTGTTGGAGGCGGTGATATTAATCAGCACGCCGCGCGCGCCCTTGACGCCGCCTTCCTCCATGAGCGGTGAGTTGATGGCTTGGCGGGCGGCCTCGACGGCAGCCTTGGAGCCGCGCGCCTTGGCGGTGCCCATCATGGCATAGCCCATGCCGAGCATGATGGCGCGAATGTCGGAAAAATCGCGGTTGATGAGGCCCGGCGTCGTGATGATGTCGGCGATGCCCTGGACGGCCTGGCGCAGCACGTCGTCGGCGATGCGGAAGGCCTCGTAAAAGCTGGTGTCCTGCGGAACGAGGTCGAGCAGCCGGTCGTTCGGAATCGAGATCACCGTGTCGACGGTGGCCGCCAGCTCCGCCAGTCCGCGCTCGGCCTGCTTCATCCGGCGCGGTCCCTCGAAGGAAAACGGCTTCGTGACCACGGCGACGGTGAGCGCGTTCAGTTCCTTGGCGAGCGAGGCGACCACCGGTGCGGCGCCCGTGCCGGTGCCGCCGCCGAGGCCGGCCGTGACGAACACCATGTCGGCGCCCTGCAGAATCTCGATGATCTTCTCGGTGTCCTCGAGCGCCGCCTGGCGGCCGATCGCCGGATCGGAGCCGGCGCCCAGGCCGCTGGTGATCTTCGGGCCGATCGCCACCCGGTTGGGGACCGAGGAGGCGCGCAGGGCCTGCCCGTCGGTATTGAGGATATGGAATTCGACGCCCGTCATGCCCTCGCTCATCATCCGGGCCACGGCGTTGGAGCCTCCGCCGCCGACGCCGATGACTTTGATGCGCGTGCCGAGCAGCGCCTCTTCCTGGATCGCGAATTTCAATGCATCCATAACCGTTCTCCTTCGAACCAAGCTTCCCGTCTTTGGTGCAACAACTTCATCCCGCCCTCAGCGCAGCACCAGGCCGATGAGACCCGGCGCCTTCCGCTTCCATTCGCCCTTCAGCTTCAGCCGCGCCGAATACATCGCCAGCCCGGCGCACGTCGTCCAGGCCGGATCCATCAGTTCCTCGGGCCAGTCCTCGACTCCCACCGGAAGACCGTTGCGCGCCGGCACGTTGAGCACGCGCTCGGCCAGGTCGCACATGCCGTTCAGCGTTGCGCCGCCGCCGGTCAGCACGATCCCCTCGAGCAGGCTTTGTTCCTTGCCAATGGCCTCCAGTTCCTTGCGCGCGAAAAGGAACAACTGCTCCGCGCGGGCTTCGAGGATGTCGTTCAAATTTCTCCGCGCGGTCTCCCGGCTCGGCCGGCCCTCGGCCGCCGGCAGCTCGATCAGGCTGTTGTCGGCGGTCAGACCGACGATCGCCGAGCCATACTCGATCTTCAACTTCTCGGCGTCCTGCCAGGAAATCTTCAAGCCCCAGGCAGCGTCGCGCGTCATGTGATCGGAGGAGACAGCGATGCTTTTGGCCAGCAGCAGAGCGTCGCCTTCGTAGACTGCCAGCCCGCTCGAGTCGCGGCCGATGTCGAGCAGCGCGACGCCGCGCAGGCGGTCCTCGGGAAGGATCGAGGCGTAGGCCGCGGCGATGCCCTCGAACACCGTCTCTTCGACCGAAAAGTGCGCCTGCTGGACGGCGTTGATCAGAGTGTCGTGTTCCTGCCGCGACGCCGTGAGGACGTGAACGTTGGCGTCCAGGCGATTGCAGGTGGCGCCGCGCGGGTTGCGGTGGAAGGCGCGGCCGTCGAGCGTGAAATCCTGCGGGAACACCTGCAGCAGGCAGCGGTCGGTTTCCAGATGGACGTCGGTGGCCTTCTCGACGGCGTAGGACAGATCGCCGGCGTTGATCTGGTGCGGCCGCGCAAACTCGTAGGTGCCGCGGTTATCGAAGCCCTGGATACTGGCTCCGATGCCCGTCGTGACGCTGTCGACCGGCTGCCCGGCCGCCTGCTCGGCCTGGCGTACGGCGGCCTGAATGCACGCCGAAAGCGCCTGCGGGTCGGCGATGCGCCCGCGGTTCCAGCCGATCGAGTCGACCTCCCCGGAGCCCAGGAAGCGCAGATGGCCGTCCTCCAGTGCCAGCACCACCGCGCGCGTACGGGCGCTGCCCGCGTCCAGCCCGGCGGCGATGACCGGCTTAGTGGCCACTGGGAGCCTCCCCGACGGCGGTGATGCGGTCCTCGAGCCGGAGATCGAGCGTCGTAGCCCAGGGAACCTTGTTGTGAACCTCGGCGTAGTGGCTGTAAAAATTCTGCAGCCGCGCCGCGAAGTTGGTGTCGCCCAATATCAAAAGAAACGCCTGGTCCTTCATGGTAAGTCTTACCTTCAAATTGTCCAGATCGCCCGCGTCCACCTCCGACACCGCGGAGGCGAGCGGGCCGACATCGTGCAGCAGCCTGCTCATGCGGCGAACGCGGACGCCGCGGAGCGCCTGGCTGTCGGTGGACTTCAGCCCCCGCAGCACCGGCAGGTTGAAGCGCGCCTTGGACGGCGGATCGAGAATCACGCCGTCGGCGTCGATCAGCGCGTAGCGCGACATCGGCCCGAAGGGTACCTCGATGAAGGCCGCGGGCCGGCGCTCGAACACCGTCACCTCGACGCGGTTCGGCCAGATGCGCCGCACCGAAGCGTCGCGCACCCAGGCCAGGCGCAGCAGCGCCGAGCGCCGCGCATCGAGCGGCAGCAGATACACGCTGCGCCCGAAATCCTGCGTGAAGATGCGACTGATCGCCGGGCGCGACGCATACCGCACGCCGTCGATAAACAGATTGGGGCTCTCTTCGCCATAATCGGCCGGACCGGGAAGCGCAAACCGCGGATCGCGAATCAGGAACTGTTCGAATCGCTGGGCGCCATAGAAGGCGCCGGCGAGGCTGACGCTGCTCAGGGCGATGATGAAGGCGGCGCGCAGCACGCGGAAACGGGAAGCGGCACGGTCGCGCGCGGAGGCGGCCTGCGCGGTCATCGCGCAGCCTCCCCGGCGGCCGCCGGCGTCTGCGAGCGCAACCGGTCCAGCAGGCGGTCGCCGGCCTGCCACACGTTGCCCGCTCCCAGCGTGAGCACCAGATCGCCGGGCCGCGCTTCAGAGGCAATGCCGTCGACGGCGTCGTCGATGCCCGCTGTGTAGAACACGGCGCGGTGCCCGAAATCGCGGATGCGCTCCACCAGCGCCGCCGAGTTCACTCCCTCGATGGGCGCCTCCGAGGCCGCGTAAATATCCAGCACGAACACCATGTCGGCGGCATGGAACGATCGGGCGAATTCGTCCATCAGCTCGCGGGTACGGGTGTAGCGATGGGGCTGGAACACAACCAGCAGACGGCGCGAGCCGCCCAGCCGCGCCGCCTCCAGCGTGGCGCGGATCTCGGTCGGGTGGTGCCCGTAGTCGTCCACCACTGTGACGCCGGCCGCGGTCCCGCGTGTCTGGAAGCGGCGGTCGACGCCGGTAAACGCCGCCAGCCCGCGGCGTATCGCGTCCGGCGCCACGTCCAGCTCGATACCCACCGCCGCGGCGGCGGAGGCGTTCAGCACATTGTGCGCTCCCGGCACGCCGATACGAAACTCCCCCAACGCGGCGCCGCGATAGCGCAGCTCGAACACGCTCGACGCTGCCTCCAGCCGCCGCCCGGACACCTGCAGCATCGCCTGCGGGCTGGTCCCGTAAGTGATTACCCGCCGGTTCACCTGCGGCAGGATCGCCTGCACGTTCTCATCGTCCAGGCACAGAATCGCCGCGCCGTAAAAGGGCACTTTGTTGACGAATTCGACAAAAGCTTCGCGGATGGCTTCGATCGACGGATAGTGGTCCAGGTGTTCGCGGTCGATGTTGGTGACCACGGCGAGTATCGGCGCCAGCTTGAGAAACGATCCGTCGCTCTCGTCGGATTCGACCACCAGAAAATCGCTGTGCCCGACCCGGGCGTTGGAGCCGCCCATGGCGCCGACCCGCCCGCCCACCACCACCGTCGGGTCCATGCCCGCTTCGCTGAGCACGGCGGCGGTCATCGAAGTGGTTGTCGTCTTGCCGTGGCTGCCGGCGATGGCGATGCCGAATTTCAGCCGCATCAGCTCGGCCAGCAGCTCGCCGCGCGGGATTACCGGAATCTGCAGGCGGCGCGCCTCCACCAGCTCCGGGTTGTCGGCGCTCACCGCCGAGCTCACCACCAGCAGCTTGGCTCCGGCCAGGTGGGCCGCCGCGTGCCCTTCCTGAATCACCGCGCCGAGCGCCGCCAGGCGCTCCGTGATCGGGCTCAGCTTCAGGTCGGATCCGCTGATCTGATAACCCAGGTTCAGCAACACCTCGGCAATGCCGCTCATGCCGATTCCGCCGATGCCGGTAAAATGCAGGTGTTGCCGCTTAAGAAACATTTTTCTCTTGTATTGTTCCGGCTTTCCGGCGATAAGTCAATGGGAGAAGCCCGGCAAGCACTGTCCCCAGAACTCCGGCGAGCGTAAGTCCGGCGCCCGCGTACACGCTGGCCGGACGGTAGCGGAGCGCGACAACATGCGTGCCGGCCGGAACCGCCACGCCGCGCATGAACCCGTCGGCTTCCACGATCGGCGCCGGCTGCCCGTCCACTTCCGCCTTCCAGCCCGGGTAAAACGTGTCCGACATCAACACCATGCCGGCGCAGTTGAGCCGCACCGCGATGTTGGCGCCGCCGCCCGTCAGCCGCTCCAGCACCGCCGTTTCGCCGGCCGCGTCGCAGGAAGCCAGCTTCGGCGGCGCGCCGAACAGCACCGCTTTCGAGCGCAGATCCTCCAATCGGTTCTCGATGATGTTCTCCATCTCCGCCGGCGAGGCCGCCCGTTCGGCCTGATGAACCACCCACGCGATCGGAAACACGCCGGGCGTTTCGTAAACCTTCAGTCCGCTGGCGCCGGTGAAAATCTCGCGCTGTTCCGGGAACTGCGGCGCGCGGCCCAGCCAGTACCGCACACCGGCCAGGGCCCGGAACTGGCGCGTGTGCGTGCCGTAGGGAAAAAGATTGTCGGTCATGCTGGCCGTGAAGCCCTTCAGCGAATAGAGGCCGTTCCACTCGCTCCAGTCGTAGGGCACTTCCTCGCCGTCGGTCTCGATGCGGAACACATCCGGCCGCGTCTCGAGAAATTTGGCCACGTCGCCGTTCCCCGTCATGCGGTCCATCCAGGCCATCCGGCCCTTGTCGGACCGGTCCGCCAGCATGTAGCCCGCGTTGTTACCCAGCTCAAACAACACCAGCATGATCACCAGCACCGCCGCTTCGTTGCGCCCGAGGTTCCCCGACAGCCACCCGCGCAGCAGCGCCGCCATCAGCAGCGCGGCCAGGCCCGCCACCAGCAGGCGGTCGTCGAAGGTGACCGCCAGAGCGTGCGCCACATACACCGCGAAGGCGAGCGTGAACACGACGGCCGCGAAGATCGCCAGCACGAGCGCGGCGCGCCGCGGCCACGGCGAGGAGACGAGCGACGGCAGCCGGTCCAGCGTCCACGACGACAGCACCGCCACTCCCAGCCCGAACAAAAAAACCGCGGCCGATGCGACCCGCGCCTTCTCCACCATCGGCACCAGTCCGTAAAGCAGGCCCTGAAACACGCTGTGCCCACCCAGCGCGTAAATCACGCCGGACAGCGCGAGCGCGCTCCACAGCGGCACCCAGCGCTCGCGCCAGCAGCAGGCCACGGCCACGAGCGCCAGCGACAGAGCAGCCGCGCCGACGTACGGATCGGCGTTGGCCGCGAAACCCGGAAACAGAATCGACAGGAGGTTGTTCAGCGGCAGCGCATATTGCACGTGGACCGCATAGGGCACCGGGTCGTTCCAGTGCACCGGCGCCGGCGCGCTCACCCAACGCACAGCCAGGTGGCCGTACTCGAAGGCCGGCAGGATCTGCAGCGCTCCGACGAGCAGCGTAAAGGCGAGCCCGGCGGCCGGAAGCCGCAGCATCGGCAGGCCCGCCTTTCCGGCGCGAAACGTGTAGTACAGCCACACGCCGCCCCAGGCCAGCGTTGTGAACAGTGGGATCTGGTGGTGTCCGCTGAGCCATGCCATCCCCAAACACGCGCCGGAAAAAATGGCGTTGACCAATGGCCGCCGCCCGTCGAGCGCGCGAAGCTGGAACAGAAACACCAGCGGCGCCCACACCACGCCGTTGATCATCTGCGGCCAGTCCGCCGTGCCCATGTAGGCCGACAGCGAAAAAATGCAGCCCGCCAGCAATGACGCGGCGCGCGAGCGGCCCAGGTCGCGGCATAGCAGGTAGCAGAACAACGCCGCCATCCAGTGCACAACTACGAAATACCAGCGCAGCGAGTAGAGGCTGATCTTGCCGTGGCTGAGCGGCAGGCTGAACAGCAGCCAGTTCAGAGGATATGCCGCGCCGGGCTGCGCCTGGCCCAGCAGCGGCAAGCCGGCCCACAGATGCGGGTCCCACATCGGGAAGTGGTGATGATGCCACTGCACTGCCTCCACCTGAAGCCACGGCAGTACCTGATCGACGAGATCCGGACCCCACACCCAGTCGAACTGCCTCGTCAGCGTGAGCTTCCAGTAAAAGCCGGCGATCACCAGGAACAAGATCAGCGGGAACAGCACGGCATCGGCGAAGCGGCGCGCCCGGGCGGCCTTACCCATCGCGCCTCCCCAATTGTTCGAGCAGTTCCGCGGCCCGCGCCGCCGCGCCCGCGCGCCCCATCCGGCGGGCGGCCCCGCTCATGCGCGCCATCTCCTCCGGCCGCCCTAGCAGGTCGACAATCTCCGTCGCCAGGCGCTCTCCGCTGAGCTCGGCGTCGCGCACCAGCCGCGCCGCTCCGGCCCGCACCATGGCCTCGGCGTTGTGAAGCTGATGGTCGTCGGCGGCGAAGGGGAACGGAACCAGTATCGACGGCTTTCCGGCGGCGGCGAGCTCGGCCACCGCGCCCGCTCCCGAACGGCAGACGACAAGATCGGCTTCGGCAAACGCGGCCGGCATGTCATCCAGAAACGCGGTCATGCGCCCGGCCAGGCCGGAGGCGGCGAATCCGCGGGCCAACTCCGGATAGGCGTCCGCACCCGTCTGGTGGATCAGCCGGAGGCGGGCGCCGGAGGCCGCCAGCAGCGGCCAGGCCTGGCTTGCCGCTCGGTTCAGACTGCGCGCTCCGCGGCTGCCGCCGGTGATGAGAACGGTGAACTCGCCGCCGGAAACTTTGTCCGGCAGATCGAAGAACTCCGCGCGCACCGGCAGGCCCGTGATCTCGACGCGACCGGCGGGAAAGTAGCGCGCCGCTTCCGGGAAGCTCACCAGAACCCGCGCCGGAAACCGCGCCAGCATGCGGTTGGTGAGCCCGGGCTTCGCATTCGGCTCCATCACCACGACGGGAATCCGCCGCAGGATCGCCGCCAGCACCACCGGTCCGGCGGCGTAGCCTCCCATGCTGAACACCGCCGAGGCGCGATGCAGGCCGAGCAGCCGCGCGCTGCGCAACACGCTCGCCGGAAGTTGCGCCAGCGTCTTCAGTATCCGCGCCGCCCCCGAGCGTTGCAGCGCGCCGATCTCGATCCACTCGATCGGAAAGCCCACGGCCGGCACCAGCCGCGCTTCAAACCCGCTTCTCGTCCCGATAAACACCGGCTTGTGCCCGCGAGCGGCCAACTCCCGCGCCACCGCCAGCGCCGGAATCACGTGGCCGCCGGTCCCTCCTCCGGCCATCACCACGGTCCGGCCGCGCGGAGGCGTCGGGGAAACGGCGGTGGTGTTCGTGGCCATCGGCGCCGCCGTCGTCATCCCGAATGCTCGCTCACGCTAAGCAGGAGCCCGAGCGAAGCCAAAGTGCTCAACAGCGAACTGCCGCCGAAGCTGATCATCGGCAGCGGAATTCCCTTGCTCGGCCCGAGGTCCAGCACGACGCTCATGTTGATCAGCGCCTGAATGACTATCGTCGCCGTGACGCCGAGCGCCAGGTAGCGTCCGAATTCGTCCGCCGCAAGCCAGTACAGACGCAGACCGCGCCAGAAAATGACCACGAATCCGGCCAGCACCGCCGTGCAGCCGATCAACCCCATCTCCTCGCCCACCACCGCGTAAATGTAGTCCGTGTGCGCCTCGGGAAGATAAAGCAGCTTCTGGCGCCCCTGCATCAGGCCCAGCCCGAGCACGCCTCCGCTGCCCACCGCAATGCGCGACTGCCGGGGCTGGTAACTGGCGTCCCGCGTAGTAATCGATTCGTTGACGTAATTGCGGATGCGGCCCGCCGGATCGATCCGGTTGAGCAGCGTGTAGTCGGGGTCGAAGCGCCCGATGATCCGGGCCATCCGGTAAGGCTTGGCGACGACGAAGGCGGCCGACAGGACCAGCCCCGCCGAGATCGCCACCACGCAGTAGCGCCGGTCCAGCCCGGCGACGTAGAACAGAACGGCCGCGGTGAGCGAAAGCACGATGGCCGTGCCCAGATCGGCCAGCCCCACCAGCAGCGCCAGGACGCCGAGCGCCAGCGTAGCCAGCCACAGCGTGCTGCGGCTGTTGATGGTCTCCGAGCGGCGCGTGATGAAGTACGCCAGAAAGATCACCAGCGCCGGCTTGGCAAGCTCGGACGGCTGAAGCGAGCCGAACCCTCCCATCCGGAACCAGCGGTGCTGCCGCGGGTCCAGCACATACACCAGGCCCAGCAGCATCAGCACCACGCCCAGGCAGGTGAACGCCCACGCCGGATCCTGCAGGCGCCGGTAATCGCGCCTCTTGATGAACATCAGCACGGCGAAGGATGCAACCGCCCACACCACCTGGCGCAAGATGAAATGCAGGTTTGATCTGTATCGCAGCTCCGCCATTACCGACGACGCGCTGTACACCATCACGAGGCCGAAGGCCACCAGCAGCAGAATGGTGGAGAACAGAACCCAGTCGGTTTTCACCCGTTGCGCCACGCTAGCCTGCCTCCTCCGGGAGAGCCGCCACCAGGGCTTTAAAGGCTCTTCCGCGTTCCTCGAAGTTCTGAAACTGATCGTAGCTGGAGCAGGCCGGCGCCAGAAGAACCGTGTCGCCCGGCCGGGCGCGCCGGCTGGCCTCTTCCACCGCCGCCGCCAGAGTGCCGCTCCGAAGCGACGGCGCCGCTCCGGCAAGCTGCTCCTCGATGATCGGCGCCGCCTGGCCGATCAACAACGCCATCCGGGCCTTGCGTTCCAGCGGCGTTCGCATCACCGTGTAGTCGCTGTGCTTGTCTTTTCCGCCCAGGATAATCCACAGCCCGCCCGAAAAGGCGTCGATCGCCTTCAGCGCGGCGTCCACGCTGGTGGCCTTCGAGTCGTTGAAATAGTCGACGCCGCCGCGCGAGCGCACGAACTCGAGCCGGTGCTCGACGCCGGGAAACGTTTTGACGGCCTCCGCGATCGCGCCCGGCGCAGCCCCGGCAATGCGCGCCGCCAGCGCCGCGGCCATGACGTTGTCCAGGTTGTGCCGCCCCCGCAGCGGTACGTCGGCCGCCCGAATTATCTCTTCTCCCTCCAGAAACACCGAGCCTCCGCGCACCAGCGCGCCCGGCCCCTCCGGCCCGCTCGCATTGAACCAGCGCACCGCCGCCTTGCTTCGCCCGGCAAAGGAGACGCACACCGGATCGGCGGCGTTGAGCACGGCGAAGTCCCCGTCCCTCTGCGTCTCGAACAGCTTCGCTTTCGCCGCCGCGTAATTGGCGAACGTGTGGTGGCGGTCCAGATGGTTGTCGGTCACGTTCATCGCCACCGCCACGTGCGCCCGGAAATCCTTGATGGTCTCCAGTTGAAAGCTTGACAGCTCGAGCACGTTCCAGCGATCCGGTTTCGAAGTCGCGATCATCGCCGTCGGCGGAGTGCCGATGTTCCCGCCCACCTGGCAGTCGATGCCGGCGCGCTGGAGGATGTGGCCGGTGAGCGCGGTTGTTGTGGTCTTCCCGTTCGATCCGGTGATGCCGATCACCGGACCCTGCAGAAAAAATCCCGCCAGTTCGACTTCTCCAATCACCGGCACGCCGCGCGCCCGGGCCCTTTCCACCACCGGCAGGTCCGCCGGTACTCCCGGCGACAACACCACCAGATCGACGCCGTCGAGCGCTCTTTCGTCCTGCGGCGCCAGTCCGATACCCTTGGCCTCCAGCGCCTCCGCCAGTCCCGCCGCCGGCTTTTCTTCCACCGCGCGCACCTTCGCCCCGTGCCCGGCCAGCAGTTCGGCTGCCGCCACGCCGCTCTTGCCCATGCCCATCACCGCCGCGAATTTGCCTTTCAGTTCCATCAGCGTAGCTTCAGTGTCGTCAGCGCGAAAAGCGCCATCACCAGTCCGGCGATCCAGAACCGGACAATAATTTTCGATTCCGGCCACCCCAGCGCCTCGAAGTGGTGATGGATCGGCGCCATCTTGAATATCCGCTTGCCCCGCAGCTTGTAGCTTCCCACCTGCAGGATCACCGACACGGCCTCCACCACATAAACGCCGCCGATGAAGATCAGCAGGATTTCCTGCTTAATGAGCACCGCCACCGTCGCCAGCCCTCCGCCCAGCGCCAGCGACCCAACGTCGCCCATGAACACTTCCGCCGGGTGTGCGTTGTACCAAAGGAAACCCAGCGAGGCGCCCACCATCGCGGCGCAGAAAATAGTCAGCTCCGAGTCGCCCGCGTTGTGCGACAAGTCGAGGTAGGAGGAAAATATCGCGTTGCCCGAAACGTAGCTCAACACCGTCATCGCGCCCGAGGCGATGATCATCAGCCCGATCGCCAGCCCGTCCAGTCCGTCGGTGAGGTTGACGGCGTTGGACGAGCCCACCAGGATAAAAGCCAGGAATGCGTAGAAGCCGACGAAGGCCAGCGGATAGGTCCAGTAGTTGTGCAGGAGGCTTTCGATGAGCATGTCCGGCTTGAATTGTTTGAAGAACGGGATGTTCATCGAAGTGGAATACTCGCCGCGGGCATGCAGCAGCAGCAGAAAAAAGCCCACCGTCAAAGCGGCGATCACCTGGCAGAACAGCTTCTGCCGCGCCGTCAGGCCCAGGTTTCGGCTCTTCGCGATCTTCGTGTAATCGTCCCAGAATCCGATCAGCCCGAAGCTCACCAGCCCGAACAACGCCACCCAGATATAGGGGTTGTCGAGCCGCGCCCACAGCAGCGTGGGAACGACGATGGAGATCAGGATCAGGATGCCGCCCATCGTAGGCGTGCCGGCTTTTTTCTTGTGCGATTGCGGGCCGTCCTCGCGGATATGCTGGCCGAAGCTGAGCTCCCTCAGCTTGTTGATCAGCCACGGGCCAAGCGCGATGCACAGAAACAGCGCCGTAAGGCTGGCTCCGGCGGTGCGGAACGTGTCGTACCGGAAAAGGTTGAACGGGCTGAAGTAGCGGAGGAGCTTGACGTAGAAGAGCCAGTAAAACATATCTTTCCTACGTGAGGAACCTTTCGAGCGCCCGCTCCACTCTGGTGCCGCGGGAACCCTTAAATAGGATGGCGTCGCCTTCGCCGGCGATCCGGCGCGCGTACTCTCCGGCCGGTTCCGGCTCTTCGAAAAAGACCGCGGCGCTGGGTTCAAGACCCGCTTCGACGCTAGCGTCGACCATGGCGCGGGCAGCGCCGCGAATTCCGATGAGCACAGCAATGCCTTTACGCGCGGCGTGGATTCCCACCTCGCGGTGAAGGCTCTCGGACCAGCGTCCAAGCTCGAGCATCTCCCCCATCACGGCGATGCGCCGCGCGGCCGGCGTGGCGGCCAGCACGTCGATCATCGCGCGCGCCGCGTCCGGGTTGGAGTTGTAGCAGTCGTTGAATAC
>DAIDHC010000157.1 GCA_027452065.1 Bryobacterales bacterium
CTCCGCCGCCCCCAGCGCCCGCGTGTACACCCGCACATCGTCCAGCCGCCCCTCGAACGCCCCGCCCTTCTCCTTGTTCCCGATCTCCAGCGGCGCCTCCGCCGCCTTCAACCCCTTCAGCGTGTCCTTCGCCGCCTCCGCCTCGTCCGCCTTCCCGTCAAAGTACAGCTTCAGCCCCGCCGCCTTCCCCGACCCGTCGTAGCTCACCGTCAGGTGATGCCACGACCCCGGGTCCAGCCGCCCCCGCGACCGCACCTCGATCGCCTCCTCGGGCCATCGCTCGCTCAGCCGCACATACACCCTCGGCCTCCAGTGCTGGATATCGGTCAGCAGAAAATCGTCCAGGTCGATCTCCAGCCCGTGCCGCTGGGCCCCCTCCACGTTCTCCATCAAGACAACCGGCTGATGCCCGCTCGGCCTCACCCACATCGCCAGCGTGAACGGCCGCCGGATGTCCACCATCCCCGCCTCTCCCAGCTCCACCCTCGTCTGCCCATCCAGCTCCGCCGCCTTCCCCACAACCCCCGTCCCGTATGTCAGGTCCCCGTTGATCACCCTCCCGTAGCGGTAATGCCCCGACACATCCGACAGGCTCCCGTCCATCTCGTAATGCGCCGCCAGCCCCTCGCGCGGCGCCCGCGGCAGCGTCTCCAGCCTCGTCTTCTCCCACTCCCTTTGCAGCCCGTCCAGTTTCTTTTTCTCCAGCACCGCGTCCACGCGCTTCAGCCCCGCGTCCAGCTCATCCAGCCGCTGCTTCTGTTCCTCGCTGGGTAATTGCAAAAACGGCTGCGCATTCCCCCTCTGCCCGTCCAGCCCTTTCTCTGAAATGCTGTTGAAAAACGCGTAAAACTGGTAAAACTCTTTCTGCTTGATCGGGTCGTATTTGTGGTCGTGGCACCGCGCGCAGCCGAGCGTAATCCCCATCCACGTCGTCGCCGTCGCCTCCACGCGGTCCACCACGTACTCGTTCTGATACTCCTCCGGAATCGCCCCTCCCTCGAAATTGATCATGTGATTCCGGTTGAATCCCGTCGCGATTTTCTGCTCCAGCGTCGGCTTCGGCAGTAGGTCCCCGGCCAGTTGATCGACCGTGAATTCATCGAACGGCATGTTTCGGTTGAACGCCTCAATCACCCAGTCCCGCCAGTGCCACATCTGGCGCTCGCTGTCGATGTGATACCCGTGCGTGTCCGCATACCGCGCCAGGTCCAGCCACTGCATCGTCATCCTCTCGCCATAGCGCGGCGAATGCAGCAGCCGGTCCACCACTTTGTCGTACGCATCCGCGCTCCGGTCCGCCAGAAACGCGTCCACCTCCGCCAACGTCGGCGGCAGCCCCGTAAGATCCAGCGTCACCCTCCGGATCAGCGTCGCCTTGTCCGCTTCCTTCGACGGCTTCAACCCCTCGCTGTCCAGCTTCGCCAGCACGAAGCTGTCAATCGGATTCCGCACCCAGCCCTGGTTCGACACTTTCGGAATCGCCGGCCGCTCCGGCGGCTTGTACGCCCAGTGCCTCTCCCACGGCGCCCCTTCCGCGATCCATCGCTTGATCGTCTCCACCTGCGCCGGCGTCAGCGTCAGCCCCGAATACTTCGGCGGCATCCGCATCGCCTCCTTCGCCGCGCTGATTTTCTGAAACAGCCGGCTCTTGTCCGGATCCCCCGGAACGATGTCCTTGTGATCCCCCCGGTCTTCAAACGCCCCGCCCTCGCGCATGTCCAGCCGCAGCTTCGCCATCCTCCGCGAAGCATCCGGCCCATGGCACGTATAGCACTTATCCGAAAAAATCGGCCGCACCTGGCTGTCGAAATCCACCTTCTCGGCCCCGTTCCCCACCCCCGCCATCGCCGCCAATAACGCCCCCGCAATTCCCACCCGCGCCGCGCGCACCGCCGCCCTTTTCGCCCAGTCTTTCATGCTCATCTCGAGTGGTCACATTACATCACACTCCCACCCCCGGTGTTACGATGAAACTTCAACCTGATTTCTCATGAAATGTGGCATTTGCGAGGAACGAAAAGCGCGCCGCTCCTGCCCCGGCCTCGGCCGCGCCATCTGCGCCCTCTGCTGCGGCCGCGAGCGCGAGCAGTCCATCGACTGCCCACTCGATTGTGAGTACCTCCGCGAAGCCCGCCTCCACGAACGCCCGCCCGTCCTCGATCCCTCCCAAATCCCCCACCCCGAAATCTCCGTCTCCGACTCCTACCTCGAAGAGCACTCCGAACTCGTCATGGCCCTCGGCCGCGCCCTCCACGCCGCCATCAGCGAAACCCCCGGCGCCGTCGACTCCGACACCGCCGAAGCCCTCGCCTCCCTCACCCGCACTTACCTCACCCTTCAAAGCGGCCTCTACTACGAATCCCGCCCCGACAACCCCATCGCCCGCTCCATCCTCCAGCGCTTCCGCGAGGGCATCGAACAGTTCCAGCGGTCGCTCGGCGAAGCCGGCCGCTCGCCCGCGCGCGACTCCGACCTCACCACCGTCTTAGTCTTCTTCGAGCGCGTCGGCCTGAACTCCTTCAACGGCCGCCGCAAAGGCCGCGCCTTTTTCGATTTCCTCCACGCCCACTTCGGCCAATCCGCCGCCCCTCAGCCTTCCTCCGGCCTCATCGTCACCCCATGACCGGCTTCGTCCTCTTCGCCCACGGCTCCAGCGTCGAATCCGCCAACGCCGCCGTCCGCTCCTTCACCGCCCGCTTCGCCCAGGCCGGAAACTACCTCGCCGAACCCGCCTTCCTCGAACAGGCCGAGCCCTCCCTCGCCTCCGCCGCCGCCCGCCTCCTCGCCCGCGGCGCCTCCCGCATCGTCGTCATCCCCTACTTCCTCACCCTCGGCATCCACCTTCAGCGCGACCTTCCCCGCATCGTCTCCGAAATCGCCGCCCTCCACCCCGGCTTGACCATCGGCATCGCCCCGCCCCTCGACGGCCACCCCGCCCTCCTCGACATCGCGCTCGATCGCGCCGCCGCCGCCCTCGCCCCGGAAAACGCCGCATGAAAGCTCGTCTGGTCTCCTTCTACGATCTCTGCCCCGAGGTCCGCCACTTCGTCTTTGAAGCCCCCGATCTCGCCGCCCTCGATTTCAAGCCCGGCCAGTTCGTCTCCTTCAGCGCCGAAATCGGCGGCAAGAAAATCCTCCGCCCCTACTCCATCGCCTCCCCGCCCGACGGCTCCAACCGCTTCGATCTCTGCCTCAACCGCGTCCCCGGTGGCCTCCTCAGCCCCGTCTTATTCGACATGCGCCCCGGCGACGAAATCGAAATGAAAGGCCCCCTCGGCTACTTCACCCTCCGCAACCCCGGCCGCGAAGCCGTCTTCGTCGCCACCGGCACCGGCATCGCCCCCTTCCGCTCCCTCCTGCTCGCCCACGTCCCCGAAATTTCTTCGCCCTTCACCCTCGTCTTCGGCACCCGCTATGAGGAAACCCTCCTCTACCGCGGCGAGTTCGAAGACCTCGCCCGCCGCCACCCCCACTTCCGCTTCCTCCCCGTCCTCAGCCGTCCTCCTGCCCATTGGCAGGGTCTCACCGGCCATGTCCAGCCCCACATGCTCGAAGCCATCGGAGCCCGCCGCGACCTCGACGTCTACCTCTGCGGACTCAAGCTCATGGTCGACGACGCCCGCGCCCTGCTCAAGGACCTCGGCTTCGACCGCAAACAAATCATCTTCGAAAAGTACGACTGACCCGCCTCGCGCCGCATGCCGCCCCGAGTGCGGCAGCGCATCGCGTCTCCTCATCGCAGAGACGCCTTCCGGCCGCGCGGCACGGCCCCCGGTGGGCTTCTGCCGGCTCCCGCGGCGCCAGTCCAACGCACATCAAAATACGGGCGGCCATGCTCGGCCGCCCGTATCGCCCTTGAAAATAGCGGGCCCGGAGTCTGTGGTGGGCCTGCTATTTCTTGGGAGTATAGCCATCGGAGAGCGTACGCAGGAACGCCACGATGGCAAGCTCCTCCCCGTGGTTCAGGCCCAGATTCCCCATCTCGGTTTTGTTGACGTTGGCTGCCACTTCCGGCGCCGGCCATCCCGCCCCGGGAACGTCCCTCGTGTTGTAGAAGTGAACGATCTCTTCCAGCGATTTGAAGTAGCCGTTGTGGCTGTACGCTTTCACGAAGTTCCTCGCCGGCCTCAAGTCGACGTTGCGCAGCGTCGGGGCCTTCTGCTTGCCCCATTCCGCATTGTAAATATCAGCCGGATAACCCGCGGACTTCAGGAAGCCGCCCAGTCCCGTGTCAACCCAGTCCGACCCGAGCGGGTTCCAGTAAAGCTCGGTGTAGAACGGATTCAACGGGTTCCGGGGCACGCCCAGGTTGTCGTAGGTGAAGTCGGTGAAGTTCGGCGCCACATGACAGTTGGCGCACTTCGCCTTGCCGTTGAAAAGTTCCAGACCCTTCTGCTCCTCGCCCGTGAACTTGGCCTGGCCTTTCAACCAATAGTCGTATTTGGAAGTGAACTGGCTGACTTCTGTGGATCTCTCGTAGGCCGCGATCGATCGTGCGATGCACTCATAATACTTGGTCGCGTCGGTGCAGACTTGAAGGAACAGGTTCTGATAGCTGGAGGCCAGCACTTTGTCAATCACCACCTGTGCACTGGCGTTGTTCTGCTCCAGCGGGTTCAGGAATGGCCCCTGGGCCTGCTCAGCCAGCGGGTCGCCGAGGGTCGCGCCCGTCGCCCGGCCGTCCCAGAACATGCCACCCACCCACTGAGTCCCATCCCAATGCAGTACCGGGCTATCGCCGGCATAGGCGGCCGCCGGCGGCTTGCGGTTGCCGAATCGACCCGTCACCGCCCCTTCATAAACCGCCCCGGCGGCATTGATGTTCGCGTCCGGCCCGGTATAGCCCACCTGCGGCCCGTGGCAGGCGGCGCAGGCTTGCCCGGCCGGATCCGATAGGTTCGTGTCGAACAGCAGTTTCTTGCCCAATCGTTCCTGTTGGGACAAGGTTCCTTGTGCGGAGGCCCCGGCCGCGGCTAACCACAGCATAAGGGCCGGAGCGAGCGCGAAGATAATCTTTCTGCGCATACAAAGTCCTCCTTACATCGAAACAGACATTACGGTGCAGACTGGAATTTCCCTCTATTTATTCCGTCCTGTAATTACTGTACATCCAACAGCCTTTTATGGAGCACTTACTCGCATCATTTCCCGTCCTAAACCACTAAGTGGGCAGTAACGCCCATCCTAATTGTGCAAAATGACGCTTTTATCGCGGGAACGCGCAGCTCCATTTCCCTCTCATTCCATCCCAAGCACGTTCTTCGCCACGCCCCGAACAACCACCGCGTCCGCCCATCCTGCAGGAGTTTTCCTACCGCATCGATTTGCGCAACGCCGCCCAAGTCATCCGTCCGCAATTATCGCGAAGGAACCACTCTCCAAAACGTTCCGGGTGCGGGTGCCTCATGCAACAACGCCGGAAGCCGACGCGGTCCAGATGAATGCCTTGGGCTTTTGATTGTGCTTGTCGCTGACCCCCGGCGTGTTTGTGAGTGGCGCAATTGCTCACGATCAAATCGACCTGTCACGCCCAAGCCGCGCTCTCGGCGCCCGGCTGCCGTAGGACCGGCCAGAAGCCATCTGCGCCGATCTCTCGCCCCACTGATCGCCTCCGGCTTGCCCGCCACTCGCACACCTGCGCTCTGGCCCCTTACGCCGGTTACGATCGGACATACCCTGTTGCCGGCGGCGGCACCGCGCGCCATGGCGATTCGCATCCGGCGCGCGTGGCCACCCCGCAATCGTCTTGCGCGCCCGGGGTTCGCCCATCTGAACTTGACTCGCGCAGTCGCGCCGCCGTAAGCTAAGAATTCTTGGTATGGGGCGCAAGGCGCAAAAGAACGATTCGTTGCCCGGTTCGCTCGACATGTTGATTCTGCGGACGCTGTCGCGAAGCGATCTCCACGGTTACGGCATAGTCCAGTTCATTCAGCAGTCGTCCGGCAATGAGCTCCTCGTCGAGGAGGGCTCGCTCTACCCCGCTCTCCAGCGCCTGGAGTTAAACGGCTGGATCGACGGCGTCTGGGGCGTGACGTCGAACAATCGGCGGGCGCGCATTTACAGGATCACGGCCGCTGGCCGCAAACAACTGGCCGCTGAAACCCGCAAGTACGCCAGACTCACGCTGGCGATCGCGCGCGTGATGGGTGCCCAGTGACGGACATGTTACGACGGCTGAGGTATTGGAGGGAAAGCGCCCGGCGCAGCGAGGCGCTGCGTGAGGAAATCGAACTCCACCTCGCGGAGAAGGCCGCCGAACTCGAAGCGGACGGTATGACGGCGGAGCGCGCCCGGGCGGAAGCGTGCCGGCGATTTGGCAACGTCGGCCTGAAGCGCGAAGAGTCACGGGAAATTTGGATGACACGGTTTTGGTCCGAACTGGGCCAGGATGTCCGCTATGGCTGTCGCGCCATGGCCGCCAATAAGGCGTTCAGCGCGCTCGCCGTCTTGTCGCTGGCGCTCGGCATCGGCGCCAACACTACGATCTACAGCTTCATGGAGTCGATCCTGTTGCGCTCGCTGCCGGTGGCCGATCCCGAGTCGCTGGTGGTCTTGAACTGGCATAGCCGGCCGCCCCGGAACGCCGGCAAGGAATGGGTCCACGTCATGCACGGCGTACAGGGCATGGCGTGGCCGGGCGGCAAAGGCTCCATGGTCAGCGGAATGTTCCCGTACGGCGCGTTCGAGGCGCTGGGCAGGGACAATCCCGTCTTTTCCACGCTCTTTGGATACTTCAACGGACTACACCATAACCTGGCCGTCCGCGGGCAGGCCATCAGCGCCAACACGGAGTACGTCTCCGGCGGGTATTTCCGCGGCCTGGCAGTGTCGCCGGCCGCGGGACGTCTGATCGATTCCGAAGACGACCGCCCCGGCGCGGCGCCGGTCGCCGTAATCAGTCTTGCTACAAGCCAAAATCGCTTTGGAGGACCGTCGAATGCCATTGGACAACCGGTTCTCGTCGATAACATTCCCTTCACCGTGATCGGCGTGGCGCCGCCGGAATTCTTCGGAGTCGACCCTGCCGCGGCCCCGGACCTCTACCTTCCGTTGCACACGAATCTGCTTGTGGACGGCGCCCGAGCGGCTCGCATGTATCCCGACGGAAACTTCTACTGGATCGAAATCATGGGCCGCCTGCGTCCCGGCGTGAGCATGGCCCAGGCGCAGGCGGCGCTGGCTCCTCGTTTCCACCAATGGGTTGCCGCCACCGCCACGACCGGCGGTGAGCGCGCCAATCTGCCCGCGCTCATCCTGAATCCCGGCGCCGCCGGTCTGGGCAGCTTGCGCCGCCAGTATTCCAAGCCTCTGTACGCGCTCCTGACGATGGTGGCATTGATCCTGGCCATCGCCTGCGCCAACATCGCCAATCTGCTGCTGGCAAGAGCCGCTGCGCGGCGCCGCGAAATGGCTGTCCGGCTCAGCCTGGGAGCGGGTCGGCTCCGCGTCGTGCGGCAATTGCTTACCGAGAGCGTCATGCTGGCGTCCCTCGGCGGCGCATTCGGCGTCTTGTTTGCGATCTGGGGCGTGCGATCGCTGACGTTTCTGTTCTCCAACGGGCAGCAGAACTTTACGCTGCGCGCCGAATTGAACTGGAACGTGCTCGGCGTGACGGCGGCGCTCTCGGTGCTTTGCGGCCTGTTATTTGGACTCGCGCCCGCGATTCAGTCGACGCGTCCGGACGTCATGCCCGCGCTGCAGAATGGCCGCGGGGGCGGACCGCGCCGCCGCGCGCAGCACATTCTCGTAATTGCCCAGATCGCGTTCTCTTTTCTCATCCTGGTCGCCGCCGGTCTGTTTGCCCGGACACTCGACAAGCTGCACTCCGTTCAACTGGGATACGCCCGCGAGAACATCCTTCTGTTCTCGTTGAATGCGCGCCAGGCGGGGCATCGCGACCCGGAGATCGTCAATTTTTATGCGGACCTGCGCCAGCGCTTCGAATCGATCCCCGGCGTCATCAGCGCGACGCTTTCGCAATCCTCGATCATCAACGCCGGCTTCGCCGGGCAAGCAATCAGGGGACCAATGAAGATCGGCCCTGTGACCATCGAAAACGCGCGCGCCCTAGCCGCCGGGCCGCGCTTCCTCACGACGATGCGGATTCCGATCCTGGCCGGGCGTGAGATTGACGGCCGCGACCAGCCGGGCTCGCGGCCGGTTGCGGTGATCAGCGAGCGGCTGGCGCGAACTTACTTCGACAACGGGAATCCGGTGGGCCGGCGCATTACGCTCCCCGACGAGAAGCGCGATCTCGAAATCGTCGGCGTGTCCGCGAACCTGCGCTACGGTGGTCTGAAAAATGAAGAAGAGAGTGCCATGACCGTGTTCGTAGCCGTCAGCCAGTTTCCTCCGGACCGGGTGACCTACGCGCTGCGCACCGCGGGCGATCCGCTGCGGTTTGTTCCCAGTGTGCATGAGATCGTGCGGGAGGCCGATTCCCGCATACCCGTCACAAACGTGGTCACGCAGGCCGCGGAAATCGACCGGACCATCAGCCGGGAACTCACGTTCGCGAAACTATGCACGGGTTTCGCGGTTCTCGCTCTTCTGATGGCGTGCGTGGGGCTCTACGGAACGATGTCCTACAACGTCGCGCGCCAAACCGGCGAGATTGGAATCCGTATGGCTCTCGGCGCGCAGCGCGGCGCCGTGGTGTGGATGGTGCTGCGCCGCGTTCTCCTCCTGGCGGCGGTGGGGCTCGCCATCAGCCTGCCTGCCGCCTTGATCGCGTCCCGGCTGGTCAAATCGTTTCTCTTCGAGACCCGGCCCAACGATCCGGGAACCCTGGCGCTGGCCGGCGCCGTCCTCCTCGGCGCCGCGATTCTCGCCGGCTACGCGCCCGCAAGGCGAGCGTCCCGAATCGATCCGCTGGCAGCTCTGCGGCAAGAGTAAGACTCGGTCCTTCGTACCGCTGTGGCCGGGCTCCGTTGGGATCGAACACGCGGCCGCGGCGAAGCCCTGGACAATGAGTCATGAGGAAAACTCCCGTCCGCCCCCCTCGCCCCCTAACTTCTTCCCACCCTTCCCGATCCTTCCGCCTCGTCACAATCTGCCTGTTGCGCAGCACGCCGAAACGCTGCGACGCGTTCGCCTGCCCGACGTCAAGCTGCTCGATGATCTGCCCCGCCGACATCGGGCCCTTGCTCAGCAGTTCGACAATGGCGATCCGGAAACAAGGCAGGAGGCAATCCCTCCCGCATCCAAACAACGCCCCACCTCTCGCCGGGGCCGCAGCATGCCAAATCTTCATTCGACGATTAGGGGGGACAATACGGCCAGATGGCCATGATGCCGCAATTCGATGAATGGCTGCGAAACGCCAGTACATTCGGAGTCCCGTTGCCTGTCACCGAATTTCCCGAATGCGCCGCCGACCCGAATCAGTCACTCCCGTCCAGCGGCCCCCGCGTCGCGCCGACTCAGGAGTTCCGCAGCAGCGTTATCACCGCCGCAGCAACACTCACGAGGAATTGAGCATCGGCGCCAGAAGGTGTCCTGCCTTCTGAGACATGCCGTCCTCGATCACACGCGAAGCCATACAGCTTGCTCACTATTTCGCCGAGAGGTGCGGGGAATCGGTCAGGATATTGCTTCACGAGAACGCCCAGGGTCAGGGTTCTTTCTCCCACAATCTGCCGCGCAAAGCATTCTAGCGCTGCCATTGCATGCTGCACAGCACCGGTGAGATCCGCGTCCGGCCGACGGGATAGGTCATGGATTGCCTCCGCCAGTTCCTGGGCCGAGGTTCTCTGTTCACTCGATGCCACAGCTTGCTTCGCGTTCCTGATCGTCATCTCAAACGCATCGTCGCCGCGATAGACTATCTCCGGCGCGACGATGGCGGTATCCTTCAGCCCAAGAACGGGCACCGTGTGCAGTTGCCAAGTGACGTTCTGGTCCTCGAAGAAGTCGTTGACCTCCTGCATGAACGCAACACCTCGTTCGCCGCGGCCTCCCGGAGCTCTTTCCCGATACAAATCCTCGATCAGGTCGAAGAGCATGAACCATGGAGCGTCCCGAACTGCCTGCTGCATCTCTGCCCAGATTTCGGCAGTCGATTGATTCCCAGGATTGGGAGCGTAATGCAGGTTGGCGCTTAGAGCTTCCCGCGTCCGGTCAATGTCGAAGCGGGCGCTTACGCTGAGGTGGCGGAGTACAAAATTCTGAAGAGCACCCAACTCCGGCGTGCGGCCTGCCTCCGCCGGACGTGCCCGGAACCCGTACCTTTTCGAGAACTCGCGAGCCACTCGTATCAATGTAAGGCATTCGGGCCTCCCGCACCAGGCTCGACAAACTCAAAGCCCGCGGCCAACCAAGAAAGGAAGCGAACGCGAGGCGGATTCGAGCCGTGAGACGCCGACCCCTTCTGTCCGACCAGCGCGTCGTTTATCGGTTAGGAATAATGGGCGGTCCCCGGCACATGGCCGTATCTCGCCCCAGCCGAAAATGCCGATCCTTCAACAGCCCCCAATCCAGGAACCCGGAAGGAAATCCCCCTGCCCGCCCCGCCCCCTCACTTCTTCC
>DAIDHC010000158.1 GCA_027452065.1 Bryobacterales bacterium
TACTCAATGCCCAGCCGCCCGCTGCGGTCGTAGTTCCGCACATCGGCCCAATACCGGTTCTTCGCCGTCGAGGTGAACCTCAGCACCAGCGGAATGATCTCCCCTTGCCGAAAAACGCCGTGCCCGTCCTTCAACGCAAGCTCAAACCGCACGTCGGCCGCCGTCGAAACCGCCGCGCACGGCTCACCAGTCTCAGCCCAACCCCGCAGCGCGCAAGCAATCACCGCGCACGCGCCCGCCGCTCTGCTCAGCATCTTCCACCTCCCGCACCGCCCTGCCCGGTCCGCCCCGCCGTTCACCGTCCATGAGACGCCACTCCGCTCGCTTTTGTTCCGCGCCTCACGCATTCCGGAGCCCCTGTTAAACTTGGAATTTACGCCCCGCCCCATGTCCCTCCCAACGGAGTCACAAGACCCGGCCCCCGCGTCCCCAACCGCTGGCGCCCCCTTGTGGTGGACCATCGACCGCCACGGCCGCTACACTTCCGCCGACTCCGCCACCGCCGAATTCCTCGGCCCCGCCGCCGGCTCGCTCCCCGGTTCCTCCTGGCTCGACGCCGTCCATCCCGAAGACCGCGCCGCCTGCCACGCCGCCTTCGCCGCCGCCGTCGAATCCCACCAGCCCTTCCGCATCGAATACCGCCTTCGCCGCCATGATGGCGTCTACCGCCACGTCTTCGCCGGCGCCGCGCCCTGCACTCTGTTCGACTCCGCTCACGGCGGCTTCATCGCCTTCTGTTTCGACCTCACCACCTGGCAGGAATCCGCCGCCCGCCTCCGCGAGCTCAGCCTCGCCACCGAGCACAGCCCCGTCACCGTCCTCGTCGCCGACGCCTCCGGCCGCATCCAATACGTCAACCCCAAATTCACCGCCCTCACCGGTTACACTCCCGAAGAGGTCATCGGACAAAACCCGCGCATCCTCAAATCCGGCGAAATGCCGCCCGAAGAATACAGCGCCATGTGGGCCCAGCTCCTCTCCGGCCGCGAGTGGCGCGGCGAGTTCCACAACAAACGTAAGGATGGCACTCTGTTCTGGGAGTCCGCCCTCATCTCTCCCGTCCGCGACCCCTCCGGCGCCATCACCCAGTTCGTCGCCGTCAAAGAGGACATCACCGAACGGAAACGCCTCGCCGCCGAGGTCGCCGAAGCCCAACTCCGCGCCCAGGCCGCCGAGCGCGCCAAATCCGAATTCCTCCATAAAATGAGCCACGAATTCCGTACCCCCATGAACGGAATCCTCGGCATGGCCTACCTGCTCGAAGATTCGCCCCTCGGCCCGGAACACAGAAACTATCTTCAGGTCCTCACCGAATCCGCCCAATCGCTGCTCGATTTTCTCACCCAGGTCCTCGAGCTCGTCCACCTCTCCGAAGGCACCCACTCCCTTCAGACCGCCCCCTTCTCCCTCTCCGAATGTCTCGCTCAGTGCCTCGGCCTCTTCTCCGCCGCCGCCTGCAAAAAAGGCATCGAACTCCGCTCCTCGATCGCCCCCTCCGTGCCCGCAACCCTCCACGGCGACCGCTTCCGCCTCGCCCAAATCCTCGCCAGCCTGATCGGCAACGCTGTCAAATTCTCCCCCTCCGGCGCCGTCACCGTTTCCGTCGACTCCGAGCCCGAGCCCGATCCGTCCGACAGCGCCCGCCTCCGCTTCTCGGTCGCCGATCAGGGCCCCGGCATCGCCCCCGAAACGCTCGCCCGCATCTTTGAACCCTTCGAGCAGGGCGACAACTCCCACACCCGCCAGCACACCGGCGCCGGCCTTGGCCTCGCCATCTCCCGCAATCTTGTCCAAGCCATGGGCGGCCGCCTGGAAGCCGTCAGCCGGCCCGGCCACGGCTCGACATTTTTCTTTACCGCCGCCTTCCCTCACCCTCCCGAATCGTAATCGCTCCCCGCCGCCGCGTAACCATCGCGCCCTCTGCCAGTATGAATACAACAGGAGCCGTACCCATGTCCCGTCGCTGGCAGCCCCCCACTCTCGAAAGCGTCCTGCACGATCTCCGCTACGCCCTCCGCACCCTCCGCCGCGAATCGGGTTTCGCCGTCTTCGCCGTCCTCATCGTCGGCCTCGGCATCGGCGCCAGCGCCACCGTCTTCAGCGTCGTCAACACCCTCCTGCTCCGTCCTCTTCCCTTCCGCGACCCCTCCCGCCTGGTCTGGATTTACAACCACGACACCGGCGGCCTCTCCGGCGCCACCACTCAAGTCAGCCATCTGCTCGACCTCCGCTCCCAGAACCGCTCCTTCTCCGACGTCGCCGGCTTCATGGCCTTTTACGGCGTCGGCGACGCCCTCCTCACCAGCGGCTCCGGCGAGCCCGAGCGCCTCAGCAACGTCCCCGTCTCCTCCAATTTCTTTCAGGTCCTCGGCGTTCAACCCGTCCTCGGCCGCCTCTTCACCCCCGAAGAATGCAAATGGAACGGCCCCAACGCCGTCCTTCTCAGCTATAACCTCTGGGTCCGCCGCTTCAACTCCGACCGCTCCATCCCCGGCCGCACCCTCATCATCAACGGCCAGCCAACCACCGTTGCCGGCGTCCTCCCGGCCTCCTTCGATCTCGCCACCGTGCTGTCCCCCGGCAGCCGCTTCGACCTCTACTCGCCCTTCCCCCTCAGCCCCGAAACCGACCGCTGGGGCAACACCATGGCCATCATCGCCCGCCTCAAGTCCGGCGTCACTCCCGCCGCCGCCCGCGCCGAAGTCAAAACCCTCGCCGCCAACTTCACCCGCGCCCACCGCGAGCGCAACGATTTCGAGGGCGGACTCGTCCCGCTCGCCGAACACGTCAGCGGCCAGATCCGCCCCGCCCTCCTCGTCCTCGTCTCCGCCGTCGCCGTCGTCATGCTGATCGTCTGCGCCAATCTCTCCAACCTCCTGCTCTCCCAGGCCGCCTCCCGCCAGAAGGAAATCGCCGTCCGCATGGCCCTCGGTGCCGGCCGCGCCCGCCTCCTCCGTCAGCTCCTCACCGAATGTCTCCTCCTGTCCTCCTTCGGCGCCGCCCTCGGCGTCCTGTTCGCCCTCGCCGGCATCCGCGTTCTCGCCGGCCTCCAGTCCCTCAACATCCCCCTTCTTGCCACCGTCCGCGTCGATTTCTCCGTCCTCGCCTTCTGCCTCGCCGCCGCCCTGGCCACCGGCATCCTCTTCGGCCTCGCCCCCGCCTTCGCCGCCCCTTCCGCCACCCTCCACGACGCCCTCAAGGACACCCCCCGCGGCTCCTCCGGCGGCCGCTCCTGGCTCCGCTCCTCGCTCGTCGCCGCCGAAATCGCCTTCGCCTCTCTCCTGCTGGTCGCCGCCGGTCTCCTCGTCCGCAGCTTCCTCCATGTCCTCGACGTCCGCCTCGGCTTCCAGCCCGACCGCGCCGCCGCCATCCGCGTCGATCCCGCCCGCGGCTTCAAAACGCAGGCCGAAGTCAACTCCTACATCGACGAAACCCTCCGCCTGGCCCGCAACGTCCCCGGCGTCTCCGCCGCCGGCCTCACCGACACTCTCCCTCTCGGCCGCAACCGGAGCTGGGGCGCCCCCGCCAAAGGCGTCGTCTATCCTCCCGGCCAGTTCCCCGACGCCTACGTCCGCGTTGTCACCGACGGATACCGCGAAGCCATGGGCATCCCCCTCGTCGCCGGCCGCGACCTCTCGCCCCGCGACACCCCGTCCTCCGAACCCGTCATCGTCATCAATGAAACCGCCGCCCGCGCGCTCTGGCCCGGCCGCTCCGCCGTCGGCCAGCTCATGGAAGCCTGCGGCGAGCGCCGCGTCGCCGGCGTCATCGCCGACGTCCGCCATCTCGCCCTCGAGCAAACCTCCGGCCTCGAAATGTACCTCCCCATGCGCCAGTGCCGCGACTTCGACAACTTGCAGCTTGTCCTCCGCACTTCGCTCCCGCCCTCGCTGCTGGCCGCCGCCGTCCGCTCCGCCCTCCACAACCTCAACCCCGACGTCTCCGGCAAGGACTTCGTCCCGCTCCAATCGCTGGTCGATCACTCCGTCTCCCCCCGCCGCTTCCTGGTCATCCTGCTCGGCGGCTTCGCCCTCTTCGCCCTCCTTCTCGCCTCCCTCGGCATCTACGCCGTCGTGTCGTATTCGGTCAACCGCCGTACGCTCGAAATCGGCATCCGCATGGCCCTCGGCGCCTCCGCCTCCCGCCTGCAAGCCTCCATCCTCGGCCAGACTCTCGCTCTCGCCGCCGCCGGTCTCTTCGCCGGCGCCGCCGCCTCCCTCGCCCTCGCCCGCGCCCTCTCCAGCCTCCTCTACGGCGTCTCCCCCTCCGCCCCCCTCACCTTCCTCGCCGCCCCCGCCCTCCTCACTCTCACCGCCCTCGCCGCCGCCTACCTCCCCGCCCGCCGCGCCTCCCAAATCGACCCCGCAACCTCCCTCCGCACCCAGTAGCCTCCGCCCCCCGCCGCGTCTCCCAAACACTCCTCCACATCCCCATCCGCAACAACGGCCCAACCGGGCAGGAACGCCGCTGGATCCACTCCACGCACCACGCCCTCACGGGATTCGGTGGACCGGGCCGGGATGCCGGCGGGCCCGCCTTGCCCCACCCGCGGCAGGCGAAGAATCGCACCCCCGCCCTCCAGAAGCGGGCCCTCGATCTACCCTCCGGCTCCCGCTCCCGGAAGTCCGGCGCCGCGATAGACGCGTCGAAAGCAATGACAAGGACCGTCTCGGGCCTCGGCGCCGGCGCCTCGGTCCTACTCGCGCCCGCCCTCAACCATCACGGATACCTCGCCAGCCCCACGGCACTCAACGGCCCTCCGCCGCCCGTGGAGCAAGCAATCCCAAGTCCGATGCGGCACTCCCGGGAAATGGGCGGCATATATTTCACCGCCGGGAGATTCCGCCGCGAGAAGGGTGGGATCATAGTAGTTTGGTCGTCCCAACATGTTTTCCCGCGTGAATCCCAGAAACGTCAATGCAATCCTATTAACCGCTTCGGTGGCCGCCTTCCTCAGCTCCAGCGGATGCGGTAATTCCGCGCCCAACGTCTCCGCCATGCAGATGGAGCAGGAAGTGCCCGTTCGCACAGTGCCGGCCAGAACGGCCGACGTCCCGCTTGAAATTTCGGCGGTCGGCAACGTCGAGGCTCTATCGAGCGTCGATGTGAAGTCGCGCGTGGCAGGTCAGATCCGGCAGGTCTTCTTCGCCGAAGGCCAGAATGTGACCGCCGGACAACTGCTGTTTGAGATCGATCCCGAGCCCCTCCAGGACCAGATCGCTCAGATCCAGGCGGATCTGGCCAAAGACGCGGCGCTCGAGCGGCAGGCCCGCGCCAACGTGGCCAAGGATGAGGCGATGCTGAAGCAAACCAAGGCGCTCGCCGAACGCGACCTGCAGCTCCAGAAGGAAGGAGTCATCTCGACGGAACAAACCGAACAGGCCGTTGCGTCGGGCGATTCCGCCATGGCCACGCTCGAAGCCGACAAGGCGGCGGTGGAAAGCGCCATGGCGACGGCAAAGTCCGATCGCGCGCGCCTGGCGCAAACCGAACTGCAGCTCACCTACACGAAGATCGCCGCTCCCATCACGGGCCGCGCGGGCTCCATCCTGGTAAAGCCGGGGAATCTGGTAAAGGACAATGACGCGGCTCTCGTCACCCTCCTGCAAACCGCTCCGATAGCCGTCTCATTCGGAGTTCCCCAAAACCTGCTGCCGCAAATCACCAGGTACAACGCGGACCGGCCTCTTGAGGTCGAAGCGAACACCGGAAGCGCCATCGCCAAAGGCAAGCTCGTGTTTATCGACAATAGCGTGGACGCGGCCACGGGCACCATCAAGCTGAAAGCCCGCTTCGACAACTCGGGCCACGTTCTCTGGCCCGGCCTGTTTGTGAACGTGAAGGCGCGCCTCGATCTCGAGCGCGGCCGCGTTGTGGTGCCCAGCCGGACGGTACAGACGGGCCCGCAAGGCAAGTTCGTCTGGGTCATGAATACCCAAAATAAAACGGTGGCGATCCGTCCTGTTGTGGTGGAGCGCATCGTCAAGCCCGAAAACGGCGGTGAGGTTTCGGTGATCGGGGAAGGAGTCAAACCCGGAGAGATGGTAATTTCGGAAGGGCAGATGCGATTGATGCCGGGCGCCAAAGTCCGCATTCTGCCGGGCGAAAGCCAGACGTAAGGGGCCTTTCGAATGGCTTTTACCGATCTGTTTATCCGCAGGCCGATTGCGACGGCGCTGGTGATGGCGGGCATCCTGGTTTTCGGATTGCTCGCCTACTTCTCGCTCCCGGTCAGCAATCTTCCCGCCGTCGAATACCCAACCATCCAGGTCGAGGCGGCGCTTCCCGGCGCCAATCCGGATGTGATGGCGTCCTCGGTGGCAACGCCGCTCGAGGCGCAGTTTTCGACCATTCCCGGGTTGGACAGCATGTCGTCCTCCAGCTCGCTCGGAACAACCAACATCACGCTCCAATTCGATCTGAGCCGCAACATCGACGCCGCGGCGCAGGACGTGCAGTCCGCCATTTCGCAGGCGCAGGGCAGGCTGCCGACCGATATGCCGGCCCCGCCTTCCTATTCGAAAGTGAATCCGGCTGACCGGCCGATCCTGTTCATCGGCCTGTCCTCCGACACGATGCCTCTCTCCCAGCTCGACCAGTACGCGGAATCGATCATGGCGCGGCGCATCTCAATGGTCGGCGGCGTGGCGCGCGTCCAGATCTTCGGAGCGGCGAAATACGCCGTGCGCGTACAGGCCGATCCGCTGAAACTGGCCGCGCACCAGCTCGACCTCGAGAGCATTCGCGCGGCCCTGAGCACCGGCAGCCTCAATTTGCCGGCCGGATCGCTCTATGGGTTTTCCAAGGCTTACACCGTTCAGTCCAATAGCCAGTTGACCAATGCGGACCAATTTGCGCAGTTGATCGTCACTTATAAGAATGGCGCGCCCGTGCGGCTGAACGATCTGGGGAGCGTTCTCGACAGCGTCAGCGACACCAAATCGATCTTCTGGAACGACAACAAGCGGAGCATCGTCCTGGCCGTTCAAAAACAGCCGGGCTCGAATACCGTGGCGGTCGCCGACGCCGTCAAGGCGCTGCTCCCGGTCCTGCAGCAATCCATTCCGGCGGGCATCAGGATGGGACGGTCTTTCGATTCCTCCCAGAACATCCGCGACTCGATCAGCGACGTCAAGTTCACCTTGATTCTGACCATCTGCCTTGTCATCGCGGTGATCTTTGTGTTCCTGCGGAATGTCTCGGCCACCGTAATTCCCAGCTTCGCCGTGCCGTTGTCGCTGTTAGGCACCTTCGCCGCCATGAAACTGCTGGGCTTCACCGTGGACATGCTGTCGATGATGGCCATGACGCTGTCGGTGGGATTCGTCGTGGACGACGCCATCGTGATGCTGGAGAACATCGTGCGGCACATGGAGATGGGAAAGCCCCGCTGGCAGGCGGCGATTGAAGGCGCGCGCGAAGTGAGCTTCACCATCGTCTCCATGACCATCTCGCTGGTCGCCGTCTTCATCCCCGTTCTGTTCCTCGAAGGCGTCATCGGCCGCCTGCTGCGCGAGTTTTCGATCACCATCGCCGTCGCCGTGCTGATATCGGGCTTTATCTCGCTGACGCTGACGCCCATGTTGTGCAGCCGTTTTCTGCATCACGAAAGCACTCCGCGGAACGTGTTCTATCAATCCTCGGAGCGTTTCTTTATTTGGCTGAATGACGCCTATCGCCGCACGCTGCAAATCGTTATGCGGCATCAGCGGATCGGCCTCGCCGCGAGCGTTCTGCTCACCGTCGCCACGGTCGTGCTCTTCGTCGCCATGCCGAAAGGCTTCATGCCCACCGTCGACCAGGGATTCGCTTTCGGCGAGTCGGAAGCTTCCGAAGACACTTCTTATGACGAGATGGTGCGGCTGCAGTCCGAAGTCAACAAGGTGTTGTCCAGCAATCCGTGGATCGACTCGTTTGGCGGCGGCGTGGGAGGCTTCGGCGGGCAGAACCAGGGCTTCATGTTCGCCAACTTCAAGCGGGCCAAGAACCGGCCGAACGCCGCCGAGATCGTTCGCGGCCTCCAGGCTCAGTTCGCGCGCATTCCCGGCCTGATGGTGTTCGTGCAGATTCCGCCGCTCATCACGCTGGGCCAAAACGAAGGCCGCAGCCAGTACTCGCTGGCGCTGCAGGACGCCGACACCGGGGAGTTGTTCCGCTGGGCTCCCGTGTTGGAGCAAAAGCTCCGCACCATCCCGGAGATCCAGGATATCTTTAGCGATTTGCGGCTGAGCAGTCCCCGGCTGGACGTGAACATCGACCGGAACAAGGCGCTGGCGGTCGGCGTGTCACCCGATGCCATCGCCAACACGCTCTACGATGCGTATGGCAACCGGCGCGTCTCGACGATCACGGCGGCATCCGACCAGTACGACGTGATTCTGGAGGTTCCTGAAAATTATCAGCGGAATCCGGCCGGTTTAAGCAGCCTTTACCTCAAATCGAGCGGCGGCAAGATGGTCCCGCTGTCGGCGGTCAGCGATATTCACCAAACCGTCGCCGCGCTCAACGTGAGTCACATCGGCCAGCTTCCGGCCGTGAACTTCCAGTTCAACGTGAAGCCCGGCGTTTCGTTGAGCCAGGCGACGGCCCTGGTGGATCGAGCCGCCAAGGAAGTGGGCCTGCCGGACACAGTAACGTTCAGCTACCAGGGCACGGCCGCGGCGTTTCAGAGTTCGCTCAAAGGTCTGGGAATTCTGCTGCTCATCGCCGTTGTGGTCATCTATCTGGTCCTGGGCGTGCTTTACGAAAGCTTCATCCACCCCATCACGATTCTCTCCGGGCTGCCCTCGGCCGGAATCGGAGCCCTGTTGACGCTTCTGCTCTTCCACCAGGACCTGAACCTCTATTCGTTTGTAGGCATCATCCTGCTGATCGGCATCGTGAAGAAGAACGCCATCATGATGATCGACTTCGCGCTCGAAGCGCAGCGCAAACACGGCGTGCCGCCTCACGAGGCGATTATCGAAGGCTGCCTGCAGCGCTTTCGCCCGATCATGATGACCACCATGGCGGCCCTTCTGGGCACGCTGCCGATTGCGTTTGGATCGGGAGCCGGCGGCGAAGCCCGGCGTCCCCTCGGCATCGCCGTGGTCGGCGGCCTGGTCGTCTCGCAATTGCTCACGCTCTACATCACGCCGGTCATCTATGTCTTCCTGGACAATCTGGGCATATCGCGAAAGGGCCGCGCGAGCGCTCGCCCGCAGTTGGCGCCGGAACAAGCCCTCACCTAGCCGGCGTTCCCCGTCCGCGAAACACCGGCCCGTCGCCGTCCGCGAGCCATACCCGTACGCGAACGCCGCACCCGTGATCTCCGTCCCATTCGCCGTCACATGCAGCGTCGGAGCATTCGACCCATTCTCGTCCGTCAAATTCTCGAACCCATCGTATACATACCCTTATGGCGGGCGCGGACGGCGGCATTCATCCGCCGGGCTGCCTCCGGTACGTTCGTCTCTCCTCCGGCGGCGCATCGACACCCAAAATCGGCCAAGGCGTCGATTCGTGCGGCATCGCCCCATTCCGCGCGGACTCCTTCGGGAGGCTCTTCATCGGCCTGAAAAATCGAATACCCCAAGCGCAGCACGGGACGCTACCTCAAAGGGGTAACGGACGCAGTCGACGCCACCGGCATCTGGAAGTACATGGTCACCGGCCGCCCCCTACCCGTACCGGCGCCCCGCCCGCCGCGCCTCCCGCATCGACCCCGCCCAATCCCTCCGCGCCTCCTGACCCTCCCCGCGGGGCTCGTCCGAACCTCACACGCCCCGCCGGCCGGCTGCGGCACGCCTCACTTCTCCGGTATGCCTCCGGGAGGCGCGCCCCGCTCCTGGTCCGGGCGCAGCGATGTCATCGTCCCCCGTCGCCTTGGCTCCTGCTGGCGAGCTCCCGGTAACGATACGCAACCGCGCCGGAGATGCCCGCCACCTCGCTGTCTGTCAGGTAACGCAGCGGAGCCGATGCGCTCAGGCGCTGGAGCACCTGCGCCAATCCGGAAATCATCGCCAGCTCGGCCTGCGCCATGGATCGGCGCACCACGACTCCCCGTCCCTCCAGAATCAGGAACGGTCGATTGCAGTATCGGCTTCGCCACTGCTCCCCCACCTCGCGGCAGGCGATCGGGCGGAATAGCTCCGGCGTCCGGGAATCGGAAAAAATCCCCTGGCAAGGATACAGCAGTCCTCCCCCCAGGATCGCTTGAGAAATCGAATCCGTCCCCAGGGCATGCACTCCATCGTCGTCCGGAAGATCCCAGGGCGAGTCCCGCGAGATCTCCCTCAGCGCCGCCGAATCGGACGCGTCCGCCTGCCGGGGAGCAATGGCCAGACGTCTCTCCACTTCGTCGAGAAGATCTTCGACGGCCTTGGCATCATCTCCCCCGATTACCAAACCATGGTTGCCCAATACGAACACGTCCGCATCCGGGCAGCCCGCCAGAGCGCGCTCCATCTCCCGCGACAGCGGCAACCCCGACGCTACGTAGGGGATCCACTGCCAGCGCAACCCTTGCAGCCGCCGCTGCAGTTGAACCGGCGCGTCGTTCCGCACCGCCCAGGCGATCGTGTTCACGCAATGCACATGAAGCACCACGCGATGCGGAAGCGCCGCATGCATGGCCGTCTCTAACGATGCGCCCGGATACCGCTCGGCCGGATCCTCTCCCTGCTCCAAACACCGCGTCACGACCTCCGCCAGTTCCAGGGGAATGAAAATGTCGTCGCGCATCGCGTCCGCCATCCACCTCCCCGACGCCTTAATCCACAGGACTCCGTCCAGCTTGGCCGAGCTATTGCCCGTGCTGGCCTGCGTCAGCAGTGGATTGCTTCCGACGCGCTGCGTCAGTTCCCGCAGCGGCTGAAGCTCAGCCGGGCTGCTCGTTTGTGGTTGCTCCCTCATGCAGCCCCCCCATCGTGACCGGACAAAATTCGAAATGGCTCTTCCACAGCCGGCGCTGGCGGGGTCCGCTTCGCCCAAGCCTGACCGATCTTGATGGATGCCCGGAAGATCGCGCCCACCGGGATCACACCGCCCAACTTGTGTGCCGCCACAGCCGCCAATCCCATCGACGCAATGCATCCGCAGGAACCGCAATCCGGGTTCCCTCCGAACTGGCAGGGAACGATTTTGGTTTCCAGGTCCGCCGACAAAGTCTGGGTCGTGAGCGCGAAGACGCATTCTTCCGGGCCCGAGGGAGGCGCGGTAAACTGCCGGATCATGCCTTCCGGCATATCCAATTTGGGAAACTCCTTCCTCAGCGTCAACATGTCGGCGATCGCTTGCGCTCGCTCCTCGGGCCCCAGCATTTCCGGCAGATCATCTCCTGTCTGCGGCGTGAACAAGCTGAACCATACCTTCCGGATCTCCTCCCGGGGAGTCCAGAATACGAGAAAGTCCTTTAAGTAGCCGGGCCGCTTCATCATCTGCCCGGTGACCGTGCAGTGAATAGTGACGTGCTGGCCCGCAATGTTCTTCATGATCCGATCGTAAGTGGCGGGCGCCCGCCGGATATCGTGCTCGCGCTGCAGCCCATCGATCGAAACCACCACGTTAAAATGGGCCAATTCCGCCCAACTCGCCGCCAGCGGCCGGAAGGCGCTCGTGACTACCTGCACGTGGATTCCCCGCTCCAGCAGGAGCGGAACCATCGACTCGAGCTCGCGATGCCGGACCAGTGGATCGCCTCCCACGATCGACAGATGCAGCGGCCGCAGCCGGTCGGCGATTTCCAGGACACCGTCGATCAGTTCCTGGCCCTTCCGGTCGCTCAAACTCCGCAGCGTCGCCCCGCCACCCAAATGGGCGTCGTCGTACGCATAACATCCCGGACACTGCAGCGGGCATTCTCGCGTAATTTCGATGGACAGCGACGGCCTCTCTCCTTTCAGAATCTTTCCCCATGCCTGAATCACTTCGGAAACTTTCACGATAGATCCCCCTCTTGAGCAGGTTGTAGTGTGTTGTCTCCGCCAATCTGTCCGGAGAACGGGGACCACTCCGGCGATGAATCGTTTCCTCATCTCGCCAGCGACCCGCCTGCTTACGATTGGAATGGTGTCTCGCATCCCGTCCGCCGTGCGGGAGGAGACGAATCTGTCGCCTGTCCGGCAAGCACTATCGGGTCGCTGGGACCCTGAGGCTCGCCCGTTTCGGCGACAACGAAACCCACTGGGAAAAGATACGGCGTACCGGGGGAATCACAGGGCTGTGTAACGCGCTCGCAGGAGTAGCGATCCACCTGCAGCCTCTCTCGAAAACCGGCGCCCGGATTCACCGCGCGAGGATTTGCGAAGGCGTCCAGCATTGCCACCACCAACGCGCCCAGAATCCAAATCGTGCACCAAGTGAACTTCATCTACCCGCGTGCGCCTTGACCTCATGGTACCGGATCTTCCCCCCTTCCGTGCGACCCGTACCGATCACATCACCGCCGGGTCGGAACCAACCCTCCCGGCATCCGCGCTTACAACTTCACCCCGCCGCCCCCCGCTCCGTCCCCTCATTCAGAATCGCCAGATACTCGCGATAGGCGAACACCCGTCCCCGCCGCCGCCCCGTGATCTCTTCGACGAGGCCCAACCGCCTCAGGTGCCCCATCGCCGCGGCCAGCGCCGGCGCCGAAAGTCCCAGCGCCTTCGCCGCCTTCGGAATCAGCGTGATCGGATTTCGCTCCATGTGCTCATGCAATCGCAGCGCCGTCGGCGCGGCCCGCCTCAACCCTTCCAGCCGCCGCCGGTCCCGTTCGAACAAATCCAGAATCCGCTTCGCCGTCTCCCCCGCCTGCGCCGCCGTCTCCCGCACCCCTCTCAGAAAAAACTCCACCCACGCCTCCCAATCCCCCTCCGTCCGCACCCGGTCCAACAGTTCGTAGTACCGGTCCCGATGCGTCTTCAAATACAAACTCAAGTACAAAACCGGCGCGCGGATCGCCTCTCCGTGAACCAGCAGCAGCGTGATCAACAGCCGCCCCAGCCGTCCATTGCCGTCCAGAAATGGGTGAATCGTCTCGAACTGAACGTGCGCCAGCGCCGCCCGCACCAGCAGTGGTAACCCGGACTCTCTCTCATGCAGGAACAACTCCAGGGCTCCCATGCAGTCCATCACTTTGTCCGGCGGCGGCGGAACGAACGCCGCATTGCCCGGCCTCGTGCCGCCAATCCAGTTCTGGCTCGTCCGGAATTCCCCCGGCTGCTTCTCGCTCCCCCGTCCCCGGCTCATCAACTTCTCATGCATCTCCCGCATCAGCCGCAGCGAAAGCGGGAAGCCCTCGCTCAGCCTCTCCAGCCCGTGCTTCATCGCCGCCACATACGTCGAAACCTCCTCAACCTCTTCAATACGTACCGTCGGGCTCTCCCCGCTCTCGTATAGCAAAAGATCCGACAGCGACGACTGCGTCCCCTCGATCTGCGAGGAAAGCACTGCCTCCTTGCGAATGTAATAGTAGAGGAAGAGTGAGGGATCCGGCAGCACCACCCCCAATCCGTCCAGCCTCCCCAGCGCCAGGTTGGCCTCCTCGAGCAACTCCAGCATCCCTTCCATCCGCAGCGGCGGATCCGGTGGCAGCGGCCGCGGAACGAACGCCCGCACCACCTCCTCCCCATAACGGGTCACCTCATATGTCCCGCCCCGCCCGCCATTGCTCATAACGAAACCTTCCGCCTCTATCCTTTCGTTAGTACCCACCTAACGAAAGGATAAGCCATTATCCTTTCGTTAGCACCCACCGAACGAAACTTTCCGCCCCTATCCTTTCCTTAGCCCCGTCAGCCCGCAGCGGCCCCTCCACCCCCCCAAAAACTCCATTCACAATTCGCAGATTCCCCGTATCCCACACATTCCACGCCACTTCGCAACCATCAAAACCACCCGCCCATCACCCCCCTTGCTACACTCCTCCCCGTAAAGGAGTTTCTTCACTTGAGCACCAACACCAATTCCCCGGCCCCCGTCCTCAGCGACGACAACCCGGCCTTCGACTCGGCCTATTGGCTCTCCCAGCCCACCGAAGTCCAGTCTCTCCAGAACCTCGCCGCCCCCGAGGCCGCCGCCATCGCCCTCGCCGAAAAGGGCTTCACCATCGACGTCCCCATCATGGTCTGGAAATGGGACCCCTGGAAGGTCATGCGCCTCCGCCTCCAATACGGCTACACCTGGGTCCCCTCCGCCCTTCAGCCCCCCGTTCAGGAGGCCCCCGGCGTCAACCTCCCCGGCCTCGTCCCCTACGACCCCAACAATCCCCCCGCCGGCTCCATCAAAGTCTCCATCAACATCGCCGACTACCCTCCCTTCACCCCGGCGCCATCTCCCAACCCAACCCCCGCCAACACCGACTACGTAGGCAGCCTCAACTTCGCCAACATCTACTACGCCCTCCCCGGCGATCCGGCGCCCGACGGCACCATCGTCACCGATTCCCGCGGCCGCTTCCTCAAGCACCGCATCGTCACCCAAACCCCCTTCGGCCCCATGATCAACGGCTGGTACGAGCTTCTGCCCGCCTCCAGCACCTCCAACTAAGCAGGCCTCGAACACAGGAAAGATACGCCCATGAAACGCCATCGCCACTCCGGGTCGCGGCTCGCCGCCGCGGCCCTTCTTTTCTTTACCGCCTCCGCCGCCGCGCGCGCCCAGGTCTCGCTCATGTTCACACCCCAGCCCACCCGCACCACCCGCACCGTCGGCATCCGCAACGCCACCGTCTGGACCGTGCTCGCCTGCAACGAAACCGCCTCCTCCCTCAACCTCCCCGAGGAGCGCGTCCTCATGGCCGCCCCCGCCCTCTTCGCCCTCGACCACGCCACGGCCATCTCGCTCCTCCAGCAGAACCACTCCCATGACCGCAGCGTCGTCGTCTCCAACCTCATCCAGGAGGCCATCATGCTCTCCACCATCTTCACCGCCGGCGGCCTCGTCTCCGCCAGCCCCCGCGCCATCGTCAGCCTCACCCTCGGAGCCTCCGGCGCCGACAAACTCGCCGCCGCCCTCCGCGGCCAGGCCCCCGACCTCTCCGCCCTCGAGGCCGATCTCCTCTACCAGAGCATCCCCCTCGGCCCCGGCGCCTGCGCCACCCGCACGGTCCTCACCGGCCTCATGAAAGGCTCCGCCCCCCCGTCTCCCATCTCCGCGAGGATCCCCTGATCCTCGCGGGGCTTTCCCCCCTTACGCCCGTTTTTGTGACGCAAACTTTCCCCGATTTGCGCTTGAAACCGCCCCTTTGCGTCCCACCCCTCTTCCCCAGCTCCCCTGTTTTCTTCACCACCTCGCTCCCCCCCGCGCGCAAAAAAAACGTCGCTTTTTACCCCCCTTCCGTCACGCCGCCCGCTCCCGCCCTCCCGCGCTACACTAATGGTTTCCTCCCCCGCTGTTGAACAATGGCCTCTCCTCCGCCTTTCGTCCATCTCCACTGCCACACCGATTACTCGCTGCTCGACGGCGCCTGCGAAATTAAACAGCTCATCGATCTCGTCCAGCGCCAGAACATGCCCGCCGTCGCCATGACCGACCACGGCAACCTGTTCGGCGCCGTCGAGTTCTATAACGCCGCCAAAGCCTCCGGCGTCCACCCCGTCATCGGCTGCGAAGTCTACGTCTCCCAGCAGGGCCACAAGGTCCGCTCCGATTCGGACCGCTACAACCACCTCGTCCTGCTTTGTGAGAATCAGGAGGGTTACCGCAACCTCATCCAGCTCGTCTCCACCGGCTTCCTCGAAGGTTTTTACTACAAGCCCCGCATCGACAAGGACCTCCTCAGCCGCCACTCCAAAGGCTTAATCGCCCTCTCGGCCTGCCTCCGCGGCGACGTCAACGAAACGCTGCTCGCCGACCGCTACGACGACGCCCGCCGCCTCGCCTGCGAATACACCGACCTGTTCGGCAAAGACAACTTCTTCCTCGAAATCCAGGACCACGGCCTCGACCTCGACCGCTCCGTCCTCCCCCTCATCCACCGCCTCGCCGCTGATACCCAGATCCCCCTGGTCGCCACCAACGACGCCCACTACCTCCAGCGCGGCGACGCCCGCGCCCACGAAATCCTGCTCTGCATCCAGACCGGCAAAACCATGTCCGACACGAACCGCATGCGTTTTGACCGCCCCGAGTTCTACCTCAAGCCCCGCGAGGAAATGCTCGCCCTCTTCCCCGGCCTCGACGACGCCCTCGACCGCACCTGGCCCATCGCCGAGCGCTGCCGCGTCAAGCTCGAAAAAGTCGCCGAGCCCTTCCCCCGCTTCGACGTCCCCGCCGAGCACTCCACCGATTCCTATTTCGAATACGTCGTCCGCCAGGGCTTCGAACAACGCCGCCCCCGCCTCGAGGCCCTCCGCCGCGACGGCTTCCTCAAACACGATCTCGCCGAATACGCCGAACGCCTCGACCGCGAAATCAACGTCATCCGCCAGATGAAGTTCTCCGGCTACTTCCTGATCGTCTGGGACTTCATCCGCTTCGCCAAATCTTCCGGCATCCCCGTCGGCCCGGGCCGCGGCTCCGCCGCCGGGTCTCTGGTCGGCTACGCCATGGGCATCACCGGCGTCGACCCCCTCCAGTACGGCCTCCTGTTCGAGCGCTTCCTCAACCCCGAGCGCATCTCCATGCCCGACATCGACGTCGACTTCCACACCCGCCGCCGCGGCGAAGTCATCCAGTACGTCACCGAAAAATACGGCCGCGAACAGGTCGCCCAGATCATCACCTTCGGCACCCTCGGCGCCCGCGCCGCCATCAAGGACGTCGGCCGCGCCCTCGACATGGCCTTCGGCGAAGTCGACCGCGTCACCAAGCTCGTCCCCGCCCAGCTCAACATCAAGCTCGCCGAAGCCATCAAACAGGAGCCCGGCTTCGAAGAGGCCGCCCGCAAAGACCCCCGCGTCCGCGAAGTCCTCGAAGTCTCCCAAAAGATCGAAGGCATGGCCCGCAACGCCGGCATGCACGCCGCCGGCGTCGTCATCAGCCCCGTCCCCTTGCGCGAGCTCGTCCCTCTGTTTAAAACAAACAAGGACGAAATTGTCACCCAGTACGACATGAGCGGCCTTGAGAAGCTCGCCCTTCTCAAGATGGATTTCCTCGGCCTCACCACCCTCGACATCGTCTACGACGCCATCGCCCTCATCGAGCGCCACCACGGCGTCACCCTCGACCCCGACGCCCTCCCTCTCGACGACGACAAGACCTACGCCATCTTTTCCAAGGGCTTCACCAGCGGCGTCTTCCAGTTCGAATCCTCCGGGATGCGCGACATCCTCCGCAAATACCAGCCAACCCGCATCGAGGATCTCTGCGCCCTCAACGCCCTCTACCGCCCCGGCCCCATCCAGGGCGGCATGGTCGACGACTTCATCGACCGCAAACACGGCCGCAAACAGGTCGTCTACGATTTCCCCGTCCTCCAGGAAATCCTCGAAGAAACCTACGGCGTCATGGTCTACCAGGAACAGGTCATGCAGGTCGCCAACCGCATCGCCGGCTACTCGCTCGGCGAGGCCGACATCCTCCGCCGCGCCATGGGCAAAAAAAACGCCGAGGAGATGGCCAAACAGCGCGCCCGCTTCCTCGACGGCGCCCGCGAGCGCGGCTTCAACGAAAAAAAGGCCGGCAAAACCTTCGACCTCATGGAGCAGTTCGCCGGCTACGGCTTTAACAAATCCCACTCCCTCGCCTACGCCTACCTCGCCTACGTCACCGCCTACCTCAAGGCCCACTACCCCCGCGAGTTCATGTCCGCGCTTCTCACTTCCGAAACCGGCGCCTCCGGCAAGGTCGTCAAGTACATCAACGAGTGCCGCGACATGGGCATCCCCGTCCTCCCTCCCGACGTCAACTCCTCCGACAAGGACTTCACTCCCGGCCCTTCCGGCATCCGCTTCGGCCTCGGCGCCATCAAAAACGTCGGCGGCTCCGCCGTCGGCTCCATCATCGAAGCCCGCGGCTCCGGCGGCGCTTTCAAAACCCTCTACGACTTCTGCGAGCGCGTCAACCTCGCCCAAGTCAACCGCCGCATGATCGAAAGCTTCATCAAGGCCGGCGCCATGGATTCCCTCGCCGGCAACCGCGCCCAACTGTTCGCCTCCATCGACAGCGCCATGGAGGGCGGCCAGCGCGCCTGGCGCGACCGCGCCTCCGGCCAGACCGGCCTGTTCGGCTGCCTCGAAGACGCCGCCGCCCCTCCTGAGCCCCCGCTCCCCAATCTCCCCGACTGGTCAACCCCCGAAAAACTCGCCGCCGAAAAAGAACTCCTCGGCATCTACGTCACCGGCCACCCCCTCGATCAGTTCGAGGACAAAATCACCGAGCTCGCCACTCACTCCACCGATTCGCTCGACGATCTCCCCCGCGGCACCGAAGTTGTCCTCTGCGCCATCCTCACCGCCATCCAGCGCCGCCGCAATAAAGAAGGTAAGCCCTGGGCCTCCATGCAGCTCGAGGACCGCAAGGGCAACCTCGAAGCCCGCGTCTTCTCCACTCAGTACGAAAACGTACTCTCGGCCCTGGTCGAAGATACCCCCATGCTCGTCCGCGGCCTCGTCCTGCCCGAAGAAAATTCCTCCCCCACCATCTCCATTCAGAGCCTCGTCCCCCTCGCCAACGCCCGCCTCCAGCTCCCCAGCCTCATCTCCATCCGCGTCCCTCTCGGCGCCCCCGGACGCGCCGCCGCCCTCAGCAGCCTCTTCTCCCGCAAGCCAGGCCAGGCCGCCGTCCGCCTCCGCCTGGAAAAACCCCGCGACTTTTCCGTTATCCTGGATGTTGCCGCCAAGGTCCGGCCGGATCGTGAGTTCCGGGCCGAGGTGGAGCGGATCTGCGGACCCGAGTCCGTCGAGATCCTCGCCGATTAAGTCCGCGCTCCGCGCGCCGCAGCCATGTCCGATCAAGATCCCGTTCTCGCCCCTCCCGAAACCCCGCCCGATACCCCGGCCGACGTCCCTCCCAATCCCGCCTGGGACCGCGTCCAGCTTGCCCGCCACCCCAAACGCCCCCATTCCCTCGATTACATCCAGCGCCTCTTCACCGGCTTCGTCGAGCTCCACGGCGACCGCGCCTTTGCCGACGACCCCGCCATCGTCGGCGGCCTCGCCTATTTCGACAGCCGCCCCGTCCTCGTCCTCGGCCAGCAGAAAGGCCGCGACACCAAGCAGAATCTCTACCGCAACTTCGGCATGCCCAAGCCCGAGGGCTACCGCAAGGCCCTCCGCCTGATGCGCCTCGCCGCCAAGTTCCGCCGCCCCATCGTCACCCTCCTCGACACCAAAGGCGCCTACCCCGGCATCGACGCCGAGGAGCGCGGCCAGGCCGAAGCCATCGCCGTCAGCCTCCGCGAAATGTCCCGCCTCCCCGTCCCCGTTATCGCCGTCGTCATCGGCGAGGGCGGCAGCGGCGGCGCTCTCGCTCTCGGCGTCGCCAACCGCGTCTTCATGCTCGAAAACGCCTACTACAGCGTCATCACCCCGGAAAGCTGCGCCGCCATCATCTATCGGGACTCCGGCCAGGCCCCCCGCGCCGCCAGCGCCCTCCGCCTCACCGCCCAGGATCTCCTCCGCCTCCAGTTGATCGACGGCATCGTTCCCGAGCCCGAAGGCGGCGCCCACAACGATTTCGACGCCGCCGCTGAATCGCTCCGCCTCACCCTCCGCGCCGCCCTCGCCGAACTCACCCCCCTCGACTCCGCCGCCCTCATCGAAGACCGCTATCAAAAGTTCCGCCGCATGGGCAGCCTCTATCTCACCGGAGACCAGCCGTGAAAGCCAAAGCCTGGGTCTTCGGCCTCCTCGTCGCCGCCGCCGTCATCGCTCTTCTCCTGTTCTCTTCTCTCAACCTCGCCCGCTACAAAGCCGAGGTCTGCATCACCTTCCAGGGCCAGACCCAGTGCCGCACCGCCTCCGGCGCCGACGAGGACTCAACACTCCGCGCCGCCACCACCGACGCCTGCGCCACCCTCGCCCACGGCGTCACCGAAGTCATGGCCTGCGAACACAGCGCCCCCGTCGTCCACTGGCTCCGCCGCCCCTGATCCCCCGCCGCTTTCCCTCCCTTCCAAGCCCTCCTCCTCCGAATCCCCCCACCGACCGCCTCGCCCCTACTCCCACCCCCACCGCCCGCGGACCCGCAAACCAACCTCGCCGCCGCGACCGCCGAGTCTCTTCGCCCCCCGAACCCGCCCCTGTCCCGCGCCTCTTCACGGCGCCCACCCCCGCCGCCCAG
>DAIDHC010000159.1 GCA_027452065.1 Bryobacterales bacterium
TAGATCATCCTTCTGCCCCGGCGGCAAGTCCGTGCCGTACCGGTGTCCCGCGTTGCTGTTGCCCGGCGCCGCCGTGTCTACCCGGAACCCGGCCTTTTCCGCCTCCGGACCATCGGAGATGAACCCCACGTTTACCGGATCCAGCACGTCATAGCCCCGGTAGAACACCTTCGGCCTCTGCTCTTCCGGCGTCAGCAGCGCCCGCAGATTCGGCACTGAGCCGTTATGCAGGTACGGGCCCCGCAGCCAGATCCCGTCGATCGGAACCCGGGAATACCCGTTCGTCTTCCGATAGGCCGTAAACACAAACGGCGCCGTCGTGAAGGTGTGGAAACGGTCCACCAGGGCCTGCGAAACCGAATCCAGCCGGTGCCTGTCCGTCCCGATCTCGCCGATCGCCTCCACCTGTCCCGTGTCCTTGCTGCCGAACGCGTGGCACTGCGCGCACGCCGCCTGGTACACCGCCGCCCCGCGCGCTGACTTCGCTTTGTCGATGGGGAAGGGAAAGGGTGGCGGCTGTAGCGTCAGCAGGAAATCCGTCACCCTTTTGAAGCTGTCTGGCAGCACCGACTGCGGCGTTGCTCCAACCGCCATCGCCGCCGCGTAATTTCTTTCCGTAATCGCGTCGTTGTTCCCGTCCCAGTGCAGCCACATGTTCTCCCGCGGCTTCTGGTTCCACACCTGCGGCAGGTCCGTCGTGCCGATCGTCTGATCGTCCGGCATGTGGAACACCACGATCTTGGTCGGATTGAAAGTGTCCGTTCGGCCCCGCCCCTGCGGAGGCCGGCTGTCCTGCCAGGCGTAGGCCGCCTTCTGCTGGAGCAGCGCCACTTTCGTCGCCGGAATAATCACATACCGGTAAATCAATCCCTCCGCCCACCCAAACTGATGTAGTTTCCCGATAGCCGCCATCAGGGTCTCCGGGTTAAATCGTGGATCGGCCGCCGCCCCGTACAGGAACCTCTGGAAACCCTGCAAGTCCATCGTGTGCGCCGGCCCGCCCGGTGCCACCATAGCCTCGCTCGCCGCCGTCTTCCGGTAGAGTGCCGTGTGGCATAACGAGCAGTTCGCCTCGACGCATTCATAGCCGAACACGCGCTTGGCGAAGCCCACGGGAACGTCCGATCCCTTTTCCTGGATCAACCCGAGCGACGCGTAGCCGCCCGGCCCCGGCAGCTTATCGGCGAATACATCCGGCAGCACCCGGAAAATCCAATAGGGCAGCCGGCTGCTAGGCCCCAGCCCGATCGCCGCGTATTTGTAGTGCTCCACCACATCGCTGTAAACGATCTCGGGCTCGTGCCGCATCAGGTTCGCATACAGCACCCATCCCGTCACTGCCAGCAGCACCACCGCCACAGCCAATGCCACCTTCACTCCTGGCCGGCGCCACGCTGCCGCCACGCCCCCGGCAATCGCCCCCCACAGCCGCCCCAGGTTCGCCGGTACTCTTTCTCCGGCCGGCAGGGCCATCTCGAGAAGTACCGCCTGCGCCAGGCAGAACGCGCCGTCCATCGCGAGATACTCTCCAAATCTCCCAGCGCCGCTGCGAATGCACCAGGCCCACAACGCCGCCGCCAGCAGACGCGACACCACCAGCATCCACGAATACGCCGGATAGCGCAGCGGATTCACCGCCGCCGGAATATAGAGAATGCTGAGCGCCAGCACCATCATTCCGTGCGCCTCGTTCCACACCGTCGGAAATCCCGGAGCCAGCCCAACCGCCACATTAATGAAGTCCGGCGCGAACAACTGCATCGCCACGAACCCGAGATTCAGCGCAATGCCCAGCCACGCCACCCGGCTGAACCAAACCGCGGCTCGGTTCGCCGCCTCAGTCCGCTCGTCCTGTGTCATCACTTAGCTCCGATCAATTTCCACCCGCCGCCTGGGCTCCCCAGGTCTCGGTAAACATCGCCACGTCTTCCGGATCGCTGTCCTGGTAATAGCTCACCTTCGCCGCTGCTCCGTTCAACTCCACCATCGTGTAGCCGTGCGCGTAAAACGCCGGCCCCTTGGTCAACGTCACGTTCTCCAGCGGCACGTTGGCGAACTTCGGCTGATCCGAAATCTCCGTAACTCCCACCGGATACGCCCCGTGTCCGATGCACCGCCCCAGCACTCCCTGAAATGGCTTGTAGATCACCTGGTTGTGCTCGTGCCCCCACAACCACGCGGTCACTTTGTCCAGCATCGGACCCACCTGCGCGCTCAACTTCGGATTCAGAAAGCCGCTGCCGATACTCTCAAACGCCGTGAAAAGCTGGTGATGGCTCAGCAGCACCGTGCGCCGCCCGCCTGCCCCATTCACCTTGTCCTTCAGCCACTGAACCTCGGTGTCCTCCAGGTATGTAGGCGCCGCGTCCAGCGCGTCGTTGTCGTGCAGGCCGGTGTCCATGGCGAGGAACTGCCAGTCGTCGTTGCGCAGGCAGAAGTAGCTCGCCGGCTGCCCGAGCGTCTGGATCAGCTCGTAGTACGGTGCCCCACCCGAATACATATCGTGGTTGCCCGTCAGGGTAAACGTTCGCGTCTTCGTGAGGTCGAGTTCGGACTGCCAGATGTTGAGAAAGTAGTTCCTCATCTCGAACTCCGTGCCCGAATAGTAGATGTCACCCAGGTGGATCACCACGTCCGGATTCTTGCGCGCTATCGCCGCCAGCAAGGCCTTGGCGTCCTGCTGCCCGGTGCCCCAGTCGCCCACGATCGCGATCCGCGCCTGTGCCGGAAGCTTCCAGTCGATGATGAAATCGTCGATCTTCTGCCAGACTTTGTACGGCGCCTTGCCGCCCTTCAGCTTGTAGAACTCAACGTATTGCTCGGCCGCCTCGGCATAGCGCGCATCGCAGGTGGTGAACGGCCCGAGCCGCGCCTTCCAGTCCTGCTCGGCCTGAGCATTGCCCTCCGCCCGGGCTTTGGCGATCTCCCACCAGATCGACGAGCAGTATTTCGCCACACCGCCGACGCCCTCGGTCGCCTTCGGCTGTCCGCCCGCCGTCATGGTCTCCGTCGTCTGCCCGCTCTCCAACCCCTCGGCCACCGCTCCGGCCGCCGCCACCATCGGGTCGCCCGGGTCCGGCCGCTGCGCCGCCCCGCTCCCGCCAATATCCAGCGTCTGCCCACCCCGATGTTGCGCCACTGTTTGGTCGATCGCCGACTGCCACAGCGAAAACTCCGGATGATGGATCTGCTTCATTCGCGCCATAGCCGCTCATCTCTCCTTCACACCGACATTGCCGCCCGCAGCACATCCACGAGTCCTGCACCCTGAAAATACTTCTGCCGCTCCAGGTCGGTCGCCGTCTTCAAGAACACCTGCTTCACTTGCTCCGGCTGCCCCCGGTACTCGGCGTGCACCGACAGAAACGCCGCGATCGCGCCCGACACGTGCGGCGCCGCCATGCTCGTGCCGCTTTTCTCCTCGTACGCGTAGCCCTTCGTGTCGAAGCCCGCCGAGCACGATATGATCTTTTCGCCCGGCGCCACCAGGTCCGGCTTCTGCCTCCCATCCCCCGTCGGCCCCTTCGACGAAAAATACGATACGCCGTATTTGTGCGGCGCCGTCTTGTGCACGCTGCCCACCGCGATCGACGCCTCCGCGTTGGCCGGGTCCGTGATCGACAAATCCACCGGAAGCGGCACCTGCTCGCCCGTGCTCAGCGTCGTGCTCCCGTAGCCCGAGTTCCCGCACGAGATCACCACAACGAGCCCCGACCGCACCGCCCGCGTCACCTCTTCACACAGCGGGCTGTGCCCGCACCCGTACCACTGCGGATCGAACGGATAGCCGAGGCTCATGTTCACCCCATCCACCTTGATGCTCCGGCTGGCCGCGTTCAGCTTTCGCACGTACTCCAGTCCCAGAATGCAAGTCGATGCGGCTCCCGTTCCGTCATCGTCCAGCACCTTCACGTTGATCAGTTTCGCCCGCGGCGCCACACCCGACGGAGTGCCCAAAACATCCACCACTACCGGCGCGTCCGCGTCTTCCTCCATCGTCGCCGCCTTGTATTTCACCCCCTCCGGCGCCGCCCCGGCGATGATCCCCGCCACGTGCGTCCCGTGGCCCTCCACATCGTCCAGCGTCCTGGAGTTCGAAAAGTTCTTGCTCAACGTCGCATCCACGGTCGCATAGGTCTGAAAGTGCGGGTGCTCGGCCCGGATCCCCGTATCCAGCACCGCCCACGTGATACCCTCTCCGCGAAACCCGAACGTCCGCCAGCACGCCGTCGCCTTCACTGTCTCCACCGATTGCGTCACGTGCGCGTAGCATACATGGTCGCGCCACACCCGCTCCACTACGTCCTTCATGCCCGCGAGTTCATCGATCACCTCCGGCGGCAGCGCCGCGAAGATGTAAAAGTCGCTTTCCCGGAAAGGGATCGATCTTGCCGCCAGAGCCGCCTTTATTTTCTCTTTCGACGGCCCCACACCCAGATCGGGATGCTCGGTCGACTCCCGCAGGCTCACAATCACCGCAATCGTCGCGATCCCACCCGTCCGGCTCGCCTCCATCGCCTGGCGCACTGGAGGCGAGACCCGGTAGCTCTTCATGTGCGCAATGCGCTGCTTGCCCTCCATGCGCCCCTATCTCCCCGCCGCCGCGCCCGGCCGCGCGGTTCTGTCCAGCGCCTCCGCCACGATCGGATAGACATCCCTCCAGGCGTTCTTGCCGAAGATGCAGTCGATGTGACCGTAGCCTGGTATCACGTGCCGGTCGTAGTAGTCCGCCCCGTTCGTCTTCCGCAGCAGCTCATAAGTGATTTCGGTGCTCTCCGGCACGAAACACTGGTTGTCGGCTCCGTGAATGAACGTGATCGGCAGCGCCAGTCGCTCCAGGTGCGGCAGATACACGTCCTCGCCCTGGAAGTTCAGTAGGTGCCCTTTGTTCGTGAGCAGCGCCAGGTGCTCGAACGCCTTCATGTTCGCCACGCCGAAGGTTTCATACAGCGTCTCGTGTTGAAGCTCATTCATCTGTGCGTGGTTGTACAGCGGCGCGTAGAGAAACGTGATCCGGTGGCAGGTCTGGTTCTGGCATCGCTCCTTCAGCGCCGTCGGATACAGCCGCAGCCCGGCGTCGAACACTTTCTGCTGCCAGTCCTCATTCGTCGATGCGAACGCGGTCAGCGACTTCACTCCCAGCGCGTTCAAAAACGACGGTACGTGCAGCCCCGTTTTGATGTGCGTCGCCACCGGCGCCACAATATGCGTCGCGATCTGCGAGCACACCACAGACCGCACTCCCTCAAGCCCCGCCAGCATCGCCATGAAGAACGTCGTCGATCCCCAGCAATGCACCACCATCTGCACATCCCGCGCCCCGGTGAGCTCTCTTACCTTGTCCACCGCCGCCGGATAATCGTTTAGCGCCACGTCGTCGCCGGAGGACTGCAGGTTCACCGCCGGGAGCGCGATCGAGTTCCGGAAATCCAGCAGCCACACGTCGTAGCCCTGCGCGTACAGGTACTCGAGCATGTTCGTCCCGATCGTGTCCAGCGAAAAGATCAGGCTCGAGACTCCCAGCCCGTGCGATAGAATCACCGGCCCCTTGTCCCCGCCCCGGTACCGGGTCAGCCGCAGCGCCACGCCGTCACGCGCGGGAAACGAAACCACCTCCGGCGCATCCGCGCGCAGCGCCCGCTTCTGCCGCGGCGGCGCTTCCGGATTGAACGCCGTCGTTCCAGAGAACAGCCCTCCGTAACTGTCAAACAGCGTCTGCGAGAAAAACCTCCCGAATCGCGCTGTCGCCTCCAGCCTCTCCCGTTCCGTGGGCGCGTTGGTCACCTGCATCGTCGCCATCTGCCGCGCGAAATCCGCCGGCGCGATGTGCAATATCCCCTTGCCCACCGCCGCGCCGCCTTCCGACAGCGTGATGTACAGTGTCGTCGTGTCGCCCCAGATGTCCCACGCCGGCCGGTCGTGAATGACCTTGAACCCTTCGAAGCTCCACTGCCGCCCTTCCACCGACGTGAGCGTCATCCGGTAGCGCATGTTCCGCGTCTCAACCTCATCCGGATTCACGACAAACAGGTTGAACACGCCATCGGTCACCGTCAACGGCTTCGCCGACAGCGCCGGCGCCGTCACCGTACCCGACATCCGCGCCTCGTGTCCCGGCTCTTTGAGCATGGCGTCCAGATCGTCGCCGCGCACCGTCAGCGTAAACTCCAGCCGGTTCCCTGCCGTCTCGCCCGCTTTGGCTCCGCTCGAGAAATCCGCCGCCCCCGCGGCCCAGAATCCCTTCATCGTCTCGGTGAATTGAATCCCCATCTTTGCCGGAGCCGATGCCACGCGCGGCCGAGACGGCAGCGTGTAATCGATCTTCCAGCCCCGGTCCTCCGCAATCAATGCGCACGTCCGCTCGGCCACTGCCGCGATGGTAAGCGACGGGTTCACGCCCAGCGGCCTCGGAATCACGGCCCCGTCGCTCACATACAGCCCTTCGTAAACCGTCTCGCCCGCCGCCCCCGAAAACGCCTGCCCCTTGTGATTCACAACACCCTGCTCGGCCCGCTCCCCCATCGTGCAGCCGCCCAGCGGATGCACGCTGACCAAAGCCTTTTGCTGCAGCGAGTGCCACGTCGGGTTCGGTGCGTACACTCCGCCCAGCGGCTCGGTCGCCTTCTTCAGATTTTCATTCGCCCGAGCGAAAATCTCTTCGCTTCCGACTCCCGGCCAGTCGATCCGAAGCCGGTCGTCGTCCAGACGCATCTTCCCGCGGTCGCCGTCATGCGTCATGATCAGGTACGTCTGGGTGTTCCGGATCGCCCCGTGGTACGGCCCCAACAGCAGACTCGCCGCCTGGCGCCCCGCCTCCCGTGCCGCTTCCACCACTCCGCTCGGGCGGTTCCCTCCCAGCGCCGCCGCCGCTTGCAGCCCTGCCGGCAGCAATCCCCCGATTGCCCCCGGCACCGATCCCTCCTCGATCACCATCCCCTTCTCACCCGCCCCGCCGCCCCGCAGGTCGATCACGCTGGTGATGCACGGCCCCACCATCTCCCGCCCCCGCGGATCGTGGTCGCCATATCCGAGCCCGTTGATCTCCACGTCTGTGTTGTAGCCGAACCCGAGCACGTCCCCGTTGCCCGTGAACCGCTCGCCCACCTGCCCCGATAGCGGAAGTCCCTTGGCCGCCGACCGCAGCAGGATCTCAGTCGAGCCCAGCGTCCCGGCGCCCAGGATCACGATGTCGGCGCTCACAAACATATCCGGCGCGTCGAATCTCTCCCGCCCATCCCCCAGCGTCTGGTAGTGCACCAGCCATTTGTCCCCAGACCGCTCCACCCACCGCGCCGCCACGCCCGTGAAAATCTCCGCGCCATAATTCACCGCGTCCGGAAGATAATTCATCAGGGTCGTGTTCTTGGCGTGAAAATTACAGCCCGACACACAGTCTCCGCACCCAATGCACTTGCACTGCGGCGTCCCGAACGCGTTCACGCCGCCTTCCGGGTCATCGAATGTCACGTACAGCGGCGTCCGGTACCAGTCCGCCCCCATCGCCCCGGCCGACTTCTTCAGAGCATCCATCTTCGCCATCGCCGGATAAGTCTCCGGCACCGGCCGCGGCTGCAGCACCTCCTCCGCCCTCCGGTAACCCTCCTCCATCCGTGCCGCGTCGCTGCGGAACGCCGCCGGCCACGCCTCGTCCTGATACACCCACGCTTCCGCCCGCAGCCCAACGTTGGCGTTGATCAGCGAAGTGCCGCCCAGCCCGCATCCCAGCACCACGTTGATGTCCGGGTTCATCCGGAAATCGAACAATCCGGTCCGCGAGCCCACGTGTCCGGCGGGCGCGTCCGTCTGCATCTCCTGCGCGGCCTTGGCCAGCGTGTTCGGATACGAGCCTGGCTCGATCTCCCGCCCGCGTTCCAGCAGGCACACCGTCTGCCCGGCTCGCGCCATTCGCGATGCCGCAATCGCCCCGCCATATCCCGACCCAACCACAACCACCGTGTAATGGGCCTTGATTTTCTCAATCGCTAATGCAAGCGGCATCGGAGCCTCCTGAGACTTGGTTAGCCGGTATGTTATGCAACTGCGAAGCGGGAGTCAATGAAATCGGACGAATTTTCCTGAAATTCCCGTGTTTTTGTCAGCCCGCCCTCGCCCCGCATTCCAAAGAGTGACGCTGCGCTCTCAGGCGTTTCACTGATCCGCCCGGCTGCGCTTCTACCGCAGCAGCCGCTCGAAGACCCCGTGCGCCGCTTCCAGCACCGCCGGCTGCGTCATCGCAAGCGCCGCCGCCATCGCACCCGCCGCCAGCACTGCCGCGGTCCGCCTGGCGCCTTTCGCCTCGCCCGGCCCGTCGAGCAAACGGGCCACGCGCGCAGCCAGTTCTTCCCGTTCCGCCGCCAGCGCGCTCACCGCCGGCGCCGCCGCCGCCATCCCGATCCGCGCCGCCTTCACCAACGCCGCCGCCAGCGCCAGCCTCCGGTCCGCATTCCCTCCCGCCGCCTCGTCGTCGGCCGCCCGCTCCGCCAGCCTCGCCCAGGCTCGCGTCAGAGTCTTCGCCCCCGGCGTCGCCGCCAACGCCAGGCGCTTGGCGTTGTCCCACGCTTTGGCGTGCGCTCTCTCATGCGCTTCGGCCGCCGCCCATTCCTCGTCGGTCAGCGCCTCCCGCATCGCCCGAGACACCACCAGAGTCGGCTTTACCACACCCACCATCGCCACCAACGCCCCCGGCTCCTCCACTACCCACACCTCCGCGCCGCCGGCCGGCAGCAGCCCCGCCATCCATCGCCGCGCTCGCCACCACGCCCGCAGCGCCCGCCAGGCTCCCACTCCCACCGTCGCCGCTCCGATGAGCCCCAGCACCACGCACAGCCCGCCGACCGCCTCCCCGCCGCCCCGCTCAAACAGGAGATAACTCGGCGCGCACATCCCCAACGCCGCTGCCACGCCCAACACGGCCGGCCCCAGCCGTAGACACAGCAGTAACGCCGCTCCCCGCCGCGCTTCCATCCGCTCGGCTCTTCGCACCGCCGCCCCCGCCCACACTGCCGCCACCGCCCGCGCCCCCATCTCCACCACCGTGAAGCACGCCGCGCTCATCCACCCCAGCCGCGCCCAGTAGCCCGCCATCATCGTTTCGTCCCCCGCTCGGCCCGCCGGCTCTCGATCCTCTTCTCCAACTCATCGAGCAGCGCCTCGTCCTGCCGCCCCACCGCATCCACCAAACACGAAATCAGGGCTCCGCCCGCCGCCGGCCGGCTCCCCAGAAACCCCGCCACCAGCGCCTCGGCCCGGCTCCGCTCCCACTCCTGCCTGGTGAGCCGCGGTACGTACACATACGCCCGCTCCCTCTTGCACCGCTCCAGCAGCCCTTTCTTATACAGCCGGTCCAGCGTCGTCATCACCGTCGTGTAGGCGAGCGTCTGCTCCATCTTCCCGATCACGTCCCGAACCGTGCTCCCGCCCTGCCGCCAGACGATCTCCATCGCCTCCACCTCACGCGGTCCCAGATCGAGCGTCGTCTCCCGTTTTCGCCAGATCGCCATCAATCGCCCATACTACTTCTGCAGGTGGCTCTTCAAGTAATCCTGGTACTCTTTCTTCAATTCCGGATCGCTCGGGCTCGGATAGATATCGGTCGACTTGTACTTGCCCTCGGAGAACTTCTTTTTCGTCCACTCGTCGTGAACATGCGTCTCGTCCGCCCGGTCCACCATTTCCTTCACCAACTGCGGCGGTATGAAGTAAACTCCCTCGCTGTCCCCGAAGACAACATCGCCCGGCATCACCGTCACACGCCCGATCTGCACCGGTACGTTCATCCCACCCACCATGCAGTTCACCAGGTACGGCGGCACCGACCGCTTGAAGTACCCCGCCATGTCGATCTCGCGAATCCCGTCCAGGTCCCGGATGTCGCCGTCAATCACAAACCCCGCGCCCTTCTGGTGTATGTAATACGCCAGGTTGTCGCCGATAATTCCCCCCGAGATGGCGTGGGCGTCCACGACAAGCACATCGCCCGGCTGCAACAGGTTGATCGCTGTCTGGTGCGATATGCTCTTGTCGCGCGGCCGGGTCGACGGCAGCCCTGTCCCGTCCACCTCCGCCACGTCCGGCCGCAGCGGCATCAGCACCAGCGTCACCGCCCGCCCCACCAGTTTCTTTTCCGGATGCAGCGCCAGCAGGTCCCCGTCGAACTGGCTCGGATACCCGTGCCGCTCGATCCCGAAAACCTCCTCCGCCGACATCCCCTTCACTTTTTCCAAAAGCTCGTCGGGCACCTTCGCCCTCCCGTCGTCGAAGCGCCCGTAGGGATTCTGTCCGGTGTACTGAATCATCTGCTCCCGGCTCAGTTTGTATACCTGACCGGCCGCCGGCCATGCCGCCGCCACGAGCATCGCCATCCACGCCGCCGCGGTCCTCATTGCTTGCCCATCACGTTTTCTCATTAAACCAGGCCGTCCCCGGCATCTGCGACTTCCGCGCCGCCGCGTCGTTCATCTCGACGCCGATCCCCGGCCGGTCCGGCACCGTGATGTAGCCCTTCTCGATAATCTCGCCTTCCTTCACCCAGTTCTTCCACGCATCCAGATGATTGATCCAGTGCCATTCGCACACCAGAAAATTCGGCACCGATGCGCACACGTGCGCCGACGCCATCGTTCCCACCGGCGACACCACGCAGTGCGGCGCGAACGGAATGTAGTACGCCTCCGCCATGTTGGCCACCTTCCGCGCCTCCGACAGCCCGCCCACTTTCTGAATGTCGGGCATGATGATGTCCGCCGCGTGCTTTTCCAGCAGCTCGGCGAAACCCCATCGCATGTAAATATTCTCCCCGCAGCAGATCGGCGTCTTGGTCGACCGCCGGATGTCGGCCATCGCGTCAATGTTCTCCGGCGGCACCGGCTCCTCGAGCCAGAGCAGGCGGAACTCCTCGGCCGCCGCCGCCACCCTTTTGCCCGTCAACGCGTCGTAGAACCCGTGCATGTCCACTGCCAGGTCCATCGCCTTCGGGATCGAGTCCCGCACCTTTCGCATCTGCCTTACCATCCGGTCGATCTCGCCGTTACTCGCCGTCCGGTTCACCCGGTCGAACCGCGCCGGATCCCGCGCGTCGTCGATGTCCATCTTCATCGCCGTGAAGCCCGCCTCGGCAATCCACGGCATCTTCCGCGCGCCTTCCTCCCCATCCGGATCCTTCATGTCCGAGTCGCAGTACATCCTCACCCGGTCCCTGAACTTGCCCCCCATAAGTTGATAAATCGGCATCCCCAGCGCCTTCCCCGTGAGGTCCCAGAGTGCGATCTCGACACCGGTCAATGCAGTGATGAACTGCCCTCCCTGAGCACCGGCGAAGATGCCCGACCTCCGCAACTGCTCCCAGATCGCGTCCACGTTCAACGGATCCTTTCCGATCAGAAACCTCTTGAAGCCCTCCACCAGCGCCGGCGTCCCCACCGCGGCGTCCGTCGCCTCGCCCTGGCCCACCAGTCCTTGATCGGTGTAAATCCGAATGTGCGCCTGCGGCCCGTGCACCTGCACCATCGCCGTCGCCACTCCGGTGATTTTCAGCTTCGGCCGCTGATACTCGCTCGTTGCCGCCTGCACGGCGCGCGACAGCCCCGGCAGCGCGAACGCGCCCGCCGCCGGCGCCAGGGCGCCCTTCATCCATGATCGTCGTGTTGTCTCCACTCCCGCCTCCTCATTCCCCTTCCGCGCCTCGTCACGCCCGCCAAGATCATATCTCAGCCGGCCCGCCGCCGAAAAGGTCGCCAGCATTTCCCAATCACCCTACTGCGCCATGTAGGATTGTGGTAAGGCCGATTTATGTGTTCGTTTGACCATGGCCGCTCACCTGCGTGTCCCCGCGGGTTCACCTCCGCCGTAGTTTCTCCCGGTGCTGCCGTGCTGGTTCTT
>DAIDHC010000160.1 GCA_027452065.1 Bryobacterales bacterium
GGCCGAGCACGAGCTGCGGGAGAGGATCGAGGGAGCGGCGCGGAAGAAGCGGATGAACGTGCTGCGGATGGAGATCGAGATCCAGCTTCGGGGGCAGCAGTACGAGATGGCGCGGCGGAAGCTGGAGACGGCGGAGGCGGAGTTTCCGGGCGAGGCGGCGTGGGCCGGGTTTCGGGAGCGGATGGCCGGCAACGGGACGCAGAGCCTGCGCAAGGCGGCGGGCGAGCCGGGACGGGGTTAGGGGCGCACGATAGGCTCGGGGACGGCGGAGCCGTCGGCGCGGGGGTCGGAGGCGGCGTAGTTGGTGTGTGTTGTGGAGTTGTGGAGAATGGCGTTGCCGCGGCCCATTTCGGGGGTGTAGTCGCGGGCGATGCGGATCTGGTGGCCGCGCTCGGAAAGCTGCTGGAGAGTGGCCTCCGGCACGCGGGCTTCAATCGTCACGTCGCAGCCGTTGGCGGTGGGCTTGGTGAAGCGCGCGGTTTCCAGGGCCTCCTGGACGTTCATGCCGTAATCGACCATGTTGGAGACGAACTGCGCGTGGGCCAGCGGCTGGTTGGGTCCGCCCATGATGCCGAAGCCGACGTGGAGGTCGTCCTTTTCCATGAAGGCGGGGATGATGGTGTGGAAGGGACGCTTGCCGCCGGCCAGGACGTTGGGGCTCCCCGGGTCGAGCGTGAAGAGGGCGCCTCGGTTCTGGAGGAGGAAGCCGCGGCCATCGACGGTGACGCCGGAGCCGAAGGCGGCGGAGATACTCTGAATCCAACTGGCGATGTTGCCTTCGCGGTCGACGACGGTGAGGTAGGTTGTGTCGCCGCGGACTGGGACGCCGGGCTCGACGTTGCAATTGGCGCGCTGGGGATCGATAAGCGCGGCGCGGCGGTGGGCATAGGATTTGGCGAGCAGTCCGTCGACCGGGACCTGGGCGAAGCGGGGATCGGCGTTGTAGCGGTGGAGGTCGGAGTAGGCGAGCTTCATGGCCTCGATGCGCTTGTGCATTTCACCGGCCGAGAGCGGGCCGGCGGCGTCGGGCGCGAAGGTCTCCATCATGTTCAGCATTTCGAGGGCGGCCATGCCCTGGTCGTTGGGGGGCATCTCGTAAACGCGCCAGCCGCGGTAGGTGGTGGAGACGGGCTGGACCCATTCGGGAGAGAAGGCGGCGAGGTCGGCCGCGGTCATGGCGCCGCCGAGCTCGCGGCTGGTGTCGAGGATGGAGCGGGCGATCTCGCCGGTGTAGAAGGCGGAAGCGCCCTGGGCGGCGATGATGTCGAGCGTATGAGCGAGGTCGGGATTGCGGAAGAGCCGGCCGGTTTCGGGAGGTTTGCCGTTGGGAAGGAACAGGCGCGCGGAGGCGGGGTTGGAGTTGAGGCGGCGGATGTAGGAGGCTTCGCGCCACACCTGGGCGAGGATTTCGGGCACCGGGAAGCCGTCGCGGGAATAGGCGATGGCGGAGCCGAACAGATCGCGCCAGGGGAGCTTGCCGTAGCGCTGGTGGAGAGCGGCCCAGCCGCCGATGGCGCCCGGGACGGTGACCGAGTGGATGCCGTCGGCGGGCATGGTCTTGAAGCCGCGGGCGGCGAGGAAGGCGGGCGTGAGGGCGCGCGGGGCCGCGCCGGAGGAATTGAGAGCGGAAAGCTTGCCGGTTTTGGCGTCCCAGTAGAGAACGAAGAGGTCGCCGCCGATGCCGTCCATCATGGTTTCGGTGACGGCGAGCACGGCGTTGGCGGCGATGGCGGCGTCGATGGCGGAGCCGCCGCGGGCCAGAATTTGCGCGCCGGCCTGGGAGGCAAGCGTGTGGCTGGTGGCGACGATGCCCTGCTGCGAGATGACCATGGAGCGGCCATAGGAGCGGCCGACGGCCTGCGCGTGGAGCGAGGCGGCGAAGACAACAAGAGCTGCGGCGCGGCGAAGGGGCATGGGGAATATGCTAGCAGGCGGGCGGCGCGGAATGATGGCGGCACTGGGCGACGGCGCGGAGCCAGCCGGCGTAAAGCTCCTCGCGGCGGTCCGCGTTCATGAGGGGCTCAAAGGTGCGCTCGGCGCGCCAGAAGGCCTGGACGTCGGAGACGCTGGAAAAAAATCCGGCGGCGAGACCGGCGAGGTAGGCGGCGCCGAGGGCGGTGGTTTCGGTGTCGGCGGGGCGGACGATGGGGCGGCCGAGAATGTCGGCCTGGAATTGCATGAGGCAGTTGTTGGCGGAGGCGCCGCCGTCGACGCGCAGCTCGCGCAGGGGCTCGCCGCTGTCTGCCTCCATGGCCTGGACCAGATCGCGCGTCTGATAGGCGATGGATTCGAGCGTGGCGCGCACGATGTGGCGAGTGTCGGTGGCCAGCGTGACACCGGACAAACTGCCGCGGGCGGAGGCGTCCCAGTACGGCGCGCCGAGGCCGACGAAGGCGGGGACGAAATAGACGCCGCCGGTGTCGGGGACGGAAGAGGCGATGGCTTCGGTGGCGGCGGCGGAGGGGACGAGGCCGAGCTTGTCGCGGAGCCACTGGACGGCGGCGCCGGCGATGAAGATGCTGCCCTCGATGGCGAACTGGGGCTGCGAGGGGAACGACGCGGCGCGGGTGGCCAGCAGGCGGTGGGAGGAGACGGGCTGGCGGGCGCCGGTGTGCATCAGGGCGAAACATCCGGTGCCATAAGTGTTTTTGGAAAGACCGGGCTGGACGCAGGCCTGGCCGAACAGCGCCGCCTGTTGATCGCCGGCGATGCCGCAGATGGGGATTTCGGCGCCGAGGTGGGAGGCGTGGGCGATGCCGGCCTCGACGCTGGAGGCGATGATGCGGGGGAGCATGGCGCGGGGAATGTCGAACAGATTGAGCAGGTCGCCGTCCCACTCGCCGGAGGCGAGGTCCATGAGCATGGTGCGGCTGGCGTTGGAGACGTCGGTGGAGTGGCTGGCGCCGTTGGTGAGACGCCAGAGGAGCCAGGAGTCGACAGTGCCGAAGAGAAGCTCGCCGTCGAGGGCGCGGGAGCGTGCGCCGGGGACGTGATCGAGGATCCAGCGGAGTTTGCTGCCCGAGAAATAGGCGTCGATGACGAGGCCGGTTTTGCGGGTGACGGCGGCGGCGGCGGACGAGGCGGCGAGGTCGGCGCAGAACCCGGCGGTGCGGCGGCACTGCCAGACGATGGCCGGGGAGACAGGCTGGCCGGTGGCGCGGTCCCAGACGATGGTGGTTTCGCGCTGGTTGGTGATGCCGATGGCGGCGACCTCGGAGGCGGAGACGGAGTGCGCGGCCAGCACGGCGCGGGCGGCCTCGATCTGGGCGTTCCAGATGTCGAGGGCGTCCTGCTCCACCCAGCCGGGCTGCGGGTAGGAGCAGGCGATGGGGCGGGACTGGAGGGCGAGACGGCGGCCCTGGGCATCGTAGAGCGCGGCGCGGGCGCTGGTAGTGCCTTCGTCGAGCGACAGGAGGAAACGCATTTTGGCATTATAGTAAGCGATATGTTCTTTCGCCGGGCAAAACCCCAAGTGCTGACGCTCGAAGATCGGCTGGAGAAGTTGAAAGGGTTCGGAATTCAGTCCAAACCGGCCAGCGGAGGGCGCGTGCGCGTGTACCGCGGGGAGTGCGCGGCGAGCCTGGTGGATCAGGGCGTGGAGCCGCCGCGGGTGGCCGAGTGCGGCGTGATTGCCGGCGACGAGATTGCGGAGCCGTGGAGCGGCGGCTACCAGATGTTCCTGGCGACGCCGAAGGGGCGGAAGATGCCGGCGCGGGCCGAGCAGATGCGCGCGATCCACGAGTTCAACGAGGATTTGAAGGACGGGCTCGGCCTGCCGAGCTATTACAACGACGGGCTGGGGACGACGTCGGCGCACCACATGTACGATCGCGTGGAGGAGCGCGACTCGGATGCGCCGAAGAAGCCCTGGGAAGTGACGACGGAGCTAAGCGAAGTTTAAGAGGCGGCGATAATTTCCAAAATCCGCTCGCCGAAGCGTTCGGCTTTTTTGCGGCCGATGCCGGGCACTTCGCACAGCGCGTCAATGCTCGATGGGGTTTGGCGGCAGAGGGCGTCGATGGTGGCGTCGTGGAGAATGACGTAGGCGGGGATGCCGAGGCGGCGGGCTTCCGAGAGCCGCCAGTGGCGGAGACGGTCGCGGAGAGAGCCGGAGGCGGGGGGCGCGGGAGCCGAGGGCGGCTCAGAGGCGCGGGCGGCGGGCGCGCGGGAAGCGGGAGCGGAGCGCTTGGCGGGGGCAGGTTCGGAGGCCGGGGCGCTGAGCCAATCGAGGGATGCTCCGCAGGCATCGCAGGCGCCGCAGGTCTCCCACGCCGGGGTTTCGCCGAAATGGAGGCAGACCTCGCGGTGGCGGCAGCGGCTGCTCTCGACAAAACGGCGGATGGCGCGGTAACGGCTCCAGGCGCGGTCGCGCTCCTCCGGGTCCTGGATGTCCTGCACGAAGTGGGTGAGCAGGCCGACATCGCGCTTCTGCCAGAGCAGGACGCAGTCGGCGGGCTCGCCGTCGCGGCCGGCGCGGCCGGCTTCCTGGTAATACTGCTCGATGGACTTGGGCATCGAGAGGTGAATCACGGCGCGGACGTCGGGCTTGTTGATGCCGAGGCCGAAGGCGACCGTGCCCACCAGGACGCGTTGCTCGCCCTCCATCCAGGCTTCCTGATTGCGGCGGCGCGCGGAGGCCTCCATCTGGCCGTGGTAGACCACGGCCGGGATGCCCATGGCGTCGATGGCGGCGGCGGTTTCTTCCACCGAGCGGATGGTGGGAGCGTAGACGATGACCGCGCCTTCGTCGTAATGGCGGAGCGCGGCGTGGAGCAGGCGGGGCTGCTGGCGCGGGGCGCAGGCGTGGACGATGTAGCGGAGGTTGGGACGGTGGAAGCTCATCACGAACTTGCGGGGCTCGCGAAGCTGGAGCTGGGTGACGATGTCGTGCCGGACGGCGCGGGTGGCGCTGGCGGTGAAGGCGGCGATGGGCGTATCGGGGAACCACTGGCGCAGCGCGCGGAGCTGGCGGTATTCGGGGCGGAACTCGTGGCCCCATTCGGAGATGCAGTGCGCTTCGTCGATGGCGAAGAAAGCCAGCGGGAGCGTGTTGAGCCAGGAGAGCATGTCGGGGCGGACGAGGCGCTCGGGCGAGAGATAGAGGAGGCGGAACTCGCCCTGGGAGGCGCGGCGCATGATGGAGGACTGGGCCGAGGGGTCGAAGCTGCTGTTGAGAGAAGCGGCCGGGATACCGGCCTCGCGGAGTTGGGCGGACTGATCCTGCATCAGCGCGATGAGAGGGCTGACGACGACACAGGTGCGGTCGAGCGCGACGGCCGGCAGTTGGTAGCACAGTGACTTGCCGCCGCCTGTGGGCATGACGACGGCGACATCGCGGCCTTCGAGAATGCTGCGGACGATGGATTCCTGCTTGGAACGGAATTCGGTGTAGCCCCAGTAAGTTTTCAGAAGCTGATGCAGATCGGGCGAAGGCAAGTCAGGTCTCTGTTTGATGGTAGCGTTGACGGGCGCCGGTTCTCAAACGAGAGACGCGAGGCTGGCGCGGCGATGCGGTGAGGAGCCGCTGCGCCGCTGCACGGCGCTTGAGGAGGAAGTAAGCTACTCTCTGCCTCTGAGGATTGCAGCCGTTACGCGGGGACTGCGGCGTCCGTGCAGAACGGCAATGACACACAACGGCTTTTCATCCGGCGCATAAGCAATCAGATATTCGCGCACAAGGATGAAACGCAGGGGCCGCTAGGTGAGGTCCGGGCGTTTTTGGCCTTGGCCGGGAAGCGGAACTACGGCGCGAATGGCTGCCAGAATTTCCGCGATCACCCGGTCGGCGGCGTCGAGATTGTCCGCGCGAATAAATTCCCAAATCTCGTCCAGGTCGACGAGGGCTTAGGGGTGGAAGTCGTATCCGGTCATGAACCGGAATTCGGCGAACGACGCGCGGCGGCACTCTTTTCACGGAAGTGGGCTTCCACCTTTTCACCGGAAATCGGCTTCAACCTCCCGCTCTTCAGGTCGTCGTAGCGGCTGTTGAGCATTTCCCTCACTTGCCGCGCCTCCTCAAAGTACCCCGCGTTTGCGTCCTCAACCAGGTCGTCGGTTCCGCGCCCACTCTGCGCGGACAGGTCCTTGAGCTTCCTTTCCGTCTCGGCGCTGAGGTGTACTTCCATGCCCTTCAAGATACGGGAAAATCCGCTCTGGGGCAACATTCACACGCACGCGAGCCGGGCGTGGCCGGGGGCGCGAAGACGCGGCGATGCGGCGCGCTCGCGCGGCCGCTACAGCACGCGGGGCTGGAGCGCCAGCAGTTGCTGGAACTCGGGCAGGTTCTGCAGACCGCTGAACTCGGGGTCGGCCACCAGGCGCTGGCGGTCCTTGAAGCCCTCCTCGAGTGCCTTGCGGATGTAGAGCAGGGCGCGGTCGTTCATGCCGCTTTTGGCATAGACCTTGGCCATGTAGAAATGAAACTTGGCCAGATCGTCGACGCTGCGCTCCTGGAGCAGAACGCCGAAGGCGTTGCGGTGTTCAAAGACGTCGGGGTCAAGCTCCATGGCGCGCTGATAGGCGGCGAAGGCGTCCTTGTATCTGTGGCGCGCGAAGTAAGCCGTGCCGAGGTTGCTGAAGATGGAGGCGGCGTCGGGGGAGTACCGGAGGGCGCGCTTGTACTGTTTGATGGCGCGGCCGTAGCTCTTCTGACCGTAGTAAACCGTGCCGATATTATTGATGGCCTCGCCGTAGCGAGGCTGGAGCTTGAGGGCGCGTTCGTAGAAGCGCTTGGCGAGCGAGAACTGGAGCATCTGGTGGTAGGCGATGCCGATCTTGTTGTCGCGGCCGGCGGTCTCCGGCATCTCCTCATATTTTTCGACGGCCTCGCGGTACATTTTGCGAGCCATGAGGATGTCGCCCCGCATCTCGATATTCACGTTGGGCCGGGGCGCGTCGGCGGCCGGCGGCGAGGGCATGGGGGAAGCCGAAGCGGTCTGGAGCTGGCTGGGCGCGGGGGACGGAGGCGGGGGAATGGCAGGCGACTGCGAAGTACCGCCGAGAAAGGCAACGAGCAAGAGACTGGAAAACATAGTCCCTCCCTTTGAGAAAAAGAATACAGCAGTTCGGGGACGGAATCCAGGGGGTGGGGGCGGCGGAGGCGCCGGGGCTATTTGAAGATGTCTTTGAGGCGGCCGAAGAAGCCCTTCTTCTTGGCGGGCCCGGCGGGCGGGGCCAGGGGCGGAGTGGGGATGACGGCGTTGGCGGTGGGCGATGAGGGCGAGGGGCGGCCGGCCGGGGGAGCGGCGATGGCGGGCGGGGCGGCGGCCGGGGCGTTAGCGGGCACTTCCCAGCCGGCAACGTGCATGGCGCCGGAGCCGTGAAGATGGCAGATCTCGACCGGCTGTGTGCCGTCGATGAAGTATTCGGTGCGGACCTTGGGGCAGCCGGCGGTCGCCAGTTGGCCGGACTCGGGATCGATCTGAACGCTGACGACGCCGGCGGGAGGATCGAAATCGGAGACGCTGCGATATTGCCGGTGCTGATGAGCCCTCTTCATAAACTCGGTCCAGACGGGGAGGGCCGAGTGGGCGCCTTCGAGCTTGATGTCGCGGTGATCGTCGAAGCCAACCCAGACAATGCAGAGCAGCTTGGAGGTGAAGCCGGCGAACCAGCCGTCGCGCGAGGTGCCGGTTTTGCCGGCCGCCGGCAGCTCGAAGCCCCGTCCGCGCACCTGCGCCCCGGTGCCGCTTCGCAGCACTTCCTCGAGCAGGTTGTCCATGATGAAGGCGACGCGGGGATCGAGCACCGGGCGGGTCTCGGTCTTATTGCGGAAAATTTCGCCTCCGCGCGCGTCCCGGATGCTGCCCAGGAAGTACGGCTTCACATAGACGCCGCGATTGGCGTAGATGGTGTAGGCGCCGGCCACTTCGATCGGGGTGACGTCATAGGCGCCGAGGGCAACGGCGGGCGTCGGCTGGATGTCCAGGTTCATCCCCGCGCGCCGCGCCAGGTCCACGACATTGGCAAATCCCACCTGCTGCGCCACCTCCACCGTCGGAATGTTGAGCGAATGGGCCAGCGCCTCCCGCACGCTCACCGTGCCCCGGTATTCGTTCTTGAAATTCCCCGGCTCATACGGCTTGTTGTCGTACCAGAAGGTCGTCGGCTCGTCGTTGTACGTGCTCACCGGCGTAATCACGGTGGAGGCGCCGTCGATGGCCGTGTTGATGGCGGCGGCGTAAACGAAGGGCTTGAAGACCGAGCCGGGCTCGCGCTTGGCGATCAGGCGGTCAAGCTGGCTCTGGCCGTAGTTTCGGCCGCCGATGAAGGCTTTCACTTCGCCGGTGTGAGGATCGAGGGCGATCAGGGCACACTGGGCCTCCGGGTAGTGCGGGTCGCGTTTGCGGCGGCCGGCGATGAGTTTGTCCACCTCCGCCATGCCGACGCGGACGGCTTCGCTGGCGTCGCGCTGGAGTTGCAGATCGAGCGTGGTGTAAACGCGGTAGGCGGTGGACTGGAAGTCGCGGTCCTGAAACTGGTCCAGAAGCGAGTCGTTGACGGCGTCGACGAAATAGGGGGCGTCGGTGGACTCCATGTCCGGCTTGGCGAGAACGAGCGGAGAGGAGGCGGCTTCGTCGAACTGCTGCTCGGTGATGTAGCCGTTCTCCTTCATCAGCATCAGGACGACGTTGCGGCGGGTCTTGGCGCGGTCGGGCCAGCGGTAGGGATTTGTGACGCTGGGGCGCTGGATGAGCCCGGCGAGCGTTGCCGCCTGGGGGACGGTCAACTTGCTGATGTCGACGCCGAAGTAGGCCTCGGAGGCTTCGCCGAAACCGCGGATGCCGAAGCTGCCGCGGCGGCCGAGGTCGACCCAATTGCAATAGTATTCGAAGATCTGCTGCTTGCTGAGGCGCTGTTCGAGCTGGAGCGTGATGATGACTTCGGCCAGTTTGCGGCGCCAGGTTTTGTTGCGGTTCAGCCAGAACCCGCGCGCCAGTTGCTGGGTGAGCGTCGAGGCGCCTTCCTTGTTTTTAAGCGAGCGGAGGTCGACGAAGGCGGCCTTGACGATGCGGATGGGGTCGAAGCCGGAGTGCTGGAAGAAGCGCTTGTCTTCGGCCGAGATGACGGCGTCGACGAGGATGGGAGGAATTTCCGTGTAGCGGACAATCCGGCGCTTCTCGCGGTTTTTGTCGAACAGGTTGGAGATGAGCTCGGGCTCGAGCAGGTATTGGGTGCGCTGGGTGTTGTCGCGGAGGGAGATGATCTGGTTCACCTTGCCGCCGGCAAACTTGATGACGCCGCCCTCGGGGTCGAACATGGATTGCGGACCGGGATAGACGTCGATTTCGCTGGCCGTGAGCGTGAAGTAGCCCATCGGGTTGCGGCGGGACTCGCTGTAACCACTGCGGCGCAACTCGGAGGCGATCTGTTCGGGAGTCGCTTCGTCGCCCAGGCTGATCTCGCCGGGGGCGGCGAACAGAAGCGAGGTATTGGCGAAGGGCCCGGCGGTCAGTTTCGCGTCGATCAGCCGGGCGTATTTCACCCAGAGGAAGGTGAAAAGACCCACGCCCAGGACCAGCGAGATGACGAAGACTGCAACGATGGCCTTTCCCCAGCGAGAGAGCAGGAAACGGAGAAGCCCGGCCTTCTTGCGTTGCGCCTTAACCTTGACGGCCACTTACCTTGTATTTTCGCATGGCTCCGCGGCTGGAGTCGGCCGGCGTGGAGCGGGGCGCGCGCCAGGAGCGCCGGGAGGAAATCTCGGCGCGCCGGCGTCTGCCCGGAAAACGGGCTACTTGCGCGATTCTTCCAGCGCTTCCAGCTCTTTCCAGATGTCGTCGTGGGGATGCCAGTCGGGCGCGGCCGAGCCGGTGATCTGCTCCTCCGGCACGCGCAGGGTGCCGTGGCCGTAAGGACAGATGTACTCGATGCGGGGGCGGCCCAGCAGAAAACTGTTGGGCCACGAGCCGGCGCTGACCGGCATGCGGAGGCGCCGGAGACAGGTGCGGCAGCGATAGCGCTGGTCCCAGACGACGAGGGAAATCAGTCCGAAACAGAACAGGAAAAACACCATCATCGCGGTCGTGTAGGTGAGATCGTGGGCGAAAGGATCGCCGGGCACGCCGTAATAAACGACGGGTTTGGCGAAGAACCAGCGCACCAGGCCCCGGGCCAGGAACATGAAAGCGCCGGCGACAGCCAGTTTCGCGGCCAGGAACCCCCAGTAGCGCATATCTAATTGGACTCCTTCTCTTGTCCCGATGTTCCCCGCCGATGATTAGTTGCGGAGTAAATTGCGGGCCAGGAAGAGCAGATTGGCGGGCCGCTCTGCCAGGCGGCGCATGAAATAGGGATACCAGGCATCGCCATAGGGGACATAAAGGCGCAGCCGATAGCCCTGGGCGACCAGACGGCGCTGGAGATCGCGGCGGATGCCGTACAGCATCTGAAACTCGAAATGGGAGGGATCGTATTTTTTTTCACGTACATGGCGGACAGCCTCGGCGAGAATGGCATCGTCGTGGCTGGCGAGGGCCGGTTCGGTACCCTCGTCGAGCAACACTCTCATTAATCGGACGTAATTGGCGTCAACTTCAGTCTTGTGCGCAAAAGCAATGCTCGAGGGCTCTTTGTAAGCGCCCTTGCAGAGGCGGACGGGGATGCAGGCGCGGTTGAGGACGGCGATGTCGTTTTCGCTACGGTACAGATAAGCCTGGATTACGGCCCGGACCGAGCCGAAGCGCGCGTGCATGTCGCCGACGATGTCGAGCGTGGCGGTGGTGGCCTCGCCGCCTTCCATGTCGATCTCGACGCGGGTGTCCAGATCGCGGGCGCGGGAGACCAGGCGGGCGACGTTGGCGCGGCAGGCGGCGGGGTCGAGATCGAGGCCGAACTGGCTGAGCTTGATGGAGACGGTGGCCGCGGCGCCGAGTCCGGCGATGCCGTCGAGCGAGCGGAGGTAGGTGGCGAGCGAGGTCTCGGCCTCGGCCATCGACGAGATGTTTTCGCCCAGGTAGTCGAGGCTGGCGAAAATGTTTTCCGAGCGCAGGCGGCGGGCGACCTCGAGAGCCTGATCGAGAGTCCGGCCGGCGACGAAACGGCTGGTGAGCTTGCCGCTGACGGGCGAGTTTTCCACCCAGTGGCGGAGCCATCCCTGGCCGGAAAGAAACAGCAGCGTGCTGCGCATCATAAATTAGTTCAACCCCGTAAGATCAACCCCGTGTCTTCACTTCCCTGCCCCGGGAACGCCGTCGAGGCGGCGCGGGTCGCGAACGGATTTGTCCACCGGTTCCAGGGCCGGCGCGGGTTCGCCGCCGCGCAGCCCGAGTTCCTGGAGGCGGCGGAGGGCCGGCAGCAGGCGGTTGTCCCAGGAGCCGGCCGAGCGGTTGAAGGCATCGACGGTTTTGGCGAGCTGGCGCCCGACATCGGCGTAATGGTCCTGGACCCCTTCGAGGCGCTGGGCGAACTCGCCGGCCACCTGGCGGATCTCCTCGGCGCGCTGGCTGAGCAGCTCCTGCTGCCAGCCGTAGGCGACGCCCCGCAAAATGGAAATGAGCGTGACCGGCGTGGCGATGAGAACTTTTTTCTCGATGGCCTCGGCGATCAGCTCCGGGCGGAACTCGAGAGCGGCGGAGAAGAATTGATCGCCGGGAAGAAACAGGACCACCATTTCCGGGGCGGGCTGAAGGAGGTTCCAATACTGCTTCTCGGCCAGCTTTCCGGCGTGCGTGGCCACCTGCTGGGCGTGGCGCTCGAGCGCCGAACGCCGGGCCTTGGGATCGGTCGCCTCCATCGCCTCGAGATACGCCGTCAGCGGAGTTTTGGCGTCGACGGCGAGGCTGCGGCCTCCGGGCAGCCGGACCACCATGTCCGGGCGGACGCGATTGCCGGCTGCGGCTTCCGAGGTCTCCTGCTCGAAGAAGTCGCAGTTGGCCACCATGCCGGCCAGCTCCGCCACGCGCCGCAGCGTGATCTCGCCCCAGCGCCCGCGGGACTGCGGCGCCTGGAGCGCCTGGCGGAGCGTTCCGGTCTCCGACATCAACTGCTGGATCTGGGTCTCGAGGCTGCCGAAGCCGCGGCTGCGCTCCTGTTCGATCTGCCGGACCTGGCGATCCAGTTTTTCGAGAGTGTCCGTGAGGGGTTTGACGACGCCGGCGATCTCGGTCTGGCGCTGGACCATCTCGCCCGACATCTGCGCGCGAACGGTGTCGAGGCTGGAGCGCGCGGCGTCGAGAAAGGCGCTCTGGCTCGATCGCAGCGCCGCGTCGGCGGCGGCCTGGAAGCGCTTCTCCATTTCCGCCAGCGCGGAATCGGCGTAAACCTTATCGGTTTCCAGGCGCGCCAGCCGGGTGCGCATCCAAAGAGCGGCCACCAGCGCACCGAGGATCAGGCCGGCGAGGAAAGCAAGGTAAGCGGGCACGCGATTTCATGATAGCGGTTTGGCGGCGCCGGGCACATCGACCGGGCGGATTCCGTGTCCCGTCCGGCTGCCCGCGCAGCCTCCCCATCGCGGCGATGCGCAGCACCATCTCTTCGTTGGAGAAACGGGGACCGTCATTTGAGGAGATGCGCGTCACACGGGATGCATCTGATTCCATCGGGATCCACGTGGTAGACCTGCCGAAGCAGCTCCCGGGCCCGCGCCCGAAGAGCCCTGCTGCTGGTGCAGGCATCCCAATACAGCGCCCCCTTCATTACATCCGGCGCCGGATCGGAAAACGTACGTCGAATTTTGGCCAACGAGCTCGGTGACAACATCGACAGGCGCTGAGTGGTGAAATAGTCGAAGCCGGCCGGGGAGATATAGTGGTACCGGAAATCACGCGGCGGCAAGGACACCTTGCCGGACGCGATGGCGCTTCGGGCGCAAGCGATACAGGCACCGAAATTCGAAGCCACAAGACAGATCTGATCCCTCGCCGCCGCATCAGCCCGGCGATAGATCCCGTCCATCAGGCTCCAGAACTGATCCATGCCGAGTAGCGTGCCGGCGATTTCGCTTACTAAAAAGTCAACCCGGTCGGCGTAACCGCTCGCTGATCTGCCCATCCCAGGCATGAGCAGGAAATACGCCACTGCCATCCTCGCATTTCCGTAGGCTGTCGCGGCTTCGATCTCTCCGCGGCTAAAGTCTGCCACTGGAATGAAGGCTCCGTAGTTGTCTACCCAACTCCTCAGACGGCCCTGGTCCAGCCGCAGCAAGAAGATCAACGACTGCCCCTCTCCGACAGGGGTTCCGCCAAGCTCGAACCTGCAGTCGGCCTGGCGGAGATACGACAGTACCTGTATTCTGAGCGATCGAGCCGGCAGCGCGCCCTTGACTACAGCACGAACGTCAGCTTCCAACAGACAGGGGGCGGGACTGAGGCCCGCCAGGTTCCCTCTCGGCCCGGGCAAGCCGCGCGGATCATCGATAGCCCGCGATCCGGCGTAGGAAGCCAGCACGATGACGTCAGCGCCATCCACCCCCTCCTCGAGGGTGAACGTCGATTTGGCGGAGTAGCAAGCCAGAGCACCGGCGGCCCAGACCGCGCAGAGTCGCACTATCCCCATGAACCCAATTTCACAAGACAAGGTAAGCGTGCACGCGGTTTCATGATAGCGGTTTGGCGGCGGGCCATCGGGCGCAAGAATTGGCAGTGCCGTCCGCCGTCCGGCCGCCCTATCGTGCCGTGCGTCACCCCATACCCCGGCCCGGGCCCCGGCGTCGTCGAGCCATTCTCCATGCCCGGGAACTCCGTCCGATACCCAATCGGCGCCACGCTGCCGCTATTGTCGAACGCGGACGCACGGAGATCAACAGCAGGCGCGTCTACTTCCGCTGCAGTTGTACTCCCCGCTCGATCGTCTCCGTTTCGCGGCACGAGGCGTTCACCGCTTCCGGCCGGTAGCCGGGAGCGCCAATCCTGAGGATCTCCGACGTGCCGCTATTCAGCCCGATGAACAGCCTCCCGAAGGAATCCGCGTGGAATGTTGTGATCCCAACGGAATCGACAGCCTCAGCCTGAGCGAGTTTCGATCCGTCGCCGGAGGAGACCCGCACGTACAGAAGGCAACCGGGCGGATAGACGCCGCCATCCCCGCCTGTCAAGCAGGCGTTCAACAGCACGTCGAACTGTTGCGCAATCCCGTGAACAAGCCTGATCCCGTTCAGCGTCACGGACCCGCATCCCTCCCCAATCTGGATCGTGTGCTCGCCGAAACCGAAATCGCAGAAGGCGACCTCGCCACTCACGACCCGGGCAACCTCGGCAACTCGCCCGTCCGCGCCTGCCAGCCGGGCCGTTGCCGAAGCTGGCCTTCCCAGACTATCGACGACGTGCACTTTGACCGCGCAAAAATCACCGGCCGCCAGACGCGGAACCGACATCAAGACCAGGATCAGGATCGAAAGACGCATCGTGTGCCTACTGACTCAGATCAGGAACTTGTTTGTCCATGACGGCCGAGGTATGTGACGCCGGGCTCGCGGGGTTCACCTTGCCATTCCTTTCGGAGCGGACTGAGTACACCTTCGCCGTGCTGAGGTTCGTGGCCTCGATCGACGCTTCCTGGACCGGCTGCCCACCGGGATCCGCCACCACCGCGCACATCACCGAAGCGCTCGCGCGGCCCTCGAAAACACCCGCCATTGCGGCGATGATCGCATATTGTCTGCCCATCATCGGAGCGTCCGGGCAATCCCGCCCACGACCCACAGCAACCCACAGGAACGCCAGACCAGAACCTGCCACCAAACACCGCGAGGGCTCACCAGCAGCCTTCGGTATTTCCCGCTGGAACGTGCAAGGGCTGGGTGTCGCTCGAAGACGCCCTCGAACCGCGCCGGCAGAGATGCGAGTCTTCCTGCACTCGCGAAGAGCGATGTACCGACGAGGCCGCAGCAGAGCCCTGTAAGAACCCTCACGAACACACTCGCCTCCTCGCCCACCGATTGCAACACTGCATCACGGCCAAGCCACTTCATGTTGGAGGAGTTCGGGCGCCACCCACGCGGCCACGCCCTTGTTCGGTCCCTCGCGGACCTCGACTTGAACCACCTCGATACAGCCGCTGCGCCGGCGGTCAAGGTCGGACACCGGTTGCGGGGGCTGCAGCCGTCCACCGCAGAATTCCGCCCTGTCGACGACCTTAGCCCGCGTGCCGTTCGGGAGCAGCAGTGTGCCGGCTGAGCCGGGGCTTGGCTCGTGCCCACCGCGGAGAGGCGCCAACGCTCGGGCCGCCGCGTCCTGCCGCGCGGACCTGCGCCAGACGTCCGTCGGAGGCTCGCGGACGAGATAGGCAAGGGCGCTCCCATCCGGCGCCGCAACGACGCCCCGCCATCCCGGGTCGCTCAATATCACCCAATCCCTACGTCGGCCAGCGAGCCACCAGCGGGCATATTCGATACCCGCTGTTACCGCGAGAACGGCAAGCGCCACAAGTATCGTCATCGGGGCAGCGCGAAGGGCTCTTGTCACGGCACGTCAACCTTCCGCCTGCGCTGAGCAGGGCGTCGACGAAGCTGTTGCTATCCGGTCCGCTCTCAGGGCCCGATCATTCCAGCCCAGACCGGCCCCAGCTCTGCGGACTCCAACATCCACGCTCCCGCGACACCCATCCGCCTCCACAAAACCCCCGTCACATCGTCATAATACCGATTCCCCGTACCACCGGGCCCGCTCTTCGAATCCCGAGGATTATTCCGCATGCGGAATAATCCAAGTTATGCCGTATGCCGGGTTATTCCGAGTGATCTCCAGGACTTGGCGAAAACACCCAGAAAACGCAGAACAGAGGATTTTCACAGCCGGAATAATCAGACGGCTCAGACCACTCGACGCCGATCAGAGCCAAACGGATTTCCACAAGGGCATGCGGAATAATCCGCTGGGTGGCGCGACCGCGCGGCATAATCCGAGCTCAACTGAAGTTTCCACCACTTGGGCAAGTTCGGCGAGAACGTAGACGTCCGTACTAACCGGCTCCTCGATGCGCCTTGCATGATTGCTTCGAGCGGTTTCGAGGTGGCCGGGAAACGCCGGACTCCGGGGTGCATCCAGATCCGCAATGGCCAGCTACGGGCTGGAAAAGGTCTTGGCAGGGATGTTTTAGCCGTTTTCCGACCCTCCACCCAACCGGCGACGAGCGCGAAAATTTCTTCCTGCCAACGCAACCGCCGCAAGGCACGACCTGTCCTAGAGCTGAGGTCAGACAACATGAGCAGCACGACAGTTGGCGATGGTATGGTTGCCCTTGCGTTGAGCGCGGGCATAGTCAGCTATCTGTATTTCAGGCATCAGGGGCGGCAGAAGAAGCTCGACATCATTCATCAGGAGCGGTTGGCGGCAATGGAAAGAGGAATCCCTCTGCCGGAGTTTCCACTGGAACCGGACGGTGCGCGTCGTTCTACGGAAGCGCCTGTCATCCCGATTCTGGGTATGGTGCTTTTCACGCTTTCGATTGGAGCCATGATCTCGCTCTACCTGCTTCTTCCAGCCGCGTCACACAGCTTCTGGGTCGCCCCTCTGCCGTTCGCATTCTTGGGGGGCGGATTCATAGCCTTCCATTTCTTGTTGGCAAAAGTTGGACATTAGCTTACTGTGCATAGTGATTCCCAGCTTGTCGCCCTCACCCAAGCCGGCGATCAGCATGCGTTCGAGGAACTGGTTAATCGGCACAGCAGACGGGTATTTCGCCTTGCCGTCTCGATCCTTGGCCGTGAGTTCGTGCCCGAAGCGGAAGATGTGACACAAGAGGTGTTCCTGAAGGCGCACAACGCGATCCAATCCTTCCGCGGCGACGCCGCCTTCTCCTCGTGGCTTTACCGCATCACGTTCAACCGGGCAGTGAATCTGAAGGAACGGATGCGCTTCCGAATCCCGCATGCCGAGGCGGCGGTTCTCCATTACGTCGCAACAATGGAGCCTGGACCGGAGCAGCAAGCTGAAACGGCTCAGCGGCAGCGAGCGCTTGCGGAGTGTATTCACTCGCTCCCGGAGGTTTATCAATCCGCGTTGCGGCTGTACTATTGGTTAGGGGCTTCACTGGAAGAAGTGGCTCAGCTGCTCGACATTCCGGAAAACACCGCCAAGTCTTATCTCCACCGCTCCCGGCTGCTACTGCAGGGAATGCTGAAGCAGAGAGGATACTCTTGTGACTGAGATGGAACCGATCGAGACCGGGATTGACAGATTGCTCCGGCATTCCATGTCCGAGCCAGTACCCGCTTTGCCGGCGGACTTCGGTCGACGGGTGATGCAGAGAGTCGGTCCAGGGGGGAGACCGCTCAACCGATATTACTGGATGCTTTTGGCTGGGTACGGTTTGAGCGCGCTAGTGACATCTGCGGCGATCATGCTTAGCGAAGGACTCAGTTGGGGAGCAACGGCGGGCATACTCGCACCCTTGGTGCTGGTTGCAGGCATGTCCTCTGCGAAGCACGGCCTTCGCCGCGCCGGCGTTGGGCAAGACGCCGCGTAGACCCGGCAGAAAGCAGAACGTTCAACCACCAGGAACGTCGCGGGCAGTCCCTGCGGCCCGGGTTTCCGCGCCGCGAGGTTCGATTAGAGTGTTCTTACGATGTGCCGGTCTTGTGAAACCTAACCGGCTCTAAAATTCCTTTCGAGTTCCACCAGGCCGCCGGCTCGTCGCGCACCCTCCCCGCCGTAAGCCGGATAGTTTGCCCGGCACAAGCGGAATGCTTGCATCAGCCTAAAACGCCGTGCTCGATGCGCGTGAGGATCTCGTCTGCCTGCTCAAAACCCTCCTCGGTGCTCGCAGCGTCGATCGGCGCTCTGCCTTGCAACGATGGGTTTGGCGTACCAAGCCACTCCAGAGCCCTTTCACGGTTGGCGAACACTTCACCCGCCCGCACTGACAATGAGATGAAACGTGCCGGCGGCTGTGGCTAATTCGTCTCTGGGTTCGTTGGTGTCGTCGACACTGCGCGGCCTCATCCCCACGATACGTCCTGAACGGAAGGGGCCCCCGGCAGGCATCCCTGTGCCCGCCGGACGGTGAAGCTCAGAGCTTCGACAGGAACTGCAGCAAAGAGTCACCCGCCTTGAACCGGCTGACGATACCCTTCGCCGGTGTCAGCTTTTCCAAAGCGCGCTGCTTCATCTCGAAGGCGGCCTTTGGGAGTCCGTCTGTGAGAGGCCATGTATTCTTGAATTTCCGCCTTCCCCGCATCGGCAGGCGTGAGGCCTCGCTCGGCAAGCCAAATGCCCGGTAGTGAAGCCGTCCTAACAATCTTTCGAGATTGGCAGTGGCTGTAACCGAGTTCAAGGAGTTGTGTGGCGAGCCCATCAAGATACGGGCCCATCGGTCCGGCGAAATTCTGCTCAAGTAGATACTCGTCTTTGACGAGTTGATAAAGCATTGTGTCTCCAGCGGCCCAGGTTGGGTCGTGGAGGAGAGCGTACCGTGAGCGATTGCCTGTGGAAACCCGGTATCGACCGGTATTATTCCGAGTGACGTGGAGGATTATTTTGCACGCCTCTGGGCACCGCGTTGGCTCCAAGGGATGGTGACCAGGTCCAACTGGTCGGATTATGCCGAACGCGGAAACTTGGTGAACGTCCTTTTTGGCCCTTTCTGCGGTTTCCCGCAGCCATGCGGGATATTCAGGAATGCGGAGTCCCGCCGGTACGTCCCAAACTTCACCCGGTCGATCGGGCCCTTCCGCCTCTGCTCCCGCCCCCGTTTTCATCCCCGCGTTGCGCGATGCCGCGAGCCCCAAAAATCCGGTCCTTAGAAAACACTGCCTAGTTAGGCCCATATAGTTCAATGAATTAGGCGTTTGAGAGCGGCGGCTGCGACGGGGAGATCTGAACCTGAAGACCGAGGGCCTCCAGCCGGCGGACGAGGCGGTTTGCGGTGCGGGTTGGATTGAGCCGGTCGAAGTAATCGTGGCCGAGTTCCTGATACGGTGCATTGTGACGCAGCACGTTGAAGACGACGAGCAGAATCTTGTGCGCGGTGGCGACGAGGGCTTTGCCCCAGCCCCGCCTGGCTTTCAGGCGGCGAAAGAAAGCGGGCAGGTAACCCGTCTTGCAGCGGGATGCCGCCCAGGCGGACTGCGTCAGCACGCGCCGGAGAACGCGGTTGCCTTTCCGGCAGCGTGTGCTCTTCCGCTGCCCGGCGCTCTCATTCTCGCCCGGTACCAGCCCCGCCCAACTGGCACAGTGATCGGCATCGGGGAAAACCGTCATGTCCGCGCCCAGCTCGGCGATCAGATGCCACGCCACCATCCGGTCCACGCCCGGGATCGTCGCCAACAACTCGATTTGGGCGGCGTAGGGGGCCATCTGTTGCCGCACGCGCTCCTGGAAGTCTTCGATCTCGGCGGTCAAGAACTGGTAGTGCTTATACAGCGACTCTAACAAGGCCCGATGGAACGGCTGGAAGTAACCTTTCAGCGATTCCTTCACCAGTTTCTCTTTCTTGCGCAGGCTCCCGCGCACCTTCCAACTCAAGATCTCCGGCGAGTCCTCGCCCCGGATCATCGCCTCGATGATGCCCCGGCCCGTGACCCCCAACAGATCGCTGACCACGGAGGAAAGCTTCAGGCTGGCGCTCTCAAACAAATCCCGAATCTGGTTATGCACCTCGTTGCGTTGTTCCAGCAAAGCGGTCCGGTGCCGGAGTAACAGCCGCAACTGGCGGACCTCTTGGGGCGGCACGAAGCTGGGGTCCAGCCGCCCGTCCTGCAAAAACTCGGCGATCCGCTGCGCGTCGCGTCCATCGCTCTTGCGTCCTTGCAGAGCTTTGACCTGCGCCGGGTTCACCAACAGAAGCCGGACGCCTTGATTCTCGAGCACATTCCATACCGGCCGCCAATATACCCCCGTCGATTCCATGGCCGCCTCGGTCACCTTCAGTTGCTTGAGCCAGACACGCAGGCGAATCAAATCGTTCCGGAATGTGCCGTAGGTTTTGCGCACCGCCCGGCCCTCTTCCCCCCCGGGCGGGCAATACACACACCACAACGCTGTCTTTATGAACATCCATGCCGCAGCAGCGGCGATATCCTTGTTCCATCGTAGTAGCCTCCTGCCGCGAGACGAAGGACGCGAAACGAAAAATGGTCCTTCCTTGTCGGGCTTCCGACCTCGCGGCAGGAGCCTCACTCTTCTATCCCGGAAACGCGTCCCGGCCCACATTCACAAGCGGCCTTAACCAGCGCCAGACCCAAACCGGCCTACATCGTCCGCGGCATCCACTACTTTCGCTCAATCGAGCCTGTTTTCATCTCCTCCTGTGCCAGGCCCAGGGGCCGCCATGTTGCATTCACAAATCCCGCTCTCAAAACAACCCCAACCGCCTCAATAACTTCCCGCCCCTTCATTCCAGCCGCCCGCACCAGGCCCGCTAAGCTGGTCGTGTATGACGAACTCACGCCCATTCGCCGCCTACTCCGCTCCGGCCCGCCCGCTTCCCCGCCTCTCCGCGACTTCCGCCCCCGCTGTCCTCCGCCCCGCACCACCCCGATTTTGTGACACAAATCCCGCCCGTTTTTCGCCGCATCGCCGGCATGAAATCCCAAGCCGCGCCGCCATATCGCTGATTCCCCGTTCGCCCGTCTCCGCCGCGCCGGGAAAATCGGCACGCGCGCGCACAAAAAAAATGCCGGTTTTTACCCCGCTTTCGTCACAGCCCCGCCGCCGCGCCGCCCGAATTCAAAGCAGCGCGAGCGTGGCGAGATAACCGAGACCGGCGCCGAGCGTGGCTCCGGCGACGACGTCGCTGAGAAAATGCATGCCGAGCAGGATGCGCGACAACGCGATCGAAAGGGCGCAGAACATCAGGCCGAAAGCCAGCGCCGGATAGAACTGGGAGAAGGCCACCGTGACGGCGAAGGCGGTCATCGTGTGGCCGGAAGGAAAGGAGAACTGGTCCGGCGGCAGCAGCGTCGCCCAGCAGTGCGGAGCGAAGTGGCACGGGCGGCGCCGGCCGGCCATGCGCTTCAGGCGGTGGAACAGCACGATCGAGAACAGGGTAGCCAGGCCGGCGGCCGAGACGGCGCGCAGGCGGTCCGGGCCGCCGAAAGCGAGGATGAGAATTCCGATGGCGCCCCACAGCCAGCCGTCGCCGGCGCGTGTTGCGCCCAGCGCCCACAAGCGGATCCATCGGGGCGGAAGCCAGTTGTTGGCCCGCCGCATTACGCTCTCGTCCCGTGCCGTGATAAAGCGAAGCATGACGTAGCGCTCTCATCTTCAGTGTACGCCGCCTGGATTACAGACTGTTTACCGGACGATGAAAAGCGTGTGCAACGTTAAGGGCAGGAAATGTTTCTACCGGGCCCGGCCCTCACGGCGCGGCGACAATGCCGCGCCCCGGAGCAACGCCGGAAACGAACTTGCCGTCGCGGATTACCGGAGTCCCGCCGACCAGCACGTACTGGATGCCTTCCGAGTATTGGGCGGGCTTCTCGAAGGTGGCTTTGTCGATGACCGTCTTCGGGTCGAAAACGGTGATATCGGCGTCGGAGCCCTGCTGGAGGCGGCCTTTCCGGCTCATCGCGGGCGTGAACTTTTCCAGGCGCCGCGCCGGCAGCAGCGTCATGCGCCGCAGGGCGTCCATGAGAGTCAGTGCGTGCTGCTCGCGCACGTAATAGCCGAGCACGCGGGCGTAGGTGCCGGCGCTGCGGGGGTGGCCGGTGCCGTGCTGCATGCGTCCGTCGCTGGCGAACATCACGTCGTTGTTGGCCATCCCCTGCCGGACCACTTCCTCGGGAATCGAGTGGATGATCACCCAGCCGCCCTGCTTGCGGTATTTGTCGAACGTCTCCCTAGTCAGTCGCTCGCCGGTGGCGGCCCACTGGAGGCCGTCGTAGGAGATGCCCAGGCGCTCCTGCCAGCCGGGATCGAAGACGGCGGATTCCAGCGCGGTCGAGCCGGCCGTATAAGGATACATCTCGGTGGTGACGTCCAGGCCGTGGGCGCGCGCGCCGTCGATCATGCGCAGGCACAGCGGAGTCTGGCGGACCGCCATGCTGGTGATGTGGACGATATGGAGGGAAGCTCCGGCGGACTGGGCGTCGGCGATGACCTCCTGCACGGCGTCCACCACGCCCGGTTCACCGGTGCCGTTGAAGCGCATGTGCACGAAGCAGGGCCGATGGAAGCGGGCGGCGACGCGGAACAGATCGAAGATCTGCTCCCGCGAGGTTTTCGGCAGATACGCGATGCCCATGCCGATGCCGAGGGCGCCGTCGTGGAGGCCTTCGACGACATGGCTCTCAATTTCGCTCTGCTGCTGGGCCGTGGGCGCCAGGTTGATGGCGTTGTCCCGGGGGAGGAATTGGCCGGTGTCGTGAAGCACCGCCATGGTGGAGGCGATGTGGCCGGAGGAGGCGCCGAAATTGACCAGCGATTTCCCCTGGCGCGCGCCGTACCAGGGCTTCACGGGCCAGACGCCGACTTCGAGTTCGAGCGCCGTGGTGACGCCGTCGTGGGCTTTGTAGTGGTAGTTCTCATCGTCCTGGCCGTGAGAGTGGAGGTCGATGAAGCCGGGGGCGACCACCAGCCCCTTGGCTTCGATCGTTTCGCGGCCCTGGATGTCGCCGGTGGTGATGGCTGCGACGCGGCCGGCGCGGATGCCGACGTTGCGGACGGCGTCCAGCCGCGTCTCCGGATCCATCACGCGGCCGTGGAGAATGACGACGTCATACGTCTGCGCTTGGAGCGCGGCCGAGGCGGCGACGAGGAGAGCGAGGCGTGGCAGTGTCATCTTGGGAAGTGTATCGCCCAAAAGCGGAGCGGCGTCACGGAGCCGGGGCGAAAGCAACGCAGACGGGCGAATCGGCGCGGATCGTTTTGCCCGTCGGCTGCAGGCGGCCGGTGACGTCGTGGATGCGGAAAAGCGCCACCGTGGCCGAGTCCTGGTTGGCGGCGAACAGGTATCGGCCGGTGGGATCGATCTGGAAATTGCGCGGCGTGCGCCCGAGTGTCGGGGCGCGCTCGACCAGCGTGAGACGGCCGGTGGCGGCATTCACCGCGAACACGGAAATGCTGTCGTGGCCGCGGTCCGAGGCG